>JBJMPM010000115.1:0-46875 GCA_045803205.1 Longimicrobiaceae bacterium
GCCCGGCTTTTCCTGCGTGGCATCGACGAGCGAACGTGAGGCCGTGGCTTCCGCACGAGCTTCCGCAGCCGGCTCTGGCGTGACCGCAATCAGATCCTCACGGCCCTGCCGCCATCGGAGTGCAAGCTGCTTCCGCGTGGCCGGGCCTCAGGATGACACCCAGAGGGTCCGAAGAACGGGTTCAGCAACACCCTCTCACACGACACCATTGGGGGCGGTTACTCAACGGTCTCGTCAGGATGACATCTGGGTGTGAGGGTCTCTCCATGGATCTCACCAAAGAGCTGGACAACTGGACTTCGTAGCCGGAGGTGATTAGGTTACGTTGGTGTACGTTTCGCGTATGTCGCGAGGCGCCGCGCCCGACCTCCTCCCACAGCGAGACGACAGATTATGCAGGCCGTCGCCCGACCGCTGATCGTGCTCCACTCCGACGGAGTGTTCAAGGAGCGGCTGCGCCGCATCGGCAGCCAGCGCTTCAAGAGCCAATTCGTGAACGACTGGGACCAGCTCCGCGTGGCGTTAAAGGAAGCGCCGCCCGCCGCGCTGGTGGTGGTCGATCCCTACATCCACAGCTACGGCACCGAGGCCGAGCTGGCCCCCGAGCTGCGCTCGCTCCTCTGGGAGCACCCCTCCGCCACGGTGATCGCCGCGCTCGAGATCAAGCGCCAGCGCGTGCGCGACCTGCGCACCCTGGGCGAGTGGGGGGTGAAGGAGGTGATCGCGCTGGAGGAGGAAGACACCCTCGAGGCGATCGGCCGCCGGCTGCGCAAGGCCACGGGGCGCCCGCTGCAGAGCCTGCTGGAGCGCTCGCTCCCGCCCACGCTGAGCGGCCGCGCGCGCACCCTGCTGATGGCCGCCGCCGAGGTGGTGGCCGACGGCGGGCACGGGCGCGACCTGGCCGCGTCGCTGCGGCTCTCGGAGCGCACGCTGCTGCGCTGGGCCGAGCAGGCGGACCTGCCGCCCCCACGCCGCATCCTGGCGTGGATGCGCGTGCTGCTCGCCTGCGAGCTGCTCGACGACCCCAGCCAGACGGTGCTCTCGGTCGCCTACACCTGCGGCTACGCCAGCGACAGCTCGCTGCGCCGCGCGGTGCAGGAGTTCACCGGGGTGCTGCTCACCGAGCTGCGCCAGCAGGGCGCCTTCGCCACGGCGAGCGAGAAGTTCCTGGTGGAGCTCGAGGGCACGCGCGAGAGCGGCCGCAACCGCCGCAAGGCCGAGCGCATGGCCGCGCGCGAGGGGGCCGCGGCCACCACTGGGATCACCCTCCCGTCGCTCGCCCCCGCCGGCAGCGGCGCCTGACGAAAAAAGGGTCTCACGCAGAGACGCAGAGGCACGGAGAGAGCGCCGCGAGCTCTCCGTGCCTCTGCGTCTCTGCGTGAGACCTTCTGTTTCGGCCGCTGACGCGTAGATTGCCCGCGGCGCACTTCGTGCTCGCTCCCCCGCGCCCGCCATCCGACCCGGACCGGCTCACACCGATGCGCGACAGGAAAAACCTGGACGGACCCGACCCGGTGGTGCCGGAGGGCGAGTCCGAGACGCTGCTGGCGCTCCCCACCTCGGGGCCCTACGCGCCGCCGCCCCCCGGCACGGTGCTGCGTACGCCGCGCGGCCGCTCGCCCCGCCGCACCATCTTCGAGCGCGCGGTGGAGGGGCGCAGCCACCCCTACCTGCGGCTGACGCTCTACTACGTGGTGCTGATCGCGCTCCTCGCCCCCCTGGTGTACTTCGTGGAGCCGGTGCGCGAGGCGCTGATCTCGTCCACCGTTCTCGCCGACCGCGGCGGCGGGCTGATGGCGACGGACCTCGACTTCGGGGCGAAGGTGTCGCTCATGGAGGCGCTCGGCCGGCTGCTCATCACCCTGGTGGTGATCGCGGCGGCGCTGCTGCTGGTGGTGCCGGTGGCGTGGGTGTACATGCTCACCAAGCGCTTCCGCTACGACCCCGCGCTGGTCGCCTCGGTCATCATCCTCCCCATCGTGGTGGCGGGGACGGCGATGGTGGTGCGGAACTCGCTGGCGCTCGCCTTCTCGCTGGCGGGAATCGTGGCCGCGGTGCGCTTCCGCAACACGCTGAAGGACCCGCGCGACGCCGTCTACATCTTCCTGGTGATCGCCTGCGGCCTCTCCGCCGGGGTGCAGGCGATGGACGTGGCGCTGGCCATCTCCATCGCCTTCAACTTCGTGGTGCTCACCGTCTGGAAGTACAACATCGGCTCGCTCTACGGCGGGAGCTACGGGCGCACCGGGGTGCTCTCGGTGGGCGACCAGGCGCTGCTGGTGGCCGAGGAGCCGGCGCAGCAGCGCGCCATCCGCCGGCGCATGCTGCAGGTGGGCGAGGACATGCGCACCGACGGCGTGCTGCTGGTGCACAGCTCCGAGCCCGACCTGGCGCGCACCACCGTGCAGGAGGCGCTGGGCGACCTGGCCCGCGACTGGCGCATGGTCGACGTGGTGCCGCGCGGGGGGCAGATGCACACGCTGGAATACCTCGTGCGGCTGAAGGACGACATCGCGCCCGTGGACCTGGTGGGCGCGCTGGACGAACGCTGGAGCGAGCAGGTCGACGCGGCCGAGTTCTTCCCCTTCCGCACCCGCCAGCGCAAGCGGAAGCGGAAGAAGGGGTGAGCCGCGCGCGGCCTGGATTCATGACCGGACGAGCGATGAGGACGAGCCGACGCGTCGCGGCCGCCGCCCTGCTGGCGGTGGCGGCCCTGCAGCTGGGCGGGTGCTTTCGATACGTGAAGGGGCTGGGGCGGGTGAGCCCCGGGGTGTCGGCGTCCGACACGCTGGAACTGCGCCTGGTCCTGATCGGCGACGCGGGGCTCCCCGCGCCCGGCGGCGAGCCGGTGATGAAGGCGCTGCAGACCGAGCTCTCCTACGACCCCAAGTACAGCTACGTCGTCTTCCTGGGCGACAACGTGTACCCGCGCGGGATGGTGCGCGACAGCACCGCCGCCGAGCGGCGCGAGAACGAGCGCATCATCGACGCGCAGCTCGCCCCGCTCCTCGCCACGGGGGTGCACGGGATCATGATCCCCGGCAACCACGACTGGGCGGCGGGGACCACGGGCGGCTGGGAGGCGATCCGCGCCGAGGAGCGCTACGTGAACGCGCGCGGCCGCGGGCTGGTGAAGTTCCTCCCCGAGGGCGGCTGCCCGGGCCCGGTGGTGGTCGACATGGGCGACTACGTGCGGCTGATCATCCTCGACACGCAGTGGTGGCTGCACGTGGGGAACCCGCGGCCGCACGGCGAGTCGTCGCGCTGCCGGGCGCGCACCGAGGAGGAGGTGGTCGACTCGCTGCGCGCCGACCTGGCCGGCGCGGGGCAGCGGCGCACCGTGGTGCTGAGCCACCACCCGCTGGTCTCGGGGGGGCAGCACGGCGGGTACTTCGACTGGCCCACCTACCTCTTCCCCTTCCACCCCTGGGCGCGGCAGTCGGGGATCTTCGCGCGGCAGGACGTGACGGGGCGCGAGTACCGCGAGCTGATCGCGGGGATGGTGCGCGCCTTCCAGGGGAACGCGCCGCTCATCCACGCGGCCGGCCACGAGCACAACCTGCAGCTCCTGCGGGGGGTGGGGGCGCACTACCAGGTGGTGAGCGGCGGCGGGATCTACAACCACACCACCCCCGCGCGCGCCATCCCCGGCACCCTCTACGCCCGCCGCGTCAGCGGGTGGACCACCATCGCCTTCCTGCGCGACGGCCGCGTGCGCGTCGCCTACCGCACCGTGAACGCCGACGGGACGTTCAAGGAGGAGTTCTCGATGTGGCTCGATACGCCCCCGCTGATCCGCCCCCCCGCGCCCCCCGCCGCCGCGCCGATCGACTCGGCCGCGGCCGCCCCACCGCCATCGCCCATGCCCGCTCCCCCCGCACCCGCGCCCGCTCCGCCTCCGCCCGCACCGCCGCCGGCGGGGGGGCGCCCGTGAGGCGCCCGCGCGCGGCCGCCCTGGCGGCGGCGCTCCTGGCCCTGGCGGCGGCGCCGGCCCCGGCGCAGCGCGACACGACGGTGGCGGCCGGGGAGCGCTACGGCGCCGGGGGGCTCCGGCGCTTCCTCTTCGGCAGCTCGTACCGCGACCTGTGGACCGCGCCGGTGCGGGTGCCGGTGCTCGACCTGGCCTCGTACGCGGGCGGGCTCACCCCCACCGGGGTGGGCGGCGGGCGGCAGACGCCGTCGCTCCGCCTGCGCGCGGCCGACGGGCGCATGTACGCCTTCCGGCTGGTGGACAAGGAGCCCACGGCCGAGATGCACCGCGACCTGCGCAAGACCGCGGTGAGCGCGGTGGTGCAGGACCAGGTGTCGTCGCTGGTCCCCGCGGTGGGCGTGGCCGCGCACCGGCTGGAGGCCTCCGCCGGGATCCCGCACTCCTCCGAGCGGCTCTTCCTGATGCCGGACGACGCGCGCCTGGGCGAGTTCCGCGCGCGCTTCGCGGGGCGGCTGGGGACGCTGGAGGAGCGCTTCGACGAGGAGCACCCCGCCGCGGTTCCGGGCGCGGACCGGCTGGTGGAGTACGCGGGCATGATCGCGGCGCTGGAGAGCGGCCCGGCCGAGCGCTTCGACGACCGGCTCTACCTGGCCGTGCGGCTGGTGGACATGATGCTGGGCGACTGGGACCGCCACGCCGACCAGTACCGCTGGGCGCGCCTCCCGGAAGGCGCGGGGCACCGCTGGGCGACCGTCCCCCGCGACCGCGACTACTCCTTCGTGGACTACGACGGCTTCCTGGTGGGCCTGGCCGCGGGGAGCATCCCCAACCTGGTGCGCTTCGGCGAGCGCATCCCGGTGCGGTCGCTGATGGTGAACGCCGCCCCGGTCGACCGGCGCCTGCTGGGCGGGGTGGACCGCGCCGCGTGGGAAGCGGTGACGCGCGCGGTGCAGGCGAGCCTCACCGACGCGGCGATCGACTCCGCGCTGGCCGCGCTCCCGCCGGAGTGGCGCCAGCGCCGGGGCGAGCGGCTGGGTGCGCTGCTGCGCGCCCGGCGCGACGACCTGCCGCGCGCGTCGCGCGACTTCTACCGCATCGTCGCCCGCGAGGCCGAGGCGCACGGGACCGGGGCGGCGGAGCTCGCCGAGGTGGAGCGCCTTCCCGGCGGGAACCTGCGGGTGACGCTGCGCCCCGCCGGCGGCGGCGAGCCCTTCTACCGCCGCGAGCTGAACTGGGTGGAGTCGCGCGAGGTGCGCGTCTACCTGCACGGCGGCGACGACCGGGCGCGCGTCTTCGGCTCCGGCCCCGAGCAGGTGATCGTGCGGGTGATCGGCGGCCCGGGCGACGACGACCTGGCCGACGAGGGGCGCTCCGGCCACCGCACCGCCTTCTACGACGAGGCCGGCACCAACCGCTACACCCGCCGCCCGCGCACGCGGGTGGACGAGCGGACCTGGCCGATGGAGAACTGGGAGCCCGGCGGCGGCCGCCTTCCCCCGCGCGACTGGGGGTACTCGGCCTCGGCCTTCACCCCCTCGGGGGGATGGCACCGCGCCGGCACCGGGCCGTTCCTGGCGATCGGGCCGACGTGGAAGCGCTACGGCTTCCGCCGCGAGCCCTTCGCGGTGAAGCAGAGCTTCCGCTTCCTCTGGCTGCTGCAGCATGGGCGCTTCGGCGCCGACTACCGGGGGGAGTTCCGCTCCGTGGGCCGGCCGGACGACCGCACCGAGGTGCTGGTGCGCCTGTCGGAGATGGAGGCCTCGCGCTTCTTCGGCTTCGGCAACGCCACGACGGCGGGGGGGCTGTCGCACGACCACTTCACCGTGTTCGAGCGGCAGATGCTGGGCGACGTGGAGCGCTGGTGGGGGATCGGCCGCGGCGCCTGGCTGGTGGGGGGCCTCACCGGGCGCTTCACCGACGCCGAGCCCGTCCCCGGCTCCCCTTCGAGCGACGACAACCCGCGCGGCAACGACGACTACCTGGCCGCGGGGGTGCGCGCCGGGGTGGCGCTGGACCGCACCGACTCCACCGTCTACCACCGCTCCGGCTTCACCCTGAGCGCCACCGGGAGCGGCTTCCCCCTCACCTCGCACGACGCCGACGCCTTCGGGCTGGCGCGCGCGCAGGCCACGGCGTACCTCTCCGCCGGGTCGGGCGGGCCCACGCTGGCGCTCCGCGCCGGGGGGCAGCGGGTGTGGGGCGGCTTCCCCTTCCAGTACGCGGCGTACCTGGGCGGCTCGCACACGCTCCGCGGCCACGCCTCCGATCGCTTCGCCGGCGACGCCTCGGCGTACGGGAGCGCGGAGCTCAGGCAGGTGGTGGGGCGCGTGAACCTGGGGCTGGTGCGCGGCGAGCTGGGCGCGCTGGGGCTGGCGGACGGGGGGCGCGTCTGGTACAACGGCGCGTCGCCGGGCGGGTGGCACACGGCGGTGGGCGGCGGGCTCTTCTTCACCTTTCTGGACCGCACGCGGGCGGTGTCGGCGTACTACGCGAAGGGGGAGGAGGGCACCCTCTACTTCGCCTTCGGCCTTCCCTTCTGAGCGGGGAGATGGCGCGCGCGAGGAAACGCGTAGCGGGGGAGGACCCCGCCGCCGCGCGGGGCGACGAGCTGGTGGTGCGCTTCGCCGCGCCCGACCGCGCGGCGCTGGAGCGCGTCGCGTCCGACCCGCTCCCCGGCGGGCGGGACGAGGGCGAGCCCTCGACCGAGCTCTTCCGCGACGTCTACTACGACACCCCGGAGCTGGACCTGCGCCGCCGCGGGGCCACCGCCGGGGTGCGCTTCTACCCCTCGGGCGAGCTGACGCTGGCGGTGGAGGTGCGCGACGGGAAGCGCCGCCGCCCCGCCAGCGCCGCCACCTCGGGCCGCGGCCCCTCTCCCGAAGCGCTCTTCTCCGCCGACGACGAGGCCGGCGCGCTGCTGCGCGCGCTGGTGGACCCCGCGCGGCTCCGCCCCTGGCTGGAGGTGGAGACGCGCCGCCGCGTCCGCGCCGCCGTCCTCGCCTCGGACGACGGCCCGTTGCGGGTGGAGGTCGCCTGCGACGAGCGGATGGTGCGCGACCGCGACGTCTCGGCCGAGCTCTTCGAGGTCGAGGTGCGCCTCCCCGACGACACCCCCGCGGCGCGCGCCGCCGCGCGGACGCTGGAGCAGGCGTTCGGCCTCTCCCTGCTCACCGGCGACCCGCTGCGCCGCTGGACGCGCTCCCTGGAGGAGATCGAGGTCGACTGGCTGGAAGAGGCGGTCCGCTCCGCCCGCCGGGTGGCCGTGGTGGTCTACCACGGCGGCCGCGTCGCGCTCCTCCGTCAGGGCGACACGCTGGAGGTGCCGGCGGGGCCCGGGACGGGGATCGACGCGGCGCGGCGGGTGCTGCGCGAGCGGCTGGGGGCGGAGGGGCGGGTGCGCTTCATGGGCACCGGCCCCGGCTCCGCGCGCCAGCCGGCCACCGAGGTGTGGATGACGGAAGACGCGGAGATCGTCCCCGACGCGGCGGGGGTGCTCCACCTCCCCATCGACGAGCTGATCCGGGCGGCGGGATCGCCCTCGCTGCGCGACGACGCCACGCTGGCGGCGCTGCACGTGCTGGCGCGCTCCGACATCCCCGTGCACCCCCTGAGCCCCGCGTGGGTCGAGCACGACCACGCCGCGCGCAACGTGCTGCGCGCCGCGCCGGCCCTCCCCGTGCCCCCCTCTGCCCTCCCCCCCGGCGCGCTCCCGGCGGGAACGCTGCTCAACCCCGAGCTGAGCGTGCTGGCCTTCAACCGGCGCGTGCTGGAGCTGGCGGGCGACCCCGAGGTGCCGCTGCTGGAGCGGGTGCGCTTCCTCTCCATCTTCGGCGGCAACCTGGACGAGTTCTTCCGTGTCCGCGTCGCCGGCTACAAGCGCGAGGTGGTGCAGGGGAGCACGAAGCTCTCGCTGGACGGCGTGGCCCCGCGCGAGCAGCTCGACGCCGTCGGCACCCGCGCCCGGCGGCTGGCCGATGCGGCCTACCGGCTCCTCTTCGACCGCCTCCTCCCCGAGCTGCGCGAGCACGGGATCGAGGTGGTGCGCCGCAGCGCCCTGGACGCCGAGGAGCGCGCGCAGCTGCGCGAGTACTACGACGCCGAGGTGCACGCGCTGGTGACCCCGCTCGCGGCGGGGCCGGGGCACCCCTTCCCGCACATCCGCAACCAGCGGCCGTCGCTCGTCGCCCTGCTGCGCGAGCCGCTCACGGGGAGCGAGCGGCTGGGGGTGGTAGAGCTCCCCGACGGCCTCCCGCGCTTCGTGCCGCTGGACGGAAAGGGGCGCTTCGCCACGCTGGAGACGGTGATCGTCGACAACCTCCACCGGCTCTACCCGGGGATGGAGGTCGACGCGGCCTCCACCTTCCGCGTGACCCGCAGCGCCGAGCTGCTGCTGGACCGCACCCGCGTGGTGGACCTGCTGGAGGCGGTGGAGGAGGAGGTGCAGCGCCGCCGCTCGCGGCCGGTGGTGCGGGTGGAGGTGGAGGACTCGATGACCGAGCGGCTGCGCGCGCTGCTGCTGCGCGAGCTGCGCCTCGACACCCCCGAACAGGCGTGGCCGCTGGGCGACGAGGACGTGTACGAGGTGGAGGGGCTGATCGACCTGCGCGGGCTGCGCGAGCTCGCGTCGCTCGAGGTGAAGGGTGGCCACTGGCCGGCGGAGCCGCCGCGCGAGCCGCTGGACCCGAAGGCGATCGTCGACGTGCTCCGCCGCCGCGAGGTGCTGGTGGAGTTCCCGCGCGACTCCTTCGAGGCCACGGTCGAGCGCTTCGTGCTGGAGGCGGCGGAGGACCCCGACGTGGTGGCGGTGAAGCTGGCGCTCTACCGCACCAACCGCCGCTCGCGCATCGTGGAGGCGCTGCAGCGCGCCAGCTCCGGCGGCAAGCAGGTGGTGGCGCTGGTGGAGCTCACCGCGCGCTTCGACGAGGAGCGCAACATCGAGTGGGCGCGCTACCTGCGCTCGGCCGGGATCCACGTGGTGTACGGGATGCCGGGGCTCAAGGTGCACGCCAAGGTGGCGCTGGTGGTGCGCCGGGAGAAGGACGGGGTGCGGCGCTACGCCTACGTAGGAACGGGGAACCTGAACGCCACCACCGCCGCGGCGTACACCGACCTGGGGCTGCTCACCGCCGACCCCGGGATCACCGACGAGGTGGCCGAGCTCTTCAACGCGCTCACCGCCGCGGGGAACCCGCCGCGCCACCGCCTGCTCCTGGTGGCGCCCTCCACCATGCGCGACCGCTTCGTGGAGATGATCGACCGCGAGGTGGCCCACGTGCGCGCGGGGCGGGGCGGGCACGTGGTGGCCAAGGTGAACGGCCTGGCCGACCGCGACCTGATCGCGGCGCTCTACCGCGCGAGCGAGGCCGGGGTGCGGGTGGAGCTGATCGTGCGCTCCCTCTGCGCGCTGCGCCCGGGGGTGGCGGGGCTCTCGGAGAACATCCGCGTGGTGAGCGTGCTGGGGCGCTACCTGGAGCACGCCCGCATCTTCCGCTTCGCCAACGGCGGCGATCCGGAGTACTACATCGGGTCGGCGGACTGGCGGACGCGCAACCTGAGCGGCCGGGTCGAGGTGGCCTGCCCCGTGCGCGACCCCGAGCACCGCGCGCGGCTCGACGCCATCCTCGAGGAGCAGCTCGCGCACCCCAGGGCGTGGGAGCTGGGCTCCGACGGCACCTACTACCGCCGCCCCGACCGCGCGCCGCGCGACCCGGCGCTCCCGCCGCCGGAGCCCGGGCGGGTGGCGATCATCACCGGCTGACCCTTCTTCCCGCGAAGAACCCCATGCGCGTGGGACCGATCCGTTTCCGCCCCCTCGCGGCCGTGGCCGCCCTTCTCGCCGTCGCCGCCGCGGCGTGCGAGGTGGACGAGGCCCCGGCGCGCGACCCGCGCGCGCAGTCCACCGTCGCCCCGGCCGACGCCACGGCGGCGCCGGCGGAGTGCCAGGTGATGGAGAAGGGGCTCGCGCTCACCGACGGGCTGGAGGAGAGCAGCGGGCTGGTGGAGAGCCGCACCCGCCCGGGGATGTACTGGACGCACAACGACTCCGGGCACGACGCGGACCTCTTCCCGATCGCGGCGAACGGGCGGCGGCTGGGGGCGGTGCGGGTGGAGGGCGCCAGGAACCGCGACTGGGAAGACATCGCGGCCGGGCGCTGCCCCGAGGGCGCGGGCCAGTGCCTGTACATCGCCGACACCGGCGACAACCGCCGGGGCGGGGGGAAGCACACCGTGCGGCTGGCGGTGGTCCCCGAGCCCGACCCGCGCGCGACCCGGGCGCGCGCGCGCGAGTACGAGGCGGTGCTGCCGGGGAAGCGCACCGACATCGAGGCGATGGCGCTCCTCTCCGACGGCAGCCTGTACCTGGTGAGCAAGGGGATCGACAGCGAGATCGAGCTCTTCCGCTGGCCCACGCCGCTGCGCGAGGGCGAGACCGCCACGCTGCAGCGCGTCCGCCGCCTGGCGCCCCGGGCGGCGCAGACGGGGGACCGGGTGACGGGGGCGAGCGCGTCGCCGAACGGAAAGTGGGTGGCGGTGCGGACGTACGCGGCGCTCGCCTTCTACCGCACGGCCGACCTGCTGGGGAGCGGCGGCCCCTTCTCGCAGCTCGACCTGGAGCCGCTGGCCGAGCCGCAGGGCGAGGCCGTCTCCCTCGCCGACGACGGCACCGTGCTGCTCACCAGCGAGGGCCCCGGCCACCACCTCCCCGGCACCATCGCCCGGCTGCGCTGCGTGCTCCCGCAGTGATTTTGAGATCATCGTAGTTGGAGCTTGCGGAACTCCGCCTCGGGGACCGCCTTGATGCGTGTGCGGATCAAGGCCCGGCTCCGTTCGATGTCTGTCTGAACCTTGCTTTCGACGAGCGGCTTGGAGCGAAGCTCATAGTCAGCCGCTTCGCGCCGGGCACGCAGCCGCTGAAGGCTGTCGTGGATTCGGACGAAGCCGCCACCACCTGCCCGAAGCGCACCGAGAATCGCAGCGTGTGAACGGGAGCGTGGCACTGCGCGTGATCCTTGGGCGTGTTCGATCCGCTGCCTGACCGAAAGCAATGCGGCATAGTAGGCTCGATTGAGAGCCGTCCGGAGGAGCGCTTCTTCGTCTACGCCGACGATCCGTTCACAGCAGGCCTCGGCGACGTCCAGCCATTGCTCAGGATCGAACGAGCTCATTCGCTTCGTAGGTGATGTTGTCAGGATCCAGGGTAATCAACAGGCGATGCCAGTCGCGATCTGCGATCCGCGATCGACAATCATCGCTCACCTGTTCTTCGAGCTCGATCATCCGGTCGAAGTCGAGGCTGTCGCAGAGAAACACCACCATCACGAACTCCGACCCGAAGCTGTCCTCGGCCGAGATCTCGACGCGGACGGGGCCCATCTCGCGCGTGACGCGCTCGTACGCGTGCTCGATGGCGGGCTGGAGGCGGTAGCGGCGGACCAGCGCGGCGGCCGAGCGGTCGCGCGCGAACAGGCGCCGCAGCCATCCAGCGGGCGCCGGAACGTGGCTCGGCGCGTCGGCGATGGCGCGCTCCAGCAGCGCGCGAGCGTCGCGGGGGCGGCCGTAGCCGTCGGTCGTGGGGTGCGCCAGCGTCGTCATCGGAATCGGTTTGCCGGATCTCAGTTGCTCGAAATCACCAGCCTGCGAAACTCTGCGTCAGGCAGCGACTTGATGCGCGTACGGATCAGCTCGCGGCTCATGCGGACCTGGGAATGGACTACGCCCCAGATCAGCGGCGTCGAACGAAGCTCGTAGTCTGCCCTCTCGCGGAAAGTCTGCAGTGAGCGCAGCCCGTCCCGGATGCCGGTAAACGCGCGCCCTCCCGTCCGCAGGGTAGCGAGGATCGCCGCATGCGTCTGGAATCTTGGGATGGAACCCTCGCCATGAGCCTGCTCGATGCGCCGCTTCACGCAGAGGAGCGCGGCGTAGTAGGCGCGGTTCAACGCAGTCCGCAGCAAGGCCTCTCCGCTGAGGCCTTCGATGCGATCGCAACACAGCTCGGCGACTTCCACCCATTCCTCAGGGTCGAAGGTGCTCATCGATCAACCATGGATACGACGCTGATGATCAACCTTTCTTCGTTCTTGCCGAGCATCCGATCGCACTCCTCCCCCACTTCCCATCCGAGCTCGATCATCCGGTCGAAGTCAAGGCTGTCGCAGAGGAACACCACCATCACGAACTCCGTCCCGAAGCTGTCCTCGGCCGAAATCTCGACGCGGATAGGACCCATCTCGCGCGTGACGCGCTCGTAGGCGTGCTCGATGGCGGGCTGCAGACCGTAGCGGCGGATGAGCGCGGCGGCCGAGCGGTCGCGCGCGAAGAGGCGGCGCAGCCGTCCCGCCGGCGGCGGAACGTGGCTCGGCGCGTCGGCGATGGCGCGCTCCAGCAGCGCGCGAGCGTCGCGGGGGCGGCCGTAGCCGTCGGTCGTGGGGTGCGCCAGCGTCGTCATCGAAATTGGTTCGCTCGACCTCAGGTATTCGGTATCACCAGCCTGCGGAACTCCGCGTCGGGGAGCGCCTTGATGCGTTGCCGGATGAGGGCGCGGCTTCGACCGA
The DNA here is from genome assembly GCA_045803205.1 of Longimicrobiaceae bacterium. Classification (GTDB taxonomy): domain Bacteria; phylum Gemmatimonadota; class Gemmatimonadetes; order Longimicrobiales; family Longimicrobiaceae; genus Longimicrobium. Next base: position 12,484 of record JBJMPM010000115.1, read on the forward strand.
CCTGTTTGTGCACCATGCTCCACGCCAGCGGTTCCGATCGGAACTCGTAGTCCGCTGCCTCGCGACGTGCGCGCAACGACCGCAAAACCTTCAGGATCTCCAAGAACCGGCTCCCGCCTGACTGTACCGCTCCCAGAATAGCGGCATGCGTTCGGAAACCTGAGACAGAACCGCGACCGTGTACGCGTTCGATCCGCCGCTTGACGCATAGTAGCGCCGCGTAGTACGCGCGGTTCAGGGCAGTCCTGAGAAGCGCCTCCTGATCTACCCCATCGATCCGCTCGCAGCAGATCTCCGCGACCTCAAGCCATTCTTCCGCGTCGAATTCCGTCATCGACCCACACGCGCGGGATCGGGATCTACGCTGATCACCAGCCGTTCTCCGGTCCTACCGAGGATTCGGTCGCATTCCGCCCCCACTGTCGATTCGAAATCGATCATCCGGTCGAAGTCGAGGCTGTCGCAAAGAAATACCACCATCACGAACTCAGTGCCGAAGCTGTCTTCGGCCGAGACCTTGACGCGGACGGGGCCCATCTCGTGCGCGACGCGCTCGTACGCGTGCTCGATCGCGGGCTGGAGGCGGTATCGGCGGACCAGCGCGGCGGCCGAGCGGTCGTGCGCAAAGAGGCGGCGCAGCCACCCCGCCGGCGGCGGGACGTGGCTCGGCGCGTCGGCGATCGCGCGCTCCAGCATTGCGCGAGAGTCGCGGGGACGTCCGTAGCCGTCGGTCGTGGGGTGCGCCAGCGTCGTCATCGTTTCGTCCCGTCAGGATTGATCGGTTTTCATCCAACGATGCGCCAGAGGAGACGGGGTGTCAAGGCTCGCGAGAGCGGGGGAATGCGAGTGCTGGCAACGATTTGCGCAACTGATGCGCCACCGTGGGAACGGAGATGGCGGGCGGGGCGGGAGCGCTGAGTTCTCCCCGCGGTGATGAGACTCGTACGGACGCACGAAGGACCAGAGAGGCCCTGCTCGGCCCCTCTGGTCCTCCGTGCCTCCTGGGTGGGATCCTAAGCCGCCAGCGCGGGGCGGCCCCAGGTGAGCACCGCCTCCAGCGGGCGCCGCGGGGAGCGGGCGCTCGGCGCCGCGGCCGTGGCCACGCGGAAGAGCATCAGCCGCGTGCCGCCGTTCGCCGCGGCGAAGAGCGCGTCGAAGCGGGCGCGCAGGGAGCGCAGCTCGTCGCGCTCGCGGCCGGAGAAGATGGTGGCGCCGCTCCCGTCCAGCATCTCGAAGAGGTAGACGAGCGCCGTCACCGGCTGCAGCGCCAGCCCCAGCCGCGTCGCCTCCAGCCAGAGCCGCTCCACCGCGCGCCCCCCGCGCAGCGCGCACCCCGGCGACGCGCCCCCGACCGTGATTAGCCCCGCCGCGGAGGAGCGCAGCACCGCGCGCTCCGCCAGCTCCTGGAAGGCGCGCCCGCCGCCCAGGTCGCGCAGCATGGCCGCCACCTCCGGCCGCGCCGCCAGCCCCAGCGCCGCCCGCTGCGGCGCGGTGAGCTCCAGCGCCTCCACGGGAACGCCGTCGCCGGCGCCGCGCGCCTCGTCGCCGGACCAGCGCAGCTCGTCGACCATCTCCCGGTGCAGCTCGCGGGTGAGGTGGCGGATGCGCTCGCCCGCGCCCGAGACCGCCGCCAGCTCGGCCAGCGCCTCGCGCCCGGTCACCAGGTCCAGCCGCGCGCCGCGCAGCCGCGCCGCGTCGGCCAGCGCGGTGAGCGTCTTCGCCCCGAGCGCGGCGCGCTTGCCGGGGCGGCGGTTGGTGGCGCGCAGGGCCAGGTACGGGAAGAGCGCGGCGTCGTCCTCCAGCCCCGCCTCTCCCGGCTCGAAGGTGAGCGCCGCGGCCACGGAGAGGTCGCGCGGGCGGGGGAAGGGCTCCATCCGCAGCCGCACGCCGCGGTGCGCCGCCGCGATCGCGATGTTCTCGATGGCCGCGCCCAGCGCCAGGTGCGCCGCGCGGTGCCCGGGGTCGAGGAGCGAGGCCGAGCGGGCGCGGTCGTGCAGCACCCAGAGCCGCTCGCCGTCCCAGTTGAAGCGCCAGGGCTGCCGGTTCCCCGCCGAGGGGGCGAGCACCCCGTGCTCCACGCAGAAGCGCACCAGCTCGGGGATGCGGCCGTCCACCCCCGCGAGAGGGAGCGGCCGCGCCCCCCGCCGCCGGCTGGCGATGGGGATCACCGGCGCCCCCGGCGCCGCCAGCACGCTGGCCGCGTCCAGGTGCCGCCGCCCGCCGGGGAGCGGCTCGCCGAGCCCGACGCGCCGCACCGCGACCGCCACCGCCGCGGCGGCGAGCGCGGCCTCCGACGCCAGCCGCGGGAGCGCGCTCACCGTGCGCCGCAGCTCCACCACCGACGCCGCGGTCCGGGCCGAGGCGCGCTCCGCGTCGGCCACGGCGAGCTCCAGCGCCACCCGCGCGCCGGCGTCCATCCCCCGCACCCCCTTCGCGGTGACGCTCCCCGCGCGGCCGTGGAAGAGCGGGGCGCCCGGCTCCAGGTCGAAGCGCTCCACCTCCACCATCCCCCGGTCGCCGGCGGCGGAGAGCACGGGGATCTTCCGCGCGCGCGCCCGCTCGCGCAGCAGCACGCGCAGGTACAGGTCGTCGCAGGCGTCGACCACCGCGTGCAGGGGCACGTCGCCGCCCAGGAAGTCGTCGACGTTCTCCTCGGTGAGCCCCTCGTGGAAGAGGGTCACGCGCGCGTACGGGTTCGCCTCGTACACCTGCCGCGCGGCGAGCACCGTCTTCGGCAGCCCCAGGTGGTGCACGCTGGCGCGCAGCCGGTTGAGGTCGCCGAGCGCCGCCGGGGCCGAGTCGGCCAGCTTGAGGTGGCCGCAGGCGCCCTCCAGCGCCAGCGTGAGCGCCACCGCGTTGCCGACGCCCAGCCCCACCACGCCCACGTGGAAGGCGGCCAGGCGGCGCTGCTCCTCGTCGGTCACCTGGTGGCGGTTGCGGTCCAGCCGCACCTCGGCGAACTCGGCCGGGGGGAGCACGTGCACCAGCCGCGCGCTCCAGGGATACCAGACCCAGCGGCCGTACTGCGCCGGGTCCATGCCGTCCAGCAGCCGCGCCCGCCCGGCGGCGATCTCCTCCGCCGGCAGGTCCGCCCGGCGCGCGCGCACGCAGAGCAGCTCGTGGATCTGGCGGTCGATGGCGTCGTGAAGGCTCCGCACCTGACCGGAGCCGATCAGGTGGTTCATGCGCTCCGCGTCGGCGGTGCGCGAGCGGTCCAGCATCACGGGGCGCGACGCCGCATCCCCGGGAGTGTCGTCGGTCAGGATCAGGTCGGTGACGAGCATGAAAGGTCTCCTGCAGCGTGTAAGCACCGGCGGAGGACTCCGCGGTGCCTCCGCGAAAGTCCCCCGCCGACGTGGCACGCCTGAGGCAACCCGCGGACCAGATGTAACCGGTTACAATCCGTTTCCGGCGCAACTGCTTGAGAGAGGGGAGGATGGAGCGATGGGTCAGAAATGAATAAGCATCCAACCTGATGCATAAAAGCGGGGCGCCGCCGTCCCAGGTGGGACGGCGGTGCCGCACGATGCAGTGGGTTCCCTCCAGGTTTCACTCCGCGCCGCATAGGCCATCGCGCGGGAGCGGCCGATTCAATCCACCGCGAAGGTCACCCGGACGACGGCGGTCACGTCCTTGTCGAGCGACGAGGTGTCGTTCATCCCGTAGTCCGACACCTCGGTGGAGTTGCGCGGGGTGACCTGGAAGACGCCCATCCGCACGCCGCGCATGCCGCGCACGCCGCGCACGCCGCGCACGCGCTCGAGCTGGGTGTAGAGGTAGTCCACGCTGGAGGAGCCCAGCGGCACCCCCTGCGCGATCAGCTCGCCGGCGCGCTGCGAGAGCTGGGTGATGTGCGCCACGTCGGCCGAGCGGACCTCGAAGCGCTGCGTGACCTTGTAGCCCATGAGGTCGGAAGTGGTGGCGCCGTTCTCGGCGACGCGGTAGCGGGCCTCGGTCTCCAGCGGCTTGGCCACGATGGCGCTGTCGGCGATGCCGCTGGCGCGGAGGAACTGCCGCAGCCGCTGGCCGTCCGCCGCCACGGCGGCGCTGGCGCCCAGTTCGGGGCCCTGGATGGCGATGGCCGACTTCCAGACCGCGTAGTCCGAGCACACCTGCTTCTTGAACGACCCGGTGACCTCGATCTCGTTCCCCGCGCTCTTCACCTTGCGGATGGTCGCCGCGCCGATCAGCGACGCGAGCACCAGTCCCAGGCCGAGCGCGACCATCCCCCAGAAGAGCTGGGGGAACCTCTCGCTTCTGATGGTCTCCATGGTGGGTGGATGTGGGAGGGTGAAACGGCGGTGCGGGGGGCGTTATGCGCGGGCAGGGAGGCCACGCCCGCGAGTGGTGTGGAATCGGACACCGGCCGCTGTAGAAGATCCGGGCCGAAGCGCGAAAGCGCGGGAGGAGCAGCGGCGTCTCACCGGAAGCCGGAGGCACGAGAGTGCCTCCTCGGCACCGGCAGATCATCGTATGGGGGGGAACTTTCGTTTATCAATGAAGCAGGTTAGCTTCGATTCAACCACATTTCACGAACTAAGAAACGATTCGATCTCGCCGTGTCGTGTGGGTCATGGCAAGCCCTCCCACCTCTTGCAATTCAGGTGATTCGTGTTGAAAGCCGCCATCTTCCTGCTGTGCGTCGTGCTGTTGGCAGCGTGCACAGACGGGCCGATCGCGCCGGAATCCGCCGTCGCGCCGCCACGAATGTACGCAGCGGGACCAGCGGACTTCCCGCATGCGCCGAGAGCTGGTGAGAGCCCGTACTTCTGTTCCGCGAGCCGTGCGGTTCCCGGGAGGTCGTACGCATACGAGTATGGCGTGCGGCGGTTGCGATTTCCTCCATCCGAGCTGAGCCCCGACGGCTCCGTGACCGTCTACAGGCTCGTGAGCTACGGGGGAAACGGGGAGGTCCTTCGTCGGGCGAACTGCATGATACCGAACACGGCGTCGGCCAAGGCACGCGTCGAGCGGATGTTCCGTGTCTCGCCCACGGCTCGCGGCGGCATGCCGCGGCCAAAGACCGACGGTGGTGGGGTCGAGATTCAGTCCGTGCCCGTGGAGGGAGTCGATGTCACCGTGTGCCAGTATGGAGGCGAGCCTCCGCATTGCAACTACGAGCCGCCGATGACCGGCGACACCGACATCGAATGCCCTGCGACCGATCGCCTCTGCGGCAGCGGAGGAGATGATGCCGAGGATGATGCCGGGGACTGGTCGTGGGGCGGCACCGGCGGAAGTGAATCCGAACCTCTCTTCGACAGTGACAGCACCGGCCGGCCGCCATGCAGGCGCGACCCGTCGGGCATGTGCATGACCGAAGGAGTGGATTCCCGCGAGCTTCAGCGGATCGTCGACAGGATCAACGCGATGCAGGACTCGCTGCCGGAGTGCGCCGAGGCAAAGGGGTACGCACAGGAGTTGGTCGCGCAGGGTGCGGACCGCTTCCGGGTCTGGAACGGGTACGACAAGTATCCCGATCCAGACTCCCCGACCGGGTATTCCCAGAGATTCGGCTACAACAGCTCGGACGCGAATGGGCGAATCCTGGTCTACGATTCATATTGGCTGTTCGAAGATCGAACCCTGGTCGCGCACGAAGCGCTGCACAACTACCTAAACCGGATTAATTCGCCTCTCCTTGGCAAGGCAAACGAGAACTGGGTACGGGAGTGGGCGGAAAAATGTGCTTGAGCCCTTGCTCATGGCGTGTCCTCGCTGGGACCTTCTGTTTCCTGCTGGCGGCGTGCGGAATCAGTCACCGCCCGCGCGGACCTGAACTTTACCAGGTGCCTGCTGGAACGTACCGGATCGAGATCTGTCGTGGCCCGTGCAGCAGGAGGGGATCGAACGTCCTCCTCGCAGAGGGCCGCCTGGTGTTCGAGGCGTTTTCGTATTCCGCGTCCGACCTTCCCCCGCAAGCACAGCAATATTTCAGGGATTGGGTGGCTCTCCTTCTCGGCGCCGTGGCCAACGGTCGTCCCAACACGTGCTTCGTAATCAATCGCATACACAGTGGCGAAGAATCTTACGCGGGATTTCAGAAGGTCGGATTGACATTGTTGGAGCCGCACCGTGGCGACAGCGTCCGCGTGGCGCTCTACCAGTCACCCGATGCCTTCTACTATGCGATTCTTCAGCCTGCGGGCGAGGAGTTGCGCGGTCGGGGGCAATCCCACGGGTATGGCGACGCCGCAGTCAGCGGCCCTCAGGATTCGGTGTACGCCCGCCGCATCGGCCCGCCCGACCGCAGCATCTGCATCCGCGCCGCGGAGGAGGAGGCCACGGCACTGGAGGCGCGGAGACGTCCGCCGCGGCCCTGATCCACCTGACAACCGCATCTCACGCAGGGAGCCGGAGGCGCGGAGAGGGCACGGCGGCTCTCCGCACAGGTCGTAACCTGCGGCGATCGCCGCGCGTGGTCGCATCGAAGTCCGCGGCGCCGGCGCGAGGATACCCGCCGCCGGCCCTGACTTCCGCTCTCCACGCACGGCCCCGCTCGCAGGCGACGCCGCCATCGAGCAGCACGGCGAATTCCGGAACCACGGCCAGTCATCTTCTCTCGCGCGACGGCCGAGCTCCCTCACCGGCAGCCGACCGTGCGCACGGAGTCGGTGCCGCGCACCGGCGTCCCGGCGAACGTCTTCCCCGTCAGCGCAACGGAGGTGGTGCCGCAGGCGATCCCCGTCTGCCGCGTCTCGAAGTGGAAGATGGCGTCGAGGTCCGCATCGCCGTCGACGTCGGCGCTGCTCACGTGCACGGGCGCCGCCTCGGTGCCGGTGGCGCCGAAGCGCACGGTGGACGGATCCAGCGTGGCCGCGTCGAAATCGCCGTCCGTGAGCACGGCGACCGGAATCACGCCGAGGCTGCGCGGGTTGATGCTGTTCGGCGCGTCGCCCGGCTTGACGTCCACCTGGATCGTCCGCGCCTGGCAGTAGCGGATGAAGTCGATGTCCGCGGCGCCGTCGTAATCGCCGGTCAGGTCGCCGAACTGGAACAGCCGATGCACCGGGTCACCCCCGGAGACGGTGGCGCTCGCCGCCGGTACGCCGTCGATGGTGAGCTGGTACACGGACGATCCGCCATCCACGTGCACGTGATAGGTGTGGAAGTCTCCCGTCACGTCGAACGGCAGCAGCGGACGCGAATTCGGTGGCGGCGGGAGCAGCACTCCGCCGGAGGTGAACCCGAATTCGAAGTCGCGCCCCGTAATGTCGTCGCTCACCACGAAGTCCACGCCGAAGGGCTCGGTGCCGGGAAGCACCCGCACGCGGAACTCCAGCGTGAGCTCGACGTCCGGATCGAACGCGTCGGGAATGGAGTAGGCTGCGACCGCGTTGCTGCCGAGCGTGTTCATGTGCAGCATCCCGCCGCTCACCTGGAAGTACGTGCCCTCGCTCTCCGGCGGCGCGAAGTCGTAGGTGAACCCCTGTGCGCTCGGCAGCACGCCGTCCTGGTCGAACTCCAGCGCCACGCATCCCGCGGTGGATTGCGCGGATACGTCGGCCGCGGGAGGAGCCGCCCTCCGCGTCGCATCGGTGACCCCGTCGCACGCCGAAGCCATTCCGGCGGCGAGGAGGGGAAGAAGGGGGAGGAGGAGGTGTCTGTGCATGATCCGGTCTCCGCGTAACGAGTGGAACGAACGTTCGTTCAAGTGAACGTGCGCACAAGCCCGCACTGTCGGCACGCGGGCTCCACGCCCGCTCGCGACGACGATCAAGATAGTCCGATCTCCAGGCAAACCAAAGAAATTTCTTTACCTGGAAGCTCGCCCGCCGCATTGTCTTCCCCCTTCTCCCGCAGTTCGCGGAGCAGGGAGGGCTCGCACCCCCTGATGCCTTCCGCCAGGGGGAGAACCCCTTTCCGCCCGTCCTCCTTTGATCAAGACCCTTGACATCCGATTTGCCAATACGTATTAGCTAATACGCATTAGCAAACCCCACCCGCCCCGCATGCCGAGATCCGACCCCTCCCGCCCCGTCACCACGCACGACGTCGCCCGGCGCGCGGGGGTCTCGCAGGCCACGGTGTCGCTGGTGCTGAGCGGGAACCCGCGGGCCCGCGTCGCCGCCGCCACGCGCGAGCGGGTGATGGAGGCCGCCGAGGCGCTGGGGTACCGCCCCAACATCCTCGCCCGCGGGCTGGTGCGGGGGCGGTCGTACGCGATCGGGGTGGTGGTGCCGGACCTCACCAACCCGTTCTTCCTGGACGTGGTGACCGGCGCCCAGCGCGTCGCGGCCGAGGCGGGGTACGCGGTCCTCCCCGGCGACACGCGCGAGAGCACGCCGGCCCGCCACCTGGAGGCGCTCCGCGCGCGGCAGGTGGACGGGGTGATCATCGACGGGGTGGGCGCCGCCACGCTGCCGCACGACTCGCTCAGCGACCTGAAGGTGGTGGTGGTCGACGAGCCGTCGGAGCGCTGGCCGGGGATCGCGAGCGACGCGCTGGCGGCGGGGCGGCTGGCTGCGGAGCACCTGCTGGGGCTGGGCCACCGGCGCCTGGCCTTCATCGGCCCCGCGACGGACGTGCACGGCTTCCGGATGCGCGAGCGGGGCTTCTTCCAGGCGCTGCGCGAGGCGGGAGTGGCGCTGCCGCACGAGTGGCTGCGGCGTGTGCCCCCCACGGTGAGCGGCGGGCAACGGGCGATGAAGTCGCTCCTCGCCGCGTCCGGGCGGCCGACCGGGGTGTTCTGCGCGAACGACCTGATCGCGATGGGGGCGCTGAAGGCGGCGCTCACGGCCGGCGCCGCGGTGCCGCGCGACCTGTCGATCGTCGGCTGCGACGACATCGAGATGGCGAGCGTGGTCACCCCCGAGCTGACGACGGTCGCCGTCCCGGCCCGCGAGCTGGGCGCCCGCGCCGCGCGCCTCCTCCTCCGCCAGCTCGGCGGCGAGACGATCGCCGCGAAGCCGACGCGGCTGCTGCCGGTAAAGTTGGTGCGGCGGGGGACGACGGCGGAACCGCAGGAACTGCAGGGGACAGGGAACAGGGGACAGGGAACAGCCGACAACGGCTGACCGCGCGCGGAAGCCCACGCACTTCCGCACTCACGCACTTCCGCACTCGTAGTCGATGCGCAACGCCACCATCACCGGAACCGGGTCGTTCGTCCCCGCGCGGGTCGTCGCCAACGCCGAGATCTCCGCGGCGCTGGGCGAGGACATCGATGCGTTCGTGGCGAACACGCTCGGCATCCGTGAGCGGCGCTGGTGCGCGCCCGACGAGTCCACCGCCGACCTGGCCGAGCACGCCGCCCGCGCCGCCCTGGCCGACGCCGGGCTCGTGGCGGAAGACGTGGACCTGCTGATCGTATCGACCGACACGCCGGAGTACGTCTCCCCCGCGACCTCGTCGGTGCTGCACGGGCGGCTGGGGATGCGGCGCACCGCCGGCACCTTCGACGTGAACAGCGCCTGCGCCGGCTTCGCCACCGCGCTCGACGCGGCGTGGAAGTACGTGCGCGCCGACGAGCGCTACGAGCGCGTGCTCGTCGTCGCCGTCTACGCGATGTCGAAGTTTCTCGATCCCGCCGACAAGAAGACCGTCACCATCTTCGCCGACGGCGCGGGCGCGGTGGTGCTGGAGCTCGCGGATGAGCCCGGCATCCTCGCCAGCGAGCTGTACGCCGACGGGTCGCTGGCGCCGGGGATGGGCGTCTTCGCCGGCGGCACCGCGGAGCCCATCACCGTCGACGTGCTGAACGACGGGGTGCGCAACCGGCTGCGCTTCGTCCAGAAGTATCCCAAGGAGGTCAATGAGGAGGGGTGGCCGCGCATCGCCCGCTCCGTGCTGGAGCGCATCGGGAAGACGGTCGAGGACGTGGACCTCTGGCTCTGGACGCAGGTGAACCGCTCCACCATCGAGATGGTGATGGAGCGGCTGGGCGTGCCGATGGAAAAGGCGCACACGGTGATGGACAAGTGGGGCTACACCGGCTCCGCCTGCCTTCCCATGGCGCTCGACGACGCGGTGAAGGGCGGGCGGCTGCATGCGGGCGACCTGGTGATGCTCACCGGCTCGGGGGCGGGGCTGTCGATGGGGTGCGTGGCGCTGCGCTGGAACCCGCGGCGGAGCGAGCGATGACCACCGCCCGCGCCTTCCTGGAGCGCGCCGCCCGCCACCCCGACCGGGTCGCCTACCGCACCCTCGCGGCCGGCGGCGCCCCGGCGGACGAGACGCTCACCTGGGGCGAGTGGGCCGACGCTTCCCGCCGCGTCGCCGCCGCGCTGGTGGCGGACGGGCTCCGGCCGGGCGAGCCGGTCGCCATCCTCGCCGGCACGGGCACCCTCTGGCCCATCGCCGACCTGGGCGTGCTGCTGGCGGGCGGCGTCTCCGTCGGCCTCTATCCGACGAGCGCGCCGGCGCAGGTGCGGCAGATCGTGGCCGACTGCGGCGCGCGCTTCGTGATCGTCGACAGCGACGCGCAACTCGCAAAGGTGCTCGCCGTGCGCGCCGACCTCCCGGCGTTGCGCACCATCGCCGGCGCCGACCCGTCCGAGCCCGGGACCATCGGCTGGGACGCGTGGCTGGCGCACGGCGAAGGCGCACTGACGCTGGCCGACGCGGAGATCGACCAGCGCGTGGCTGCCGCATTTCCTGGCGACACCGCGATCCTGATCTACACCTCCGGCTCCACGGGCGAGCCGAAGGGGGCGGAGATCTCGCACCGCTGCCTCCTCGCCTCGGCCGAGTCCATCATCGGCGCGCTGGGGCTGCGGGAGGATGACACCACCCTCTCCTTCCTCCCCTTCTGCCACGCGGCCGAGCGGATGTTCGGCCTCTACACCCGCATCGTGGCGGGGATGGAGGCGGCGCTGGTCCCCGACCACGCCCGCGTCTGGGAGGCGGCGGAGGCGTACCACCCCACCCTCTTCGGCGGGCTGCCGCGCTTCTACGAGAAGGCGTACGAGGCACTCCATGCCGAGCACCTGCGCGCGGAGGGCGCGGAGCGCGAGACGTGGGACCGCACGGTGGAGCTCGGCGTCGAGCGCTCGAAGCGGCTGCAGGCGCGCGAGCCGGTGCCGCCCGCGCTGGAGGCGGAGTGGCGGCGCGTGGGCGAGCCGCTCTTCCGGCGCGCGCGCGACCTCTTCGGGGGGCGGGTGCGGCGGGCCACCAGCGGCGGCGCCGTGCTCCCGGCCGAGGTCGCCGAGTACCTGGACGCGCTCGGAATCACCGTCCTCGGCGCCTACGGGCTCACGGAGTACCTGTGCGTGGCGATGAACCGCCCCGACGCCTACCGCTTCGACACCGCCGGCCCGGCGATGCCCGGTACGGAGATGCGGATCGCGGCGGACGGCGAGATCCTGGTGCGCGGCGGGGCCCTGAGCTTCAGCGGCTACCACGGCCGGCCGGAGGAGACGCGCGCCGCCTGGAGCGGCGACGGCTGGCTCCTCACCGGCGACCTGGGCGAGCTGCTGGACGACGGGTCGCTGCGCGTGACCGGGCGGAAGAAGGAGCTGATCGCCCTCAGCACGGGGAAGAAGGTGGCTCCGCTCCCCATCGAGGCGGCGCTCGCCGAAGACCCCTGGATCGGGCAGGCGATGCTCTACGGCGAGGGGCGGAAGTTCGTCTCCGCGCTGATCTCGCTGCGCCCCTCGATGCTGCGGCGCTGGCGGAACGGCGACGCGCCCGCACCCGCGCCGGACGGCATCCTCCGCCACCCCGAGCTGCTGACGGTGGTGCAGCGTGCGGTGGACCGGGTGAACGCGCGGCTCAGCCGCACCGAGCAGATCCGCCGCTTCGTGGTGCTCGGCCGCGAGCTGACCGCCGAGGACGGCGACCTGACGCCCACGCTCAAGCTGCGCCGCGGCGTGGTGGCCGAGAAGTACCGCGGCGAGCTGGACGCCCTCTACCAGACGGTGGAATGACCCGACGCACCTCGCTGGCCGGCCTCCTCGCCGGCACCCTGGCCATCGGCGCCGGCTACGGCAGCGCCTTCCTCCCCGGCCCGCCCCCCGCCTGGGCCGCGTGGGCGCTGGGGACCGGCTCGTCGCTGGTGATGGTGGCCTCGATGGCGCTCGGCGCGGTGCGCGAGGGGAAGGGCGTGGGCCGGCTGAAGTGGGCGTTCGCCTTCGTCTTCGTGGTGCTGGCGGGCGGCTTCGCGGCGGTGCTCCTGCTCCCGCCCGAGCCCGTCGGCGCGCCGCTCTGGTTCGGGCTGCCGCTGCGCGCGGCCATCATCCTGATCGGCATCGGCCTGCTCCCGCTGCTGGTGCTCCCCCTCGCCTACGCCCTGACCTTCGACGAGATGACGCTGGGCGAGGACGACCTGGCCCGCGTGCGCGCCGCCGCGCTGGCGCTGCGCCCCGGCGCCCCCGCCGCGGAAGCCGCCGCCGCCGCGCCCGACCTCGAGCCCGCGGAGGCCCTGTGACCCTCGCCATCCTCCTGCAGACGGGCGGGATGCCGCGGCTCGCGCAGCCCACCATCGTCGCCGTCGCGGTGCTCTACTTCGCCGTCGTGGCGGCGATCGGCGCCTGGGCCACCCGGCGCACGCGCACCGCGAACGACTTCTTCGTGGCGGGCGAGGGGATCGGCCTCATTGCGCTCACCCTCGCGGCCATGTCCGCCACCCTCTCCGGGTTCGCATTCATCGGCGGCCCCGGGCTGGTCTACAAGGGCGGGCTGGGGGCGATGTTCCTGGTGCTCCCCGCGGCCGTCACCGCCTCGATGACGAGCTGGGTGCTGGCCAAGCGGATGCGCCTGCTGGGCGAGGTGCGCGGGCTGATCACCGTGCCCGACGCGATCGGCGCGCGCTACCGCTCGCCGCTGGCGCAGGGGCTCTCCGGTGCCGCCATCCTGATCGCGGTGGTCGGCTACATGGCCACCAACCTCCTCGCCCTGGGGCTGGTGATCGACGCCATCTTCGGCACCGGGCTCAAGGTGGGGGTGTGGATCGGGATGGCGGTGGTGCTGGCCTACTCGGTGGCGGGCGGGATCCTGGCCGGCGTGTACACCGACGTCTTCCAGGGCTCGCTGATGGCGCTCGCCTCCGTCCTCGTCTTCCTCTACACGCTCAAGGTGGGCGGGGGGATGGGCGGGATGAGCCGCACCATCATGGCGGCGGACCCGGCCTTCCTGGGGCCCTTCGGGGCGATGGGGCCCGGCGCGGCGCTCTCGCTCTTCTTCGTGTTCGGCGTGGGCTCCATGGGCCAGCCGCACGTGATCCACAAGTTCTACATGCTCCGCGACCCGCGGAAGCTCAAGTGGTACCCGCTGCTGGTCACGCTCGCGCTGATCGTGACCATGCTCCTGTACTTCGGCGTGGGCGTGGTGGTGAAGGCGCTCACCGTCTCCGGCCGCATGGCCCCGCTCGCCACGCCCGACGACGCCACGCCGGTGTTCCTGCTGCGCTTCACCCCGGTGCTGCTGGCGGCGCTGGTGTTCAGCGGCGTGGCGGCGGCGATCATGAGCACGGTCAACTCCTTCATGAACATCGGCGCGGCCGCGGTGACGCACGACATCCCGGTGGCGCTGGGCCGGCGCGTGGGCAACGAGCTGCTCTGGGGCCGCGTCGCCACCGTGGCGATCTCCGTGGCCGCCGCGGTGCTGGCGCTCCTGCCGGGCGCGCTGGTGGCCTTCCTGGGGATCTTCGGCTGGGGACTGTTCGCCTCGACGCTCGTCCCCGCGCTCGCCATCGGGCTGAACTGGGAGGGCGCGACCAAGGAGGGCGCCGTCGCCTCCATCTCCGTCGGCATCCTGGTGACGCTGCTCTTCGAGACGCTCGCCTACTTCAAGCTCTACTCCTTCCCCACGGGCGTGACGGTGAGCGGCCTGTCGCTGGTGCTTTCGATCCTGGTCTTCTTTGGCGTCTCCTGGCTCACCCGCGCCCGCGCGCAGGCCGGGATCGATCCGGACGTGAGGCTGGTGATGTCGGTCTGACAGAAGTGCCTAGTGCCTAGTGCCTGGTGCCTGGTGCCTGGTGCCTGGTGCCTAGTGCTGGGGATGGGCGAGCCCGGAGTAACGCTCACGCCTTGCGGGCGGTGGTGCACGACGCGGAGACGGTGGGGGCCGCCCTCAGGATGACATTCAAGGGGGTGGGCGCGCGAGGAAGAATGAGCAAGAACGAGCAAGAACGAATGTCATCCTGAGGGAGCCGCGGCACTTCGGCAGCGGCAGCGACAGAGCCGGGCGGCGACCGAAGGATCTGTAGCCGGGGAATGGGCGGCAGTCGGCGCGACACACGAAAGCGACGGAAGCGGATGAGGCTGGAAGAGATCGCCGTCGGGCAGACGGCGGAGTTCACGAAGACGGTCACGGAGACCGACGTGGTGCTGTTCGCCGGGATCACCGGCGACTTCAACCCCGCGCACGTGAACGAGGTCGAGGCGGGGCAGGGGATGTTCGGCGGACGCATCGCCCACGGGATGCTCAGCGCCGGCTTCATCAGCACCGTGCTGGCGATGCGGCTCCCCGGGCCGGGGACCATCTACCTCTCGCAGAACCTGCGCTTCGTGCGCCCCGTGCGCATCGGCGACACCGTGACGGCCAGGGTGGAGGTGGCGGAGGTGATCGCGCCGAAGCGCCGGGTGCGGCTCAGCACCACCGTCGCCAACCACCACGGCGAGAACGTGATCGACGGCGAGGCCGTGGTGATGATCCCGGCCTAGGAACCGATCACCGGTTGGCTCACGACGGGTTAAAAACCCGCCGCTGGAACGGCACCAAGTCCGCCTTCGCGGACTGCAAGACGGCGGTGGTGCGGGAAGTCGGACGCACGTCGGAGCGACGGTCCGGGCAGCACTTCGCACTTAGCACTAGGCACTAGGCACTAGGCACTAGGCACTAGGCACTAGGCACTAGGCACTAGGCACTTTCGTTCAGGAACCGCGGTCGCCTCCGAAAAAGGACCGCGAAGCGGAGAAGTCCAACCGTGCGCACGCGGCCGCGGCGCACACCATCCCCAACATGGAGCTCCTTCCATGAGCAGCAGCACCCTGCGCCAGAACTGGCGCGCACTCCTGCTGGCCTCGGCCCTGGCGCTGGTGCCGGGGATCGCGGCGGCGCAGACCGGCACCGTGCGGGGCACCGTCTCCGGCCCCGGGGGCCAGGCGGTGTCGGCGGCGACGGTCACCCTGACCGGCACCCGGTTCACCACCGTCACCAACACCATGGGCCAGTTCACCCTGGCCGGCGTGCCGCAGGGCCTGGCCCGGCTGCGCGTCTCGCGCCCCGGCTTCGTCGCGAACACCAGCGACGTGACCGTGCGCCCCGGCGAGGAGACGCTGGTGGCCATCCGGCTCCAGGAGACCAACGTGGAGCTCGACGCCATGGTGGTCAGCGCCTCGCGCCGCGCCGAGCGCCGCTCCGAGGCGCCCGCCACCATCACCCGCGTGAGCGCCGACCAGCTCGCGGCCACCCCCGGCAACGCCTTCGTGGGCGCGCTCAAGCAGGCCACGGGGCTCGACTTCGTGCAGGTGGGGATGACCTCGGTCGCCATCAACGCGCGCGGCTTCAACTCCTCCTTCAACAACCGCATGCTGATGCTGGAGGACGGCCGCGTGGCCGTGCTCCCCGAGAACGGGCTCCCGGTGGGCGGCTTCACCCCCATCCCCAAGATCGACCTGGCGGGGATCGAGGTGGTGGTCGGGCCCGGCAGCGCCATGTACGGCGCCGACGCCTCCAACGGCGTGCTCACGCTGCAGAGCAAGGACCCGCGCGAGTACCCCGGCATGCAGTTCGAGGTGACCGGCGGCAACCGCTCGTACATGGACCTGCAGGGGCGCTACGCCGGCACCCGCGGCAACTGGGGGTACAAGCTGGCCGGCGAGTGGAACTCGTTCAACGACTGGTCCAACCGCATCCGCGCCACCGCGGCGGCCACCAGCCCGTGGGAGACCTCGGTGGGCGACACCACTGGGCTCGACTGGGACAGCAACGTGCTGCGCGGCTACGGCAGCGTGGTGCGCTACGTCGGCGACGGGCAGGTGTCGCTGACCGGCGGCTACAGCCGCAGCAACGGCGTGGGCCAGACCAACGTGGGCCGCAACCAGCTCGTCGACTGGACCTACAACGTGCTGCAGCTCAAGGCGCAGAACTCCCACTGGTACCTGGGCGCCTACCGCACCGAGAGCAACGCGGGCCAGAGCTACGCCGCCAACCGCTACACCACCAACCGCGCCGTCTCGCCCGCCTCCATCAGCGACGACTCGGTGCGCCGCATGAGCGACTGGCCGAGCGACGGGCAGCTCTACGCGGCGGAGATCCAGAACAACTTCCGCGTCCGCCCGCTGCTGAACACGCTGGTCACCTGGGGCGGGCAGATCCGCCACGACATCGTGAGCAGCGACCGCCAGTGGCTCACCGACCGGCTGACGGGCGAGGACCTGACGATCGACCAGCGCGGCGTGTACGCGCAGACCGAGACCCCGCTGGTGCCGCAGCTCCGCGTGCTGCTGGCGGCGCGCTACGACGACCACGAGGCGTACGACGCGCAGTTCTCCCCCAAGGCCGGGCTGGTGTGGACGCCGGTGAACGGGCAGTCGCTGCGCTTCTTCTACAACCGTGCGTTCAAGAGCCCCAGCACGCTGCAGACGAGCTTCTACATCCCCAACTTCATCCCCAACGTGGGGGTGTTCGGCAACCGTGACGGGATCACGGTGCGCAAGGCGAGCGACAACTCCATCGTGCGCGAGTACGCGCCGCTGGAGCCCGAGCAGAACACCACCTGGGAGGCGGGCTACAAGGGGCTGATCAACGGCCGGCTCTTCATCGACGTCTCCGGCTACTACTCGCGCTACCGCAACTTCCTGAGCCCGCTGGTGACCATCGCCAACCCCTTCGCGGGGGCGGCGGCCACGGTGGCGTACAGCGACGCGACGGGTACGGCGCTCACCAGCGAGACGGGCGCGCCGCAGCTGGTGCTGACCTACTTCAACCTGGGGCGCGCCAAGCTGTGGGGCACCGACGCGTCGGTGACCTACGTGCTGAACCCCAAGGTCGACTTCACCGGCACCTTCTCGTACCTGAACCTCGACGAGATCACCGGGATCAACACCAACCTGGCGAGCGAGCGCGAGGCCACGGCGCTCAACTCGCCCTCCACCAAGTGGACGGCGGGCGTCCACGCGCGCGACCTGGGCCGCTGGTCGGGCGGCACGGTGCTGCGGTACGTGAACGGCTACCGCTTCGTGTCGGGGATCAACAACGGCCGCATCCCCACCTTCAGCACCCTCGACGTGAACGTGGGCTACCGCGTTCCCAACCTGCGCTCGCAGATCAACCTGGCGGTGGCGAACCTGTTCAGCTGCCACGCCAAGGACCTGACCATCGCCGACGGCGAGGAGTGCGGCTTCGGCGTGAAGCACACCGAGATGGTCAACATGCCCGCCATCGGCACCATGGTGTACCTGGGCCTGCGGGTGGACGTGCAGTAGCCAGCGGTAACGACGGCGGGCGTCGGCGGAAGCCGGCGCCCGTCTTTTTCGAAGTGCCGAAGTGCGGAAGTGCGGAAGTGCCAAGTGCCAAGTGCCAAGTGCCGAGTGCCGAGTGCCGGTGCTGAGTGCTGAGTGCTGAGTGCTGGGCCGTGCGGTGAGGTGAGCCCTCCTGCTCGCGCCAGCCTCACCTCCGCGTCACCCCTCTCCCCTCGTGGGAGAGGGGCCGGGGGAGAGGGGGTGCCTCGGCCGCGCACCGCCGCTCATCGCCCGAGCCGTAATGCAGTTGCCGTTGCGTTCGCGGCTGCCGTTGTCCGTCCTGGGCGAGCCGGAGAGGGCGCTGGGCCGCGCCGACGACCACCTTCCGTTCGGAGCCCGATGACCGTACGTGCAATTCTGACCATGCTCGCAGCCCTGACGATGACCACCATCGCCGCCGACGCCGCCGCGCAGTCCGGCACCTTCGAGTGGCACACTCACTCGTCCGAAGCCGGCACGCGCCGCTACAAGCTCTTCGTCCCCACGTCGGTTGATGCGCGCCGGCCGGCGCCGCTGGTGGTGATGCTGCACGGCTGCACGCAGGACCCCGACGACTTCGCCCGCGGCACGCGCTTCAACCAGCTCGCGGCGGAGAAGGGGGTGATCGTCGCCTGGCCGGAGCAGACCGGCGAGCACCATCCGCAGAAGTGCTGGACGTGGTACGACCCCGCGCACCAGGCCTCCGGACGCGGCGAGCCCGCGCTGGTGGCCGGCATCGCGCGCGAGGTGATGGCGCAGCACGCGGTCGACGCGCGGCGCGTCTACGTCGCCGGGGTGTCGGCGGGGGCGGGGATGGCGGTGAACGCGGCCGCCGCGTACCCCGAGCTGTTCGCGGCGGTCGCGTCGCATTCCGGCATCCCCTACCGCGCCGCCGCCGGCGTGCCGCACGCGATGGCGGTGATGCGCGGCGGCAGCCCCGACCCGGCGATCCTCGCCTACGCGCTGCAGGACGCGCTCGGCGGCCGCCGCCTTCCGCTCCTCGCCATCCACGGCGCGGCCGACGCGGTGGTCTCCGCCACCAACTCGCGCCAGCTCGCCGCGCAGTGGGCCGGCGTCCTCGGCCTCTCCGCCTCCGCACCCGAGCGCGCGGCCGAGGGCGGCCTGGGCGTGGAACGCACCCGCTGGAAGGCGGCGGACGGGAGCACGACGGTGGAGCTGGTGATCGTAGACAGCCTGGGCCACGCCTGGTCCGGCGGCTCCCCCGAGGGCACCTACACCGACGCCCGCGGCCCCGACGCCGCGCGCCTGGTCCTCGACTTCCTCCTGGCGCACCGGCGGTGACCAGGCACTGGACGCGCCCGCGAGGCCCTCTCCCCGCGCCTGAGAGCGCGTACCCTCTCCCGTACCGGGAGAGGGTGGGATGACGCGGCAACGTCGCCTCCTGCGGCTGTTCGAGCGAGATGGCGGCAGCGTTGCCGGTAAGGGTTGGCATAGGGCCCCAGGCATTCAACCTCTCCCGGTACGGGAGAGGTGGCGAGCCTAAGCGAGCCGGAGAGGGCGCTGAGCCGTGGCTCGCGACTGATCTCGAATTACGATGCACAGGATGACCTCACTCCCGCCCTTCCCCCGCCACCCCGACCCGCTTCGCTTCTGGCGGCGGCTCGCCGGCACGCGCGCCGCGCTGGTGGACCGCGCGCGCGGCGAGCGCCTGACCTACCCCGAGCTCGACGCCGCCGCCGACCGGTGGGCGGCGCTGCTGCGCGCGCAGGGCGTCGGCCGCGGCGACCGGGTGGGGACGCTCGCCGGCAACCGCAGCGAGCTCGTCGCCGCGTTCTTCGCCTGCGGCCGCATCGGCGCCGCGCTGGTGCCCTTCAACTGGCGCCTCGCCGCCCCCGAGCTGGCGCCGGTGCTGGCGGACGCAAGCCCGGCCGTCGTCCTCGGCGAGCAGCGCTTCCGCGACCGGGCGGAGGGCGCGCTGCGGGGCACGGCCGGCGCGCCGCGCTGGATCGACCTCGACGCCGAGGCGCCGGCGCTCCTCGCCCGCGGCGGCCCCTCTGCCGAGGACGTGGAGGTGGAGGCGGAGGATCCCTGGCTCGTCCTCTACACCTCCGGGAGCACCGGGCAGCCGAAGGGCGCCATCCTCCCCCACCGGCAGGTCTTCTACAACGCCGTCGCCACCACCACCGCCTGGGAGCTGGGCGCGGCGGACGTGGCGCCGGTGTCGACGCCCTTCTTCCACACGGGGGGATGGAACGTCTTCGCCACGCCGCTCTGGTTCCGCGGCGGGAGCGTGGTGCTCTTCGACCAGTTCGACGCGGACGGCTACCTGGCGGCGATCGCGGAGGAGGGGATCACCGTGGCCCTCACCGTTCCCACCATGCTGCTGATGCTGATGGAGGGGCGCGCGTGGGGCCGCCCGCTGCCGAGCCTGCGCACCTTCATGTCCGGCGGCGCGCCCCTCCCCGCCGCGCTGGCGCAGCAGGTGCGCGCCGCCGGCTACCGCCTGCGCGAGGGATACGGCCTCACCGAGTGCGGCCCCAACTGCTTCGCCATCACCGCCGACGAGGCGCTCCGCCGCCCCGGGTGCGTCGGCTGGCCCGTGCCCATGCTGGAGATGCGGCTCGCGCGCGAGGACGGTACGGAGCCCGCCCCCGGCGACCCCGGCGAGCTGCTGCTGCGCGGGCCCCAGGTATTCTCCGGCTACCTCCACAACCCGGAGCAGACGGCCGAGGCGTTCACGGACGACGGCTGGCTGCGCACCGGCGACCTGGCCGCGCGCGACCCGGACGGCGCCTTCCGCATCTGCGGGCGGCGCAAGGAGATGTTCATCTCCGGCGGCGAGAACGTCTTTCCCGGCGAGGTGGAGGCGGCGCTGGCGGACTGCCCCGGCGTGGCCGAGGTGGTGGTCGTCGGCGTGCGCGACGAGCGCTGGGGCGAGGTGGGCCGCGCCTTCGTCGTCCGGCGCGCCGAGACGCGGGTGAGCGACGCCGACGTGATCGCGCACGCGCGGGCGCGCCTGGCCGGCTACAAGGTCCCGAAGTCCATCGTCTTCCTCCCCGAGATCCCCCGGCTGGGCTCGGGAAAGCCCGACCGCCGCGCCCTCTCCCAGGTGTCCGCATGACCGCCGCCGTGGCCGCTCCCCAGGCGAAGGGCTCCACCCTCCGCTCCACCCTCCGCTACGTCGAGGCCGAGCACGGCCCCGCCGCCGCGGCCGGCGTCCTCGACCGCCTGGATGCGGACGACCGCCGGCGCGTGGAGACCGCCGCGCCCACCGGGGAGGTGCCGGTGGAGCTGCTGCGCGCGCTCTGGGACGCGGTGGAGGCCGCCATCGGCCGGCGCGATCCCGGCTGGCCGGAGAAGAGCGGCGCCTACTCCATCCAGTCGCTCGGCGTGGAGCTGTACGGCGGCATCCTGCGCAAGCGCGACCCGATGGAGTTCCTCAGCCAGCCCGTCTCGCTCTTCCGCCTCTACTACCAGCCCGGGAACATGGAGGTGGTGGAGGCCGAGCCGGGGCGCGCGGTGCTGCGGCTGGTGGGCTTTCCCGGCGATCCCGTCTTCTGCCGCCGCCAGACGGGCGGGCTGCTGCGCGCGGTGGAGCTGGCCGGCGGCGTGCACCCCTCCGTTCGCCACGTCCGCTGCTCCGTCGAGGGCGACGCCTTCTGCGAATGGGAGCTCCGCTGGGAGGCGCCGGCCCCGCCGAAGGATTGATTCTCCGCGCCCTGTGCTGCCGATGGCCGAAGAGGCGCGCGATCATTTGTGGTAAGTTGCCGTAGGAGAACGAGTTACTGCATTCGAGAGCCTTGACGGCGGCCTACGGACTGCGCAGAGTTCGGGCGGGCGAAGGCAGTCAGCGGGCCCCGCGTTCTTCCGATGGAGCTTCGATATGCGCGCTGGTGCCGATTCTCAGCAGGTACCCGACTGGGTCGTACGGATGCGCGAGGCCGGCTTCGACGTCCGCGTGGGTACGGGTGATCTGCCGGAGAAGCCGGAGGTCGATTTCAGCCTTCCGCATGCCACCCGGATCGGGCTCCGACGCCGCGTGGGGATGATTGCGCGGAAGCTCTGGCAACGCGATTCCCACCGCGTGACGAACTCCGGTCCTCATGCCTCTGTACCTTGACGCCTGCGCGCTCGCCAGGCGGTACCTGCCGGAGCAGGGAAGTTCCAGGAGAATGAGGGAGATGACAGGCCGCTTCGAACAAGGCGGCTTCGTCGTTTCCAGCTTCGTGGAGTTGGAGGTGATCTCCGCGCTGGCGAAGCATGCCCGCGAGCACCAGAACTACTCCGCGCTCCTGCTCAAGAGGCACGCGGCAGTGGTCGATTATTTCCGCAAGGAACTCTCGCGGGCGGCGTTCACGATCGTGCGTCTCGACGACGACCTGGTCGAAGGAGCGTCGGATTTTCTCAGGCAGCACCCGGAGCACGCGATCCATGCGGGAGACGCGGTTCACCTCGTCACGGCGAAAGCGGTGCGCGCCAATCTCGGCCCGAAGCAGGTGCTGGTCTTCGTCACCGCGGATCGGGGGCTCGAAGTCGCGGCCAGGGCGGAGGGATTTCCGACCGTGAATCCGATGAGGGAAGGACTCGAAGCCCTCGCGGCGATCCCCGGCGTTTAGTTGCTGGCACGGAATACAGGGAGGACCAGAAAAGAAGCCGCGGCCTCTCCTCTGGACCTCCGTGCCTCCGTGAGAGAAAGCAGTTGAAGCGCCGGGCGAGACAATGTGTGAGCACGTCAGGGTTGCACTGGCCGCGGAACATGTGTAGCTTTTGCGCGCCGTTCCCGCCCCTTTTCATCCTGTTCCCGGAGAAGCAGATGTCGCGTTTCGGCGTCGTCGCCCTCGTCGCACTGACGGGGTGCGCAACCATCATGCATGGCAGCAAGCAGAACGTCGCGTTCTCGAGCACCCCCTCGGGCGCGCAGATCAGCGTCGACAACCAGAACATGGGCGTCACGCCGGCCTCCGTGCCGCTCACGCGCAAGGACAAGCACACCGTTCGGCTCACCCTGGCCGGCTACCAGCCGTACGAGCTGCAGCTCGAGCGGAAGACGAGCGGCTGGGTGTGGGGGAACCTCCTCTTCGGGGGGATCCCCGGGCTCGCGGTCGACGCGATCACGGGCTCGATGTACAAGCTGAGCCCCGAAGAGGTGAACGCCACCCTCGCGCAGGGCGGCACCGCCATGCGCACCGGCGACACCCTGATCGTGCGCGTGGTGCTCTCGGCCGACCCGTCGTGGCAGAAGATCGGCCAGCTCACCCCGAGCGCCGGCTTCTGAAGCACTGATGCACTGATCTCACCCAGACACGGAGGACCAGAGGAGAGGCCGCGGGCCTCTCCCTGGTCCTCCGTGTCTCTATGCGAGATTGCGGTTACAGGGGATCGACCAGTAGCGAGCTCGATGCTCTGGCCCGCGCGGACGTTGCGTATCGCGCCGTAGCCGCAGCCGCGGCCGTAGTCCGCGAAGGCGGACTTTGTGCTGTTCCAGCGGCGGGTTTTCAACCCGTCGCTGAACCGCCGGTCGGAACGCCCCGTCCTCGCTTGACACCGCCGGCCGCGCGCTCGATTCTCCCGCCGTTCCCCGGAACGTCTGAAGGCCCGAAGGAGAAGCGATGCTCAAGCCCCTGCGCGCCGCCGTCCTGGCCGCGTCCGCCGCCGTCCTCGCCGCCAGCGCCGCGCTCCCCGCGCAGGGGCGCCTCACCACGCCGCGGCAGCAGTTCAGCCACGAGATCGGCGCCGACTACCAGCTCCCCGACTACACGCAGCTCGTCGCCTGGTGGCAGCGGCTCGCCGCCCGGAGCGACCGCATGAAGCTGGTCGACATCGGCCGCACCGCCGAGGGGCGCACGCAGTACATGGCCATCGTCAGCTCCCCCGCCAACCTCCGCAGCCTGGAGCGCTACAGGGAGATCTCCGAGCGGCTGGCGCGCGCCCGCGGCGTCGACTCGCTCCAGGCGCTGCGCCTCGCGCGCGAGGGGAAGGCGGTGGTGTGGATCGACGGGGGGCTGCACGCCAGCGAGGTGCTGGGCGCGCAGCAGCTCATGGAGACGCTCTGGCAGCTCGTCAGCCGCAGCGACGCGGAGACGCTGCGCATCCTCGACGACGTGATCGTGCTCTTCGTGCACGCCAACCCCGACGGGATGGAGCTGGTCTCCGACTGGTACATGCGCAATCCCGACCCGCGCCGGCGCTCCCTTTCCGGGCTCCCGCGGCTCTACCAGAAGTACATCGGCCACGACAACAACCGGGACTTCTACGCCTCCACCCAGCCGGAGACGGAGAACATGAACCGGGTGATGTACACGCGGTGGTATCCCCAGATCGTCTACAACCACCACCAGACCGGGCCCACCGGCACGGTGATGTTCGCGCCCCCCTTCCGCGACCCCTTCAACTACGTCTTCGATCCCCTCATCCCCACCGGCATCGACCTGGTGGGCGCGGCCATGCACACCCGCTTCGAGGCCGAGGCGAAGCCGGGCGTCACCATGCGCAAGGGGTCGAACTACTCCACCTGGTGGAACGGCGGGCTGCGGACCACGGCCTACTTCCACAACATGATCGGGCTGCTCACCGAGACCATCGGCAGCCCCACCCCCATCGACATCCCCTTCGTCGTCAGCCAGCAGCTCCCGCGCGCCGACCTGCCCTTCCCCATCGCGCCGCAGCGCTGGCACTTCCGGCAGTCGATCGACTACTCGGTGACCGCCAACTACGCGGTGCTCGACCTGGCCAGCCGGTACCGCGAGCAGTTCCTCTACCGCATCTGGCGGATGGGGACGAACTCCATCCGCAACGGCAGCCAGGACCACTGGACCACCTGGCCGCGCCGGCTGGACGAGGTGCGCGACTCGATCGCCGCGCGGCACCCGCAGGCCGGGGCGAACGCGGTGATGGTCCCCGGCGGCCAGTTCCAGGGCGCCCCGGACCCCGAGGAGTCGCGCCGCTACCTGGCGCTGCTGCGCCGCCCCGAGTGGCGCGACCCGCGCGGCTACGTGATCTCCGCCGACCAGCCCGACTTCCCCACCGCGGTCAAGTTCGTCAACGCGCTGCTGGAGAACGGCGTCGAGGTGATGCGCGCCACCGCGTCCTTCAGGGTCGCGGGGAAGTCGTATCCGACGGGCTCGTACGTGGTGAAGGCGGACCAGGCCTTCCGCCCGCACGTGCTCGACATGTTCGAGCCGCAGGACCATCCCAACGACTTCCTCTACCCGGGCGGCCCGCCCATCCCCCCGTACGACGTGGCCGGGTGGACGCTGGCGTACCAGATGGGGGTGAAGTTCGACCGCATCCTCGAGGGCTTCGACGGGCCGTTCGAGCGGGTGACGGCGTGGAACCTCCGTCCGCCGATGGCGAACACCGCCCAGCCGCGCTGGGCCCCCGCCGGGTACTCGTTCTCGCCGCGCCAGAACGACGCCTTCACCATCGCCAACCGCTTCCTCGCCGCAGGGATGGAGGTGTCGCGCGTGCTCTCGGCCGACGACGACGCGCGCGACGGGTGGGAGCGGCCCGAGGCGGGCGACTTCTTCGTGCGCCCCGGCGGGCGGGCGGGCTACCAGCTGATGGCCATGGCGGACAGCCTGGGGGTGAATCTTCGCCCGGTGCACGACACGCGCGTGCCGCGGGAGATGCGCCGGCTGCGTCCGCTCCGCATCGGGCTCTGGGACCGCTACGGGGGGTCGATGGAGTCCGGGTGGACCCGCTGGATCTTCGAGCAGTTCGGCTTCCCCTGCCGCGTGGTCTATCCCCCCGAGCTCGACGCGGGGAACCTGAACGCGAAGTACGACGTGCTGGTCTTCGTGAACGGCGCCATCCCCGCGGCCGACGGCGGCCGTCCGGGGGGTGGCGGCGGGGGAGGGGCGGCGCCGGACCCGGCGACCATTCCCGCCGAGTACCGCGACCGGCTGGGGAGCGTGACGGTGGCGCGCACGGTGCCGCAGCTCCGCGCCTTCCTGGAGAACGGGGGGACGATCGTCACGGTGGGGAGCTCGACGGCGCTGGCGCGGCACCTGGGCCTCCCGGTGCACGACGCGCTGGTGGAGCGCGCCCCCGACGGCACCGAGCGGCACCTGCCGAACGAGAAGTTCTACATCCCCGGCTCCATCCTGCGCGTGGCGGTCGATCCCACCCGTCCTGCCGCGTGGGGGATGGAGGACCACGCCGACGTGATGTTCGACGAGAGCCCGGTGATGCGGCTGGGGGACGATGCCGCCGCGCGCGGGGTGCGGCGCATCGCCTGGTTCGACAGCGCGCGGCCGCTGCGCAGCGGGTGGGCGTGGGGGCAGGAGCGCCTGCTCGGCGGCGTCGCCGCGGCCGAGGCCGACGTGGGGCGGGGGAAGCTCTTCCTCTTCGGCCCCGAGATCACCTTCCGCGCGCAGCCGCACGGCACCTTCCGGCTCCTCTTCAACGCGCTCTACGCCGCTGCCGTGGAACGATGACCCCTGTCTCCGTGTCTCTGTGAGAGACCTCTTTTCCCGCCCCGACCTCAGGACGCCATGATCCGCAGACTCCACGCGCTCGCCCTCGCCGCGCTGGTCGCCGCGCCGGCGGTGGCGGCCGGGTGCGCGAGCGCTCCGCCGCCGTCCTCGTCCACGCAGGGCGCGACCACGGTGATCGTGGTGCGCCACGCCGAGCGGGCCACCAACAATCCGCAGGATCCCAACCCCGGGCTCACTTCGGCGGGGCAGGAGCGGGCGCGGGAGCTCGCGCGGCTCCTGGCCGAGCGGCACGTCGCGGGGGTCATCGCCACGCAGTACGCGCGCACGCAGCTCACCGCCCAGCCCACGGCCGAGGCGGCGCACCTGGTGATCGACACCGTCCCCGCCACCCGCGACGTGCAGGCGCACGCCGCCGCCATCGCGGAGCGGATCCGCACGCGCTACGCGGGAAAGACGGTGCTGGTGGTGGGCCACAGCAACACGGTGACGAAGATCGTCGCCGCGCTCGGCGGCCCCGCGCTGGCCGACCTCTGCGACAGCGCCTACGGCAACCTGTTCACGGTGGTGATCCCGGCCAGCGGCGAGCCGCGGCTCACGCGCGGCCGCTACGGCGCCGCGGACCCCGCCGACGCACCCGGGTGCACGAACGGGCTGGTGGTGCCGCGCCCCGCCACCACCGCCGCCCCCTGACGCAGGGACACGGAGCGGCCCGAGCCTCTCCACGGTCTTGCATGTGCGTGGAGATCAGATCCCGCCGGCGAAATCCGATTTCGTGGAGCCGGTGGGGTCGATCCACTCGGCTTCGCCCTGGAGCAGCCGGAAGACTTCGAACGCCCCCCGAACCGTGGCGATGGGGAAGCCTTCCAGCCTGATCGGGTCTTCCTCCAGCGCTTTCTTCTCCGGCGCGTCGTAGTCGTACGAAAGCTCCGCGACCAGCGGGACGCCCTCCATCGCTTCACTGTCGTACCAGAAGGTCGTGCTCATCTTGACGTCCACGCCGGGATCGAAACGGAACCCGCCCATCAGCTGTACGATTTCGAACGCCTGGATGCCGCCCACCCTCACGGGCTCGTCCGTCGCGACCCCGAGACCGCCGAGCGAGGAAAAGAGTGCGGCGGCTTCGCCCACTGTCCTTAGACTGGGTTCTTCCGCCAGCTCTTCGGCGGAGTTCGAGCGTGAGAACTTCGAGACGAAGGGCGGCAGGATGTCTTCCTCGAACTTGGGCTTCTCTTTTGCCCCGACGATCCTGCACGTCACGTCCGCCGAGGCGGAGAGATAGCGGTCCGGCGAGCGGCGCTTCAGGGTGAGCGTGTACTCCGTCTTCTTCTCACGACGCACCCGGAGGAAGAAGCCGGCCTCGCGGAACGCCTTCGCCGGCGTGTCGAGGAACCACGTGCGCCGCTTCTTCTCGGTCTTGTCCGAGAGCTCCGCCTGCTCGACGGGGGTTCCGCCCACACCGGCCACGATCTCGCGCACCCGCTGCAGCAGCTCGCCGCACGCCGCCGCGCGGTCCTCGAAACGGGCCGCGGCCAGGGTCAGCTTGTATTCACGCGAGGCGATCGGGAGGTTGGCAGCCATGGTGAGATTCCCGAATTCAGGTGGGAAAGCGGGACGGTCGTTGCCCGGTTGGCAGGAGCCGCCCTATTCTCAGATGGACCACGCATGTGGAATTCGTGCGTACGGCAGGCTGCGGCGCCCCGCCGGATCGCGCGGCGGCCTCTGGGGTTGCATTCTCTCGCCCCTGCGCCTGACCTGACCCTTGGTGATGCCGGTTCGATGATTCGCAGAATCCACGCGTTCGCGCTCGCGGCGCTGATCGCCCTACCCGCGGCCGCCGCCGCGCAGCGGCCGACGACGGTGATCCTGGTGCGCCACGCGGAGAAGGTGACCGCCAACCCGCTGGACCGGAACCCCTCGCTCTCGCGCGAGGGCCGGCAGCGCGCCCGCGACCTGGCGGCCGCGCTCCGGGGGCGGCGGGTGGACGCGATCCTGGTCACGCAGTTCAAGCGCACCCGCGAGACGGCCGTGCCGCTCGCCGCCAGCCGGGGGATCACCCCCGAGGTGACGCAGATGGACGGCGACAGCGACGCGGCCGCCGCCGAGGTCGTGTCGCGGATCCGCGCGCGCCACCTGGGGCACACCGTGGTGGTGGTCGGCCACAGCACCACGGTGCCGAAGATCATCGCCCTGCTCGGCGGGCCCCGGCTCCGCCCGCTCTGCGAGAACGCCTACAGCCACCTCTACACGCTGGTGATCCCGCGCGCCGGCCCGGCCAGCCTCGCCCACACCCACTTCGGCGCCGCCGACCCGCCGGACACGCGGGCGTGCGTCGACGGCCACTTCCCCTCCGTCCCCGCCCGGCAGCGGTGACGGTGCGGCTTCCGCGGCTCCTCGCCGCCACCCTCGTCGCCCTCGCCTGCGCGGCCTCGCACGCCGCGGCGCAGGCGTCCACCGTGGTCATCCTCGTGCGCCACGCCGAGAAGGCGCGCGGCGGTGACGACCCCCCGCTCACCCGCGAGGGGCAGGCGCGCGCCCGCGCCCTGGCCGACGCGCTGGCGGACACGCGCGTCGACGCGATCGTCACCACGCAGTACCGCCGCACCCGCGACACCGCCGCCCCGCTCGCGGCCGCGCGCCGCATCACCCCCGAGGTGGTGGACCTGCACCAGGGCGGCGACCAGGTGGGGCGCATCGCGCAGAGCGTGCGGCGCCACGCCGGCCAGGTGGTGCTGGTGGTCGCGCACGCCGAGACGGTGTCGCGCATCATCGCCGCGCTGGGCGGGCCGCGCCGCCCCGACGTCTGCGACGCCGAGTACGCGCACCTCTTCGTGCTGGTGCTGCGCCCGGGCGCCGAGCCCTCGCTGGTCCACTCCCGCTACGGCGCCCCCGACCGACCCTCGCGCGACTGCCGCTAGACCGGGTTCACCGCCGTGCCTCTCCGTGCCTCTGCGCCTCCGCGTGAGGCGCTTTTTGCTGAGGCGCGGGAACGTGGCAGGGGGCTGGCGGGCTTTACGGGCGCATGGTAGAATGCCCGGCTTCCGACGACCCTTCTCCCGCCGCAGGTCCGTTTCCGGCCAGCGGCGTGGGGCGGGCCGACGCGCGCGCAGCGGACGAAATGCCAGGAAACCACCGCCGATGAAGTCAAGAGCGACCCCTTCCGGATCGCACCGCGGCCCCCGCGCGGCCCTCGTGCTGGGCGTGCTCCTCGCCGCCTCCGGGTGCGGGGAAGACCACGTGCACAGGTACCCGCAGACCACCTTCCACCCCACCACCGAGCTGGCCCGCATCTCCGACGGGCTCTTCTGGCTCACGGCGGGGCTGGGGGCGGTGGTGGGCGTGCTGGTGCTGGGGATCATGGGGTACTTCCTCTGGAAGTTCCGCTACCACCCCGGCGCCGGCGAGCCCAAGCAGATCCACGGCAACACGCGCCTCGAGGTGGCGTGGACGCTGATCCCCGCCGTGATCCTGGCGGTGATCGCCATCCCCACCGTCAGGGCGATCTTCGCGACCCAGCCCGACCCCAACACCCTGCCGCCGGGAACCGTCACCATCGAGGTGATCGGCAAGCAGTGGTGGTGGGAGTTCCGCTACCCGCAGACCAACGGCGACACGGTGGTGACCGCCAACGAGGTGCACGTGCCCGTGGGGCGCACCGTGCACCTGGTGCTCCTCTCCGACAACGTGCTGCACTCCTTCTGGGTCCCCCAGATGGGCGGCAAGCGCGACCTGATCACCAACCGGGTGAACCACCTGGTGTTCACCCCCGAGGAGCCGGGCGTCTACTACGGCCAGTGCGCCGAGTTCTGCGGCAGCTCGCACTCGCTCATGCGCATGCGGCTGATCGCCCACACCCAGGCGGGCTACGACCAGTGGCTGGCCAACGAGGGGCGCCCGGCGGTGGAGCCGCTGCCGGGCGACAGCGCGGTGGCGCTGGGCAAGCAGCTCGTCACGCAGGGCGCCTGCGCCGGCTGCCACGCCATCGAGGGGACGCCCATGGTCCAGCGGATCGGGCCGAACCTCACCCACTTCGGGCGGCGCCGCACCCTGGCCGCGGGGATCCTGGAGAACGACGCGGAGAGCCTGCGCCGCTGGCTGCGCAATCCGCCCGAGGTGAAGCCGGGCTCCAAGATGCCCAACCTGAACCTCACCGAGCAGCAGATCACGTACATCATCGCCTACCTGCAGTCGCTGCAGTAGGCGCGCGAACGACAGCCGGGCGGCGCGGGGGGCGGCACCCCCGCCCGCGGACACGAGAACCGATGGAGCAGTGATGGCATCGACCGCAACGCTGGCCGCACCCCACGCACCCCCCGCCGTGGCGAAGGAGCCGAAGGGGCTCTGGAGCTGGATCACCACCGTCGACCACAAGCGGATCGGGATCCTGTACGGCGCCACCGCCTTCTTCTGGTTCCTGGTGGCGGGGATCGAGGCGCTGCTGATCCGGGTGCAGCTCTTCGTGCCCGACAACCACTTCGTGACGGCGGACACGTACAACTCGCTGTTCACGATGCACGCGCTGACGATGATCTTCGGCGCGCTGATGCCGCTCACCGCCGCCTTCTTCAACTTCATCGTCCCGCTGCAGATCGGCGCGCGCGACGTGGCCTTCCCGCGGCTGAACGCGCTGAGCTACTGGCTCTTCCTCTTCGGCAGCCTGTACCTGAACTTCGGCTGGGTGCTCAAGGCCGCGCCGGACTCGGGGTGGTTCGCGTACGCGCCCATCACCACCCTGGCGTACGCGCCGGGGCTGCACATGGACTTCTACGTGCTGGGGCTGCAGGTGCTGGGGCTCAGCTCCATCATCGCGAGCCTGAACTTCATCATCACCATCATCAACCTGCGGGCCCCGGGGATGCGCCTGATGCGCATGCCCATCTTCACCTGGATGACGCTGGTCACCTCGGTGCTCATCGTCACGGCCATGGCGGTGTTCACCATCGCCGTGACCGAGCTGATGCTCGACCGGGTGTTCGGCACCAACTTCTACAACACGGTGAGCGCCGGGGCCGACCCGCTCCTCTGGCAGCACCTGTTCTGGATGTTCGGCCACCCCGAGGTGTACATCCTGATCATCCCCATCATGGGGATGGTGAGCGAGGTGCTCCCCACCTTCAGCCGCAAGCCGCTCTTCGGCTACAACGTGATGGTGTTCAGCGGCGTGCTGATCGGCTGGCTGGGGTGGGGGGTGTGGAGCCACCACATGTTCGCCACCGGGATGGGCCCCATCGCCGACAGCTTCTTCGCGCTGTCGACCATGCTCATCGCCATTCCCACCGGCATCAAGGTGTTCAACTGGCTGGGCACGCTCTACGGCGGGAGCATCCGCTTCACCACCGCGCTCCTCTTCTCGGTGGGCTTCATCGCCCTCTTCACCATCGGCGGGATCAGCGGGGTGATGCACTCCTCCGCGCCCACCGACCTGCAGCAGAGCGACACCTACTTCATCGTGGCCCACATCCACTACGTGTTCTTCGGCGGCACGGTGATGGGGCTCTGGTCGGCGATCTACTACTGGTACCCCAAGGTCTTCGGCCGTCTGCTGGACGAGGGGATGGGGAAGATCCACTTCTGGGGGACCTTCGTGGGGATGAACCTCACCTTCTTCCCCATGCACTTCGTCGGCATGTTCGGCATGCCGCGGCGCACCTGGACCTACGGCGCCGACCAGGGCTTCACCTGGCTGAACCAGCTCGAGACGGTGGGGGCGTTCATCATCGCCCTCTCCACCCTGGTGTTCGTGGTGAACCTCTTCACCGCCTGGAAGCGCGGGCGGGTGGCGGGGAACAACCCCTGGGGCGCGGCCACGCTGGAGTGGAGCATCCCCTCGCCGCCGCCGGTCTACAACTTCCGCGAGATCCCGGTGGTGCACTCGCGCATGCCGCTCTGGGAAGACGATCCCACCAAGCAGGCGGGGATCCCGCACGGCCGGGTGGAGGAGGAGACGGAGGAGTGGACGCTGGCGGGGAACAAGGTGGGCGAGGTGCGCGACGTGCAGGACGAGAACAAGATGAGCGCGCACGACCTGGGGATCCACCTGCCGCCGCCCTCGTTCTGGCCGATCGTGCTGGCGGCCGGGGTCAGCCTGATCTTCATCGGGCTCATCTTCCGGCGGGTGGAGGGGAACCTCCACAACCTCTGGTACCTGATGCTCGTGGGCGTGCTCACCACCGTGCTGTCGATGTACGCCTGGGCCTTCGAGCCGGGGCACTGAACGACGGAAGAGGGGACAGGGGACAGGGGACAGGTTACAGCAGGCAACTGTGTCTCCGCCCGAGTCTCGATGGCTGTCCCCTGTACCCTGTAACCTGTACCCTTGCGGTCCATGGATTCTTCGCACGCGCTTCCGGCGCACCACGCCGCGAGCCCCGCGCACATCGACACCAGCACCGGGCTGGACAGCCGGAAGATGGCGTTCTGGACCTTCATCGGGTCCGAGTGCCTCCTCTTCGGCTCGCTGATCGCCACCTACATGGCGTACAAGGGGCGCAGCCTCACCCCGCCGTACCCCCACGACATCGTGGTGAACGGCAAGCACTTCGAGGGGGTGCTGAACATCCCGCTCACCAGCTTCAGCACCTTCATCCTGCTGATGAGCTCGGTGGCCATGGTGTTCGCGCTGTTCAACGTGCAGCGCGGGGTGCGGAAGTGGGGCTCGTTCTGGCTGTTCATGACGGCGCTCGGCGGGTCGATCTTCCTGGGGTGCCAAGTCTACGAGTTCACCGAGTTCTACCGCGAGGGGATGACGCTGCACTCCAACCTCTTCGGCACCACCTTCTTCGTGCTCACCGGCTTCCACGGCGCGCACGTGACGGTGGGGATCATCTACCTGATCACGCTGGGGGTGATGTCGATGCGCGGGCGGATCGGGCCGGAGCGCACGCTGAACGTGGAGATCGCGGGCCTCTACTGGCACTTCGTCGACGTGATCTGGATCGTGATCTTCCCCCTGGTCTACCTCATCAAGTGAACGGCGCGATGACGAGCGAGACGCGAGAGATCGTGCACGACCAGCACACGCACCCCGGCTGGCGGTTCTACGCGGTGATCGGCGTGATCCTGCTGGCGTTCACCGCGCTGGAGGTCCTGGGGTACATCGGCGAGACGAAGAACTGGTACTCCCCGGGCGCGGCGGCGGCCATCATCCTGGTGCTCTCCGCGGTGAAGTTCTTCAGCGTGGTCGCCTACTACATGCACCTGAAGTTCGACAACAAGCTCTTCACCGGCATCTTCGTCTTCCCGGCGCTGCTGGGCACGCTGGTGATCGGCGGCATGATCCTGCTCTTCCACGTGCTGCACGGCGAGGCCACCGCCATCCACGGCGACATGACGCCGCGGCAGGAGGTCGGCGCGCAGTAAGCCGGGGGAACGCAGGGGACAGAGGACAGAGGACAGAGGACAGGGGACAGGGGACAGGGGACAGGGGACAGGGGACAGGGGACAGGGGACAGGGGACAGGGGACAGGGGACAGCCGGCGGTCGCGCGCGCTGTCCCCGCGTCTTTGACGGAAGCGTTCTCGCGGGGGTCCGTGCCTCCGGTGATACAAGATCCGGAAATGAAGCTCGTGTCGTTGGAGTCCGCGAAGGCGGACTGTGTGTAGTTGTAGCGGCGACTTCAGTCGCATAGTCGCGTGATCTGCGGACGCACTCTTTTGCCGGATTCGGCATGAGAGATCCGCTCAGCAACGGAACGGAAGGATGACGGCGATCTCGACCATCGCCCTGCTGCACACGGGAACGTTCGACTGGCGGGTGTGGAAGCTGTACCCGAGCTTCATGGTCGGGTGGCTTCTCTTCACGGCGGCGTACTTCCTCTGCATCGGACCGCTCCGCGCCCGCTTCGCCGGGTCGCGGCCGGTTCCCGCGCGCCAGGTGGCGTGCTTCTCCGCGGCGCTGGCGGCCATGCTCCTCTCGCTGCAGGGGCCGCTGCACGAGCTGTCGGACTACTTCCTGTTCAGCGCGCACATGGTGCAGCACCTGGTGCTGATCCTGCTGATGCCGCCGCTCCTGCTGGCCGGCACGCCGGAGTGGCTGCTGCGCCCGGCGCTGAACCTCGGCCCGGTGCGGGCGGCGGCGCGCGCGCTCACCCTGCCGCTGGTGGCCTTCGCGCTGAACAACACCATCTTCCTGGCCTGGCACTTCCCCGGCCCCTACGACCTGATGATGCGCAACCACGGCGTGCACGTGGCCATGCACCTGACGATCATGGTGACCGGGGTGATCATGTGGTGGCCGGTGATGAGCCCGCTCCCGGAGCTGCCGCGCATCGCCGCGCCGCTGCAGATGGTCTACCTCTTCCTGGTGGGGATCCCGATGATGGTGTCGGCGGCGCTGATCACCTTCTCGGGGCGGGCGCTGTACGCCTGGTACGTGGAGGCGCCGCGCCTCTTCGGCCTCTCGCCGCTCGACGACCAGCGGCTGGGCGGGGTGATCATGTGGGTCCCCGGCGGGCTCGGCCTCTGGATCGCCATCACCGCCGTCTACTTCCGCTGGACGCACCGCGAGGTGCGCGAAGACGAGCAGGGCGTCTCCATCCGCCCGCCCGTCAGCCGCGCGGGCCTGGTCGTCCCGCCCCCGTATCCCAACCCCTGATCGTCTCACGCAGAGAGGCGGGG
>JBJMPM010000136.1:0-13174 GCA_045803205.1 Longimicrobiaceae bacterium
ACCTGGCGCTACCGCGACGAGGCGGACCGCTCGGTGCTGCACATCGGCCCCATGGCGCAGGACTGGCAGCGCGCCTTCGGCTTCAGCCACGACGGCACCACCATCAACATGAGCGACTTCGACGGCGTGAACCTGGCCGCCATCCAGGCGCTCGCCCGCCGCACCGAGGCGCTGCAGGCCGAGAACGCGGAACTGCGCGCCCGGCTGGAGCGGCTGGAGGCCCTGCTGGCGGGCGCGGCGGCGGCGAAGCCGTAGACCGGGTGTGTACGTTTCCGTTAAGTTGAGGGACGGGAGGGGCCGCGCGCCTCTCCCGTCCCTCCTGGTTTTCCTGCTCCTGCACCCACTACGCGGACAGACACCGATGCAACGAGTGATCCGTGCGGCGCTCGCGGCGGCCGCGCTCTTCGCCCTGGCGGCCCTCCCGGCCCCGGCGACCGCCCAGTCCGACATCCTGCTGCGCCTGCGCTCCGGCTCGCCGCTGGGCGACCGCTTCCGCGTGGACAGCGCCGGCGGCCTGGTGGCGATGGGCCAGCTCACCATCGGGATCATCCCCGCCACCGGCGCGGGGTCGCGGATGATGTGGTATCCGTACAAGAACGCGTTCCGGGCCGGCTACGCCGACGCGGGCGGCCAGTTCGACGACGTGAACATCGGCTACTACTCCTGGGCCGGCGGCAACCTGAGCAAGGCCGCCGGCAACTACGCCTTCGCCATGGGCAACCAGAACAACGGCGAGGCGCAGTGCGCGGTGGCGATCGGCAGCGGAAACAACGTCTACGGCAACGCGAGCGACGGCTTCGGCACCTGCGGGGTCGCGCTGGGGCTGAACAACACCGTGAAGGACCAGGCGGGGGTGGCCATCGGCCAGAACGCATGGAGCGACGGCGACGCGGCGGTGGCGCTCGGCTACCGGAGCACGGCCGACGCCGACTACTCCATGGCCTTCGGCTACCGCGCCAGCACCAACGGCCACACCGGCGCCAAGGTCTTCGGCGACGCGTCCACGACGGACTCGATCGAGGCCGTGGCCAACAACGAGTTCGCGGTGCGCGCAGCGGGCGGCTTCCGCTTCCGCAGCAACGCCACGCTCACCAACGGGTGCAACATCGCCGCGGGCGGCGCGTCGATCACCTGCGCCAGCAGCCGCACGCTGAAGGAGAACTACTTCACCGTCGACGGCGAAGACGTGCTGCGGCGGATGCGCGACATCCCGGTGACCACCTGGAACTACATCGACGAGGGGCGGCAGTCGCGGCACATGGGGCCCTTCGCCGAGGACTTCTGGAATGCCTTCGGGCTGGGCGACGACCCGCGCGGCATCGGCCACCTGGACATCGACGGGGTGAACTTCGCCGGGATCAAGGCGCTGGAGGAGCGCACCCGGCAGCTCCAGGAAAGCCAGACCGAGGTGGCGCGGCTGCGCACGGAGCTCACCGACACGCAGCGCCGGCTGGCCGAGCTGGAAGCGGCCGTGCGCCGCCTGCAGGAGGAGCGCCGCTGAGCATGACGCCGCTTCGCCCGACGGGTCGCCGGGGACGCTCCCTGGCGGCCGCGCTCGTGCTCGCGGCCGCGCTGGCCGCGGGCGCGTGCGGCCGGAAGCAGGTCCCGGCCGAGGAGTACGATCCCGACGCCCCGAAGGCGCCGCCGGCCGTCCCCCCGCCGGCGGCGCAGGCGGGTCCGCCCGCGGCGCCCGGCGCCGCCCCCGCGCCGATGCCCACCCCCGAGCAGGACTCGGCGCAGGAGGCGGCGTTCTACGCGCGGCGGCAGCAGTCGATGGAGAGCTACGAGAGCTGCGTGGCCAAGGTCCGCGACGTGGAGGAGCCGGCGCGCTCCACCCTGGTCGCGGCGTGCGCCCGCACCCGGGCGGGCCGCGCGAAGCGCTGACGCCGGTCCCGGCACGGAGCCGCGGAGGCGGACGGAGCGCCGCCCTCCCGCGCCGCGGCTCCGCGTCTCACCCAACCCATTGCCCCGCATGGGTTTCCGTGCGATATTTGGCGTGCGTCCGCCGGGCTCGGCGCGCGCACGCCTCCCCCTTCGCACTCCCGAAGCCACGTGAAGCAGATCGCCCATCGTGCCGCGCTCGCGGCGCTCGTCGTGCTCGCCGCCTGCTCGGACGGGGGCGGGGTCACGCTCCCCCCGGCCGACCCGGCGCCCGCCGCGCCGCTCGCCGCCGTCTCCTGCACGGCCAGCGTGGGGGAGGGGCGGGTGCAGTGCGGCGACGTCTCCGGCCCCGCGGGGATCCGCGCCCGCATCATCGGCGGGCAGCACGTGAACGTGCTGGTCTCCAGCGCGAACGCGGCCTACGACTCGGCGAAGCAGGAGTTCAGCTTCGACGTGAACGTGCAGAACCTGCTGGTGCAGCGGATGGGCTCCGACGGCGTGACCGTGGCGGGGCTCAAGGTCTTCTTCGCCTCGGGCCCCAACACCACCAGCGGCGAGGGGGTGGGCACGGTGGCCAACGCCGACGGCATGGACGCCTTCACCGGCTCCCTGCAGCCCTACTTCCACTACCCGGAGGCGCTGGGGCCGCAGGCGGTGAGCGCGGCCCGGCACTGGGTGCTGAGCATCCCGAAGACGGTGAAGACCTTCGCCTTCACCCTGTACATCTCGGCGCCGCTGGTGCCGGTGATCGTGTTCGAGATGTGGCCGGGCGGCAACTACGACGTGTACCGGATGGGGATCGACGGCAACGACCTGGTGAAGCTCTCCACCAGCGCGGCGAGCGACGCGACCCCGACCGTGGCGCAGGGGACGGTGGTGTTCAGCAGCTACCGCAACGGCAACGCCGAGCTCTATTCGGTGCCGCTCGCCGGCGGCGCGGAGACGCGCCTCACCACCTCGACCACGGTGCAGGAGACGTCGCCCGCGCTCTCGCCCGACGGGACGAAGCTGGCGTGGGTGGCCGGGTCGGGGAGCGGGCTGAGCAAGGTGTGGACGGGGAGCGCCACGGCCACCGGCGGGTCGGCGGCGGCCGGCGGGTTCGCGGACGGGATCCAGAGCAGCCCCAACTGGGCGAGCTCCACCCGGCTGGCGTTCACCATGGCGAACGCCTCGTCGGCCGACGTGTACGACCTGACGCTGGGCGGCGCGCCCACGCTGCTGGCCGGCGGCTCGACCGCCGAGGTGGAGCCGGCGTGGAGCCCCGACGGGAGCACGGTGGCCTTCGCCTCGAACCGGACGGGCGACACCGACCTCTACCTGCTGAACGTGGGCACCGGCGTGGTCACGCGCCTCACCACGCGCAGCGGGAGCGACGGCGCGCCCACCTGGCTGGCGGACGGGCGGATCGTCTTCACCTGCATCACGGGCGTGCAGTTCCACCTCTGCCTGGTGGACCCGGCCTCGCCCGGCACCGTCACCACCATCCCCACGCCGAACGAGGCGGACCACGCCTGGGCGGTGCGCTTCTAGGCGGCGGCGTCCGCCCGACGAGCCGGAGAGGGCTCCGCGCCGGGGCTGGTGCGGAACCGTCCGAACGCCCAACTTTCAGCGTCCGCGGGCCCATCCGAACGGCCCCGCGCGGCGTACGCGCACCCGCGCCCCCGGTCTTCCCATGAACCGCATCCCACGCCGCCTCCGCGCCCTCGCCGGGCTCTTCGCGCTCTCGCTGACCGCGGTGCTCCCCGCCTGCGGCGGCGACGGCCCCACGCCGCCGCCCCCGCCGCCGCCCCCGCTCAGCGTGAGCGCCACCGGCCGCATGGAGCGTGGCTCCGTCGTCACGGTCGCCGTCACCAACACCGGCGTGGCGGTGGCGCCCGCGCAGGTGACGCTCACCTTCACTCCGGCCGACGGGGCGCAGGCGCTGGGCGACGGCACCATCAAGCTGCTGCGCGCCGGTCCGCTCACCGTGAACGCCGCCGCGGCGGGGATCACGGGGAGCACGACGGTGCAGGTGGCGGCACCGCCGGTGGTGGTGTTCGACCGCATCAGCGGCGGCAACCGCGACATCTGGCGGGTGGACCTCGACGGGCAGAACCTGACGCAGCTCACCACCAACACCGGCGACGACCAGGACCCGACCGTGGTGAAGGGGACGGTGGTGTTCGTGAGCTTCCGCGACGGGAACGCGAATCTCTACTCCATCCCCCTCGCGGGCGGGGCCGACGCGAGGCTGGGGGCGAACACCACGCGCGACGAGACCACCCCTTCGCTCTCGCTCGACGGGACGAAGCTGGCCTTCTCGGCGGTGTCCGGCGGCGTGACCAAGGTCTTCACCTCGGCGGCCGACGGGAGCAGCCCGGTGCAGCTGGTGCCGGGGACGGGGGCCGACGTGATCGAGACGGCGCCCTCCTGGTCGCTCTCGGCGGGGGTGGCCTACGTCTCCACCGCGGGCGGGTCGGCCGACATCGTCCAGGTGGTTTCGGGCGGCGCGCCCACGGTGCTGGCGGCGAGCGGCGCGGCCGACGTGGAGCCGGCGTGGAGCGCGGACGGGCAGACGCTCGCCTTCGTCTCCACCCGCAACGGGCCGACGTCGGTGGAGATCTTCCTGCGCAGCGCCGCGGGGACGGTGACGCAGCTCACCTCGGGCGCGGGGTTCCGCTCGAACCCGGCGTGGACGCCGGACGGGCGGGTGGTGTACGTGGACACGGTGGGCGGGGTGTCGCGCCTGCGCTGGGTGGACCCGGCGGCGCCCGGCACCAGCTACCTGATCGAGACCGGCGCGGGGGCGGTGGCCAACCCGGCGGTGAACCAACCCTGACGGCGGACGGACGATGAGCGACGGCACGCGGTACAGCGTTCCCGGCGAGGTGCTGGCGGCGCACCTGGAGGGCGAGGCGGTGCTCCTGCACATGGACACCAAGGAGTACTTCCGCCTGAACGCCACCGCGGCGTGCGTGTGGAAGGGGCTGGAGCGCGGGCTGGACCGGCAGGGGCTGGTGGACGAGCTCTGCGCCAACTTCGAGGTGGAGCCCGACGCCGCGGCGGCCGAGCTGGACCGGCTGCTGGGCGAGCTGCGGGCGCGCCACCTGCTGGCCGACGGGTGACGCCGCGCAGCCCCCTCGGCATGCTGGCGGGCGCGCGCGCCGCCCTGGCCTCGCGGCGGTGGATCGACGGCCCGCGGCTCACGGAGCTGCTGCGCGACCCGCCGCCCGCCGCGGAGCGCCGCGTCCCGCGCGGGGCCACCGGCGCGGCGATGCTGCTGCTGAAGGTGCTGGGGCGCCTCCCCGGCTCGCCCTGGCGGAACACCTGCCTGTACCGCAGCGTGGCGGAGTGCCTGGTGCTGCGGCGCTACGGGGTGCCCGCCATGCTCCGCATCGGGGTGAAGAACGGGTCGGGCGACATCGAGGCGCACGCCTGGGTGGTGCGCGCCGACCGCCCCCATCGCGACTCCGACGACGGGCACCAGCCGCTGGTGCTGCGCGCTTGAGCGCCGCTTCCGCGGACGCGGACTCCATCCCCGCCGTCTTCCCCCTGCTGGCCGACGGCGCCCTCCGCCTGGAGGCCGCGCCGGAGCTCCTCCCCCTGGTCCGCCGCTGGCTCCCCCTCCTCCCCTACGCCGACACGCCCGCAGATCCCGGCGGCGCGGTCATCCGCGTCCGCGCCGGCGACCCCGCGCGCCTGCCGGCGCCGGACGGCGCGCCCGTGGTGCGCCTGGGCGCGGGCGACGTGTGGGTGGACGACGCGGCGGCCACCGCGCGGCTCCGCTGCACCGGCGGCTCGGCCGGCGCCGTCGACCTGGCCCGCGGCGACGCGACGCTCGTCCCCCTGCCGGGCGACGTGGCGCCGGAGGGCATCGCGGCGTGGGACCTGTTCTCGATGTGCACGCTGGTCTCGGCGCTGCTGCTGGGGCGGATGCACCGCTCGCTGGTGCACGCCGCGGCGATCGTGGCGCCCGGGGGGCGGGCCTGGCTGCTGGCGGGCGACGCGCACGCGGGGAAGTCGACCACGGCGGTGAACCTGATCTCGGCCGGGTGGCGCTTCGTCTCGGACGACAACGTGGTGCTCTTCCGCGGGGCGGACGGGGCGCCGTGGGTGGAGGGGTGGCCGCGCCGCTTCCACCTGGACGAGGGATGGGAGGCGGGCGCGCCGCTGCACCGCCGCGGCGAGGTGGACCCGCACGAGCGCTGGCCGGGGCAGTGGATGCGCACCGCGCCGCTCGCGGGGCTCCTCTTCCCGCGCGTGGCCGCGGAGCTGCCGACGGAGCTGGCGCCGCTCCCGGCCGCGGAGGCGCTGGCCGCGCTGATGCGGCAGTCCCCCTGGCTGCTGGCGGACCGCGCCTGCGCCGCCGAGGTCCTCTCCTTCCTGCGCGAAGCCTGCGAGCGCCCTGCCTTCTCCCTTCGCCTGGGGCTCGACAGCTACCGCGACACCGATCGCCTCCTCGACGTCGTCGCGCCGCTGACCGCGTAGGATCTTCTCATACCACAGATCCGGCAAAAGAATTCTCTCACAGAGGTCACAGAGGTCACAGGGGAACGGCGCTGTTCCTCCGTGACCACTGTGACCTCTGGGAGAGACCAGGCGGAATTTCCCTCACAATACCGTCGCGGATTTGGTATCGCAGACGCACAGAGGCACTGGACGCTCCGTCCGTTTATGCGTACGTTGCCGGTCCCCCGCCCTCGACCTCACCTCCCCACTGACAAGGCCGCGATGACCGACTCGCCGAAGTACGCGCCCGGCACCTTCTCCTGGGTGGACCTGGGCGCGCACGACCCCGGGGCAGCCCGGCGCTTCTACACGGAGCTGTTCGGCTGGACCACCGAGGACAACCGGTATGGCCCGGACGAGGGCGACGTGTACACCACCTACAAGCTGGATGGGCGGTCGGTGGCCGCGTCGTACCCGATGGACGCCCAGCAGAAGGCGGAGGGGATGCCGTCGGCCTGGCTCAGCTACGTGGCGGTGGAAGATGCCGATGCGAGCGCGGCCCGGGCGAAGGAGCTCGGCGCCACGATCGTGGTGGAGCCGTTCGACGTGATGGAGCACGGGCGGATGGCGATGGTGCAGGACCCCGGCGGCGCGCTCTTCGCCCTCTGGCAGGCGCGCGCGCACCCGGGCGCCGAGGTGCGCGGGGAGGTCGGCTCGCTGGGGTGGAACGAGCTCGCCACGAACGACGCGGCGAAGGCGCGCGACTTCTACACCGGCCTCTTCGGCTGGCGCGCCGACGTGATGAACGTGGGGATGGAATACACCGTCTTCAACGGCGACGCCGGCCCCGTGGCGGGCGCCTACGCCCTGACGCCGGAGATGGTGGGGATGCCCGTCTGCTGGCTCCCCTACTTCGCGGTGGAGGATCCCGACGCCACCGCGGAGAAGGCGAAGTCCCTCGGTGGCACGGTGCTGAAGGAGCCCGCGGACATTCCCGGCATCGGGCGCTTCACCATGCTCCGCGACCCGCAGGGGGCGATGTTCTACGCGATGCGCTTCGATCCGCCTTCGACGAGCTGAGGAACAGCATCTCTCACAGAGGGCACAGAGGTCACGGAGGAACAGCGCCGTTCCCCTGTGACCTCTGTGGCCTCTGTGAGAGAATTCTTTTGCCGGATCTGGCTGTTACTCGATCTTTCCCAGCGCCCAGGCGGCGGCGCGCCGCACCCCCGCGTCGGAGTCCGAGGCCAGGAGCTGCGCCAGCGCGGGGATGGAGGAGCCGTCCTCCAGCCGGCCGAGGGCGCGCGCGGCGGCGCGGCGCACGCGCGGTTCGCCGTCGCGGGTGAGGCGGGCGACCGCCACCGCCGCGTCACGGCTCTCCGTGTGCCCCAGCGCCCACGCGGCGCCGCCCCGCACCTCGGGATCGTTATCCCCCAGCAGCGCCGTCAGCGGTCCCACGGCGCGCGCGTCGCCGGCGTAGCCGAGCCCCAGGATGGCGGCGTCGCGCCGGCCCGCATCTCCCGAGCGCAGCGCCTCCAGCAGCGCGTCCACGCCGCCGGGAACGCGGTCGCGGGCCAGGAGCCGCGCCGCCATCCGCCGCACGCAGGCGTCGGGGTCGCCCAGCGCCTCGCGCAGCGCCGCCACGTCCTCGGCCGAGGTGGCGCGCCCGCCGAGCCAGGCGAGCACCCGCCGCGTCTCCTCGCTGGAGCGGCCGACCGCGGGAGCATCTTCCGCATCGCCCTGCCCCCATCCCCAGCCGTTCCCCACGGACTGCACCGCCAGCTCGCACGCGATCGGCGAGATCCCCCGCACCGCGGAGAGGAGCGCGCGCGCCTCCCCGCCCTGCTGCGCGTCCGCCGCCGCCGCCGTACGCACCGGGGCGGGCTCCCCCTCCCCCGTGCCGCGGCCGCGGGGGAGGAGGGTGGCGGGAAGGAGGAGCAGGGCGAGCCCGGCCATCGCGGCGGTCCCGGCGGGATGGCGCCGCGCGAAGCATTCGATCTTTGTCATCGCTCCCTCCCCCGGTCAGAGTTCGGGACGGGGGCGCGGCTGCGGGCGCGGCTGCGGCTGGGGCTGCGGGCGCGGCTCCACGTGCATCCCGCGCCCGCCCATCGCGGCCGCGGCGGCGGCGCGCACCTGCGGGTCGGGGTCGCGCAGCATGTCGGCCACCACCGCCGACGCGGCCTCGTCGCCCTGCTCGGCCAGCGCGCGCAGCGCGTAGCGCTTCACGACGGGGTCGGCGTCGCGCAGCGCCGTCCGCCACGCGGAGGCGACGGCCGGGTCCTCGATCTGCGCGAGCGCCCAGGCCGCGGTCTGCCGCACCTCGCGGTCCTCGTCGCGGAGCGCGGCGACCAGCGCGTCCGGCGCGCGCTGCGGCTCGATCTGGCCGAT
The DNA here is from genome assembly GCA_045803205.1 of Longimicrobiaceae bacterium. Taxonomy (GTDB): domain Bacteria; phylum Gemmatimonadota; class Gemmatimonadetes; order Longimicrobiales; family Longimicrobiaceae; genus Longimicrobium. The sequence continues at coordinate 8,698 of JBJMPM010000136.1, forward strand.
GGCCCAGGCGGACTGCTGGCGCACCTTCGGCGAGCGGTCGCGCAGCCCGGCGGTGAGGCCGGGGAGCGCCGCCGCGTTGGAGATCTGCCCCAGCGCCCAGGCGGCCGTCTGGCGCACCTCGGCGTCGGTGTCGGACTGCAGGAGCGAGCCGAGCGGCGCGACCGCCGACTCGCTCTCGATCTGCCCCAGCGCCCACACGGCCTGCTTGCGCACGTTCGCGTCGCCGTCGCGCAGCGCACCCGTGAGCCCGGGGACGGCCTCGGGAGCCTCGATCTGGCCCAGCGCCCAGATCGCCGTGTGCCGCACCTCGGCGTCGGCGTCGCGCATGGCGGCGACGAGCGCCGGCACGGCGTCGCGCGACTCGATCTGCCCCAGCGCCCAGGCGGCCTGGCGACGTACCCCCACGTCGCTCCCCTCGCGCAGCGCCGTGATCAGCCCGGGAACGGCGCGGCGGTCCTCGATCTGCCCCAGCGCCCACACCGCGTTGTGCCGCACCTCGGCGTCGGCGTCGCGCATCGCGCGCACCAGCCCGTCGACGGCCGCGGGGTCCTCGATCTGACCCAGCGCCCAGGTGGCGGTGCGGCGCACCTCCACCGCGCGGTCGCCGGCCATCGCCCCCAGCAGCGCGGGAACGGCGGCACGGTCCTCGATCTGCCCCAGCGCCCACGCGGCGGTGTTGCGCACGTTCGCGTCCTGGTCGGTGCGCAGCGCCTGGATGAGCGCCGCCACCGAGCGCGGGTCCTGGAGCGCCGCCAGCGACTTCATGGCGCTCACCCGCACCTCCACGTTGGCGTCGCGGACGGCGCCCAGCAGCGCGGTGACCGCGGTGCCGCGCGCCTCCTGCGTTGCGGCGGCGCCGTTCGCGCTCGCCACGGCCTCTACCGCGGCCGAGACGCTCGCCGGCAGCTTCGCCAGCACGCCCGCGTCCACGATCGGCGTCTCCTTCCCGGCCGCCGCGGCGCGCCCGGCATCCGCGTCCATCCGCACGGCGGGCGACTCGCTCGCGGGCGACTCGAAGGAGGCCTCGGTGCGGCCGATGCTGGCGTTGCCGTGGATCGGGGCGGCCGCGCGGGCCGAGGCGTCGGCCGGGCGCATGGCGCCGAGCGCCAGCACCAGCGCGGCCAGGCCGGCGGTGGTGAGCAGCGCCTGTCGGCCCTTCACGAGGTTGCGGTCCACACCGGGCTCCAGGATGGCGAGGAGGCGTCCCTCGAAGGTGGAGCGCTGCGCCATGGGCAGCGCCAGGGCGGCGGGCACGCGCGCCCGGCCGATGATGCGTACCATCTCCAGCAGGTGGTCGGCGTAGGTCGAGGCGCGGGTGCCGGCGCGCAGGACCCAGTCGTCACAGCACTTCTCGGCCTCGGCGCGGAGCTGGCGCAGCGCCACCCAGCTCAGCGGGTTGAACCAGTGGAGCGCGCAGGCGAGCTGAGCCACGGCGAGCGTCGCCACGTCGCGCCGGGCCACGTGCGCCAGCTCGTGCCGCAGCACCACCTCGCGCCGCTCCGCCGGCCACTCGTCGGCATTGGCGGGGAGGAGCACCACCGGGCGCAGGACGCCCCAGGTCATCGGCATCTCCGTCCAGCGGCTGCGCACCAGGCGCGCGCTGGGCGCGTCGAACGCGCGGGAGATGCGGTCGGCGGCGAGGGTCCACTCCTCGTCGTCGATGCGCTCGCCCGTACGCGCCAGCCACCACACGGTCCCCATCCCCACCAGCAGCCGCACCACTAGGATCGCCGCTCCGACCAGCCAGATGGCGACGAGGAGCCGCGCCCACGCGCCGGCGCCCATCGACCACGACAGGCCGGAGGCGGCCGGGGCGGACGCCGGCGGAGCCGCCGTGGACGGAGCCGCGGCGTCGGGAGCGGGCGCCGCCGGCGCGGCGGCGGACGAGGAGCCTTCGCCGCGCGACGCCTGGGCGGCGGGCGCGTAGCCGGCGGAAACGGCGTTGTCGGTGGATGGGCCCGCGTCGGCCCGCCAGGACTGCGGCTGGCCGAGGAAGGAGGGGAGGACGGCGAAGCTCACGGGGACGAGGCGCCCCAGCGGGAGGGCCAGCACGCCGGCGACGGCGGCGGCCCACACCAGGTGGCGCGCGGCGGCGGAGGCGCGGCGCAGCGCCAGCGTCATCAGGCCGGCGGCGGCGAGCACCAGGGCGGCCTTCACGGAGAGCTCGGGGAGGGTGCGCAGGGCCGAGTCGATCCCGGCCTGTACGTCGACGAGCAGCATGGTCATCTCCCCTCTTCGCGGGCGGCCTCGACCCGGTCGGCCAGGCGCCGGAGGTCGGCTTCGGTGAGGCGGCGGTTCACGCCGAGCAGGGCGGCGGCGGCGAGCTCCGCGCTCCCGCCGAAGAAGGTGCGCACCAGGTGCCCGAGCGCCGCCGAGCGCGCGTTCTCCTGGGGGACGACGGGGCGGTAGAGGTAGCGCGGGCCGTCCTGAAGGTGCTCCACGTGCCCCTTCTCCTCCAGCACGCGCATGGTGGCGCGCACGGCGGAGTAGCTGGGGGGATCGGGGATGCGCTCCAGCACGTCGCTTACGGTGGCCTGCCCCAGCGCGAAGAGCACGTCCATGATCTGGCGCTCTCGGCGGCTGAGGTCGGAGGTGAGCTCGGGACCCATCGGGTCTCCTGCGTGAGGGGAAAGGCTCGGTGCTGCGGGTGGATGCGGGACTCTATGCTGGAAATCCAGCATTGTGCTGGAATTCTAGCATCGCCTCCCCGGCGTGTCAAGCCTCTTGTGAATATGCGACTGAAGTCGCCGCTACAACGGCACACAGTCCGCCTTCGCGCCGCCTTCGCGGACTCCAACAACACACCCAGCAGGCTTGACGAAGGGCATGTGTGTTACTATGTTAGATACACACAATGGAGGCGCGATGAACAGCCGATTCGCCGTCGCGGTGCACATCCTCACGCTGATCGCGCAGGGCGAGGGGGAGCCCGTCACCTCGGAGTACATCGCGGGGAGCGTGAACACCAACCCGTCGCTGGTGCGGCGCATCCTCTCGCTGCTCACGCGGGCGGGGCTCACCACCGCGCAGATGGGCACCGGCGGGGGCGCGCTCCTGGCCCGGCCGGCGGATCGCATCACCCTGCGCGACGTGTACCGCGCGGTGGACGACGGCGAGCTCTTCGCCCTGCACCGCGAGCAGCCGAACCCGGCCTGCCCCGTAGGGCGCAACATCCAGGCGCTGCTGGAGACGCGGTTCGACGCCGCGGCCCGCGCGCTGGAGGCCGAGCTCGACCGCACCACCATCGCCGACGCGCTGGCCGACGTCGAGCGGTGCGAGCAGGGCGCGTCCGCCGCGCGGCGGGCCGGCTGATTCTCCCGTGCGGCTATGTGTATCTGTGTTTGATACATATCGCGAGGCTGCCTGCCCCGAATCTGTCGAGACGGCGGCCTCGAAGTGGCGGCTCGTGTCGGGCCGCCGGAATCCACCAGCCCCCGCGTAGCGGGAAGGGAGTGACGATGATCGCTGTAACCGGAGCCACCGGCCACCTGGGCCGCCTGGCGATCGAGAACCTGCTGGAGCGCGGCGTGCCCGCCGGCCGGATCGTAGCCCTCGTGCGCAGCCCCGAGAAGGCGAAGGAGCTGGCCGAGCGCGGGGTGCAGGTGCGCCAGGCCGACTACACGCGCCCCGAGACGCTCGGCCCGGCGCTGCAGGGCGTGGAGACGCTGCTGCTGGTCTCGGCCAACGAGGTGGGGCAGCGCCTGGCCCAGCACCGCAACGTCGTCGAGGCCGCGCGGCAGGCGGGCGTGAAGCTCATCGCGTACACCAGCATCCTGAAGGCCGACACCAGCCGGATGCAGCTCGCCGGCGAGCACCTGGCCACCGAGGAGCTCATTCGTGCGTCGGGGATCCCGTTCGTGTTCCTGCGCAACGGGTGGTACCTGGAGAACTACACCGGGAACCTGGGGCCCGCGCTGGAGCACGGCGCGCTGCTGGGGAGCGCGGACGACGGCCGGGTGAGCGCGGCGGCCCGCGCGGACTACGCCGCGGCCGCGGCGGCGGTGGTCACGGAGCCCGGCCACGAGAACCGCGTCTACGAGCTGGGCGGCGACGAGGCCTTCACCCTCGCCGAGCTGACCGAAGTGATCTCGCGCGAGAGCGGCAAGCCCGTGGAGTACCGCAACCTCCCGGAAGAAGAGTACGCCGGGGTGCTGGCGAGCTTCGGTGTGCCGGACCCCTTCCCCCGCGTGCTGGCCGACTCGGACCGCGGCCTGGCGCGCGGCGAGCTGTTCACCGACAGCGGCGACCTGCGCCGCCTGATCGGCCGCCCCACCACCACCGCCCGCGAGGCCGTGGCCGCCGCCCTGCGCGGCTGAGAGCGCTGCCGGGCGGTTGAAACCGCGGCACCGCGGCAACAACTGCCCGAAGTCCGCCTTCGCGGACTCGCGGCCTGGACCGTGTCGCGTGCCACCGGGGAATGCTCGTCCGAGGCTGCGAAACCGGTGGGTCGCGCTCTGGTGCGGCGGTGGGGAGTCCG
>JBJMPM010000157.1:0-19858 GCA_045803205.1 Longimicrobiaceae bacterium
GGTCAAACTGCAATCTCTCACAGAGGTCACAGAGGTCACGGAGGAACAGCAGTGCTTTTCTCTGTGACCTCCGTGACCTCTGTGAGAGCCATTTCTGTTTCAGCGATCGAAGAATGCACAATCGAATGGGAAAGGTGGTATCATACCATCTCTTGAGATTGGTTATGCAATCGAAATGTCATCCTGAGGGAGCCGCCGCGCCCGGACTCGCGTCGCCGGAAGAAGTGTGGCGGCGACCGAAGGATCTGTAACGTCGGAAGCGAAATGGCCGGCCGTGTCGCGACCGCGGTCTGAATCAGCAGCCGCGCAGCGCGGCGGATGGCGAACCGGACCGTCTCCGTCGAAGCTACCGCGTCGATGAACTGCAAGTGCTCCGGATACCTCTCCGGCTCCCCGGCCGCGTTGCCTATCCACGCCGGATGCGCAACAGCGTGGGTGCGGTAGATTCCCGCCAGCGTAGCCGGCAGTCCCCGCTCGTTCGCACGCGAAGTCCTTTGAGTAGCGGTCCTGCGGAGATAAATTGTAGCTCGTGAGGACCGTCCCCGGTCTATCAGCCACGAAACCACTTCCGCGAGGGCATGATGATGAAGAAGCTCAAGCTCGACGACCTCCAGGTGGAGTCGTATCCGACGTCCGGAACTGCTTCCGCCCGCGGAACGGTGGGCGCGAACGAAGCCACCTTGGGCTGCCAAGTCACCGTGGGCTGCGTCAGCGTGACGCCAAGCCGGTGCGCGTCGTGCGTCACCTGCTTCAGCGACGTGTACTGCTGCTGAGTGGACGCGCGGTCGGTGCCGCCGATTCCGGCGCGGGCGGTCACTGGAAGGTGCGGCTACGCGAGGAATGGCGGGCGCTCACCGGCCACCGCGTGGAGGTCGAGCGGCCCCGCCACGCCGTGGACGAGGTTGCGGCGATCTTCGCCGCGCTCCCCCAGGGCGACCCACGGTTGCGGCTCCTGATCGAGCTTGCGGCCGAACTCCGCGCCGGGCAGGCGGTGCGGGCCAAGCGGTCGGATCTGATCTTGGAGGCGGCCGGGGCTTTGGACTCGGCCGCTTCATCGTCCACGGCAACGGCAGGAAGCACGGGGAGACGGTTGACCTGCACCCCGAGCTTCGCACGCTGGCCGGCCTTCCCGACCTCTGGCGTCGGTACGCGCCGGGCGGGCTGCGGGTGGAGGTGGTTCCCGGCACCCACGCCAACAGGGTCAAACGAGCCCTGCGTCGCGATCCTGGCCGAGGTGATCGAGGAGGTCATCACCGGCGTCGCCTGATGGACGTCGAGGCGAAACCCCGAGCCGGGGCTCGAACCCGTGCGCCGATCCAATTCCTGGAAATCGATCGTGCAAGAGCATCCGGGCGTCGCCGCCGCGCTGCACCGCGTTCACGCGGTAGCCCAGCGGCGACCGAAAGATCTGTAACTTCAGCAGCGACGCTGCTGGCCGTGTCGCACGTGGGTGCAGGTCATCCGCGTGAGCTGAGCCGGCGGAGATCCACGCGCCCCGCAACGCCCCTGCGATGTGCCGTGGCACGCCGATGTGCCGAGCGGCGTGCCGAAACCAGGCGACCGCGGCAGGCCCCGGGGCATGTCGCGGTCGTCAGCTTTCGTGCAGCCGCGCCGGGGCCGGTGAGCGGCTGGCCGGCTCGACCGCGCGCTATCTCTCCATCCGCACCGGCACGCAGGTGCACACGGGAACACAGGTGCACATGCGCCCGCCGGACGGGCGGGAGGATGCGGGCGGACGGAAGCTTCCCGGCACGCAGTTGCAGGTGCACACGGCGCCGCGAGGGAGCGGGCTTCCGCAGGGCAGCGTGTACGTGATCACCTGGCCGGACTCGTTGGTGTAGTGGTATGTCGCTCCCCGCACGGACTGCGGGCTCGCCGCAAGGTCGAACAGGCACCGTACGAACTCTCCACCCGGCATCCGCAGCAGCCGGATGGTGCCGTCGAGACCCACCACGATCAGCCACCGTTCGTCAGGCGTCGCGATGATCCGGGTGATCCAGTCGTAATCGGCCACCTGGCGCAGCTGCCGCCCCCCGGGAAACTCCCAGAAGATCACCCGGCCCTGCATGTCTCCCGACACGAGGATCCCGGCCGCCGGGAACAGCGCGATGCCGGTCAGCACGCTGCGGACGCGGGTCTCGGCCGGATCCAGCCGCCATGAACGCACCTTCCGGAACTCCGCGACCGAAACGTCCCACAGCGCGATCTCGGTCTCCGTCGCGACCACGATCAGGCCGTCGGGTGAGAACGCCAGGTCTCTCACCCTCCCCTCCGACGGAAGGGTCCCGAGCGTCGCGCGGTCCGCGAGGGCGGTCAGCGTCACCCGGTACGATGCGCCGGCCGCGGCCAGGATGCGGCTGTCGCGGCTGAACGCGAGAACCGCGGGCGCATCCGCCGGGACGCTCCCGCCCAGGGTGTACGCCGCAGGGTCGGCGGCGCCGGCCATCTCCCAGAAGCGAAGCTCTCTGGCCGATGCGGTGACCAGCGTGCGGCCGTCCGGCGCGTAGGCGAGCCTCCGCGCGCCGTCCGGGTGCGCGGCGAGGGAGGCCAGGCGCCGGCCGTCGGCCACCCTCCAGTGATCCACCGGTCCACCCGTGGTCGCCACGACGCTCCCGTCCGCCGTGACCGCCACCTCGTTCGCCAGGGTGAAGGCGATCGTCCTGATCAGCGCGCCGTCGGGGATCCGCCAGAGCTTCAGGAGCTCGCCGGACGAGGCGGTGGCCAGCACCATTCCGTTGGCGGAGAGCTGCGCGCTGAACGGCTGTCCGCGGTGCGCCCGCGCCTCGCCGCAGCCGTCGGGCGGCCGGCCGCGCGTGGGCGTGGCGGCCGCGGCGGCGCCGCGGGCTCCCCACAGCGACGCCACCGCCACGCCCGCCGCCAGGAACCCGCGGCGCTCCATCCGCGCCTGCCACGGCGGCTCGGTCACCGGCACCAGCTCGGGCGGGTCGCGCGAGCCGTCGTCATAGACGTGCACCAGCTGGAACTCGGGGCGGTTCTCGCTCATCGCAGCAGCTCCTTTCCGGCGGACGGCGCGGCCTCGGCAAGTGGCGGCTCGTGCCAGAACAGCCCTCCCGCCCGGGCGATGCGGGCCAGGATCTGGTCCCTGGTCAGCTCACGGGTGATGTGGCAGCGGTCCGAGCCGGCGAACTCGCCCGTGCCGTTCACCGTGAGCGCCTTGTGATAGCAGTCGCCGGCGCAGTGCCAGCGCGCGAAGCACCCGCGGCAGTACGCCCGGTTCTCCACCGTCTGTCCACGCAGCTGGTTCAGCACCGGCAGGTCGAAGCGGTAGCCGCCGCGCTCCCGGTCCGGCCGGCCGTAGAAGAAGGTTCCGGCCCAGGCGTTCTGCTCGGAGAAGTTCTCGTAGCACCCGGAGACGTTGCCGTCGGGCGACAGGCAGAAGCTGTCCTGCGTGACGCCGCAGAAGTGGTTGGTGAGCGTATCCAGCCGCGCGGCCGAATAGGTGAGCTCGCGCCCCAGCCGGTGAGCTCGCGCCTGCGCCTCGCGGTAGGCGGCGATGAACTCGCGGGTCTCGGCCGAGGGCGCGTTCTGCCAACGGCCGAGCTGGTACGCCGGCTCCACCTGGATGCGCGGCGCCCGCGAGCTGCGGCAGATGAACTCGATCGATTCGGGGAGAAGGGCGATCTGGTCGTGCGTGACGGTCACGCGGATGCCGTACGAGAACCCGGCTTCGTCGAAGCGCCGGATGGCGTGCAGGATGCGCGTGCTCGATCCCTCGCCGGTGGTCGTGGGCCGGTTGGCGTCGTGCAGCTCGGGAAGGCCGTCGAACGAAAGGCTGGCGCCGTCCAGGTTGGCGACCATCCAGTCGATCTGCGCGTCGTTCAGGTAGCCGTTGGTGGCCGAGTATGCGCGCACCTCCAGCCCCAGCCCGGCGGCCGTGCGCCGCGCGTGCGCCAGCGACGCGGTCAGCACCTTCCAGTGTACGGTGGGCTCGCCGCCGCCGTGATAGGCCACCTCGAAGCTCGCCTCTCCCTTTCGCGCGGCGTTGGCGGCCACGAAGTCGATCCCGCGGACCGCGGTCTCCAGGCTCATGAAGCGCCGGGGGGTGTCGCCCGCGGAGGCGTAGCAATAGGTGCAGCGCAGGTTGCAGGTGGTGGTCAGGAAGAGCGTGACGGAGGTGGGTTCGGGGTCGCCGGAGAAGGTGGAGATGGGCGGCGTTTCGGGGCCGGCGTCCACGATCTCCAGGCGCGCCAGGAAGTCCCGCAGCGTGCCGTCCGGGTCCAGCCTGGTATCGGGCGTGCCGCCACGCAGGCCGGCCAGGTAGTTGACCACCGTCGAGTTGGCGACGAAGGCCGCGCGGCGGAGCGGCGCGTAGACGAGGTAGCGGCCGTTTTCCAGCGGGATGGAGAAGAGTTCGGCGGAGAGCGTCGGGACGCTCTGCTCTGGCGGCGCCTGTGGAAGGGGAGACATGCGGGTTCCCTCCGCGCCACTGCGGGACCCAGCCGCTCGGGCCGGGCTACGCAGGGCTGAGGCAGGTGAAGAGGATCTATCGTGCCGCGAAACGATGCTTCATGGGGCCGGGCCTGCCCGCCGATCACGCCATCTCCCGCGCGTGCTCGATCGACGGCAAACCCTGCCGCCAGGTGCCATTGTTCCAGGTCGATACTAATCCCCGTCCGCTGCTGCTTCAAGCAAATTTGTGTTTCCATGCATTGCCCTGAAACGGATGACACCTGCCACGGCAAGCACATCCGTGCCTCGCGCGCGGCCGCACCGGGCCCGCGGTCTGGTGATCCAGCGGGGCTGAAGCCCCGCCGCCTGTCGACCCTGCACCCGCGGTCGCCGTAGATTCACCGCCTCGTCGCCCCGAGCCCATCCTCGCCCGTGCTCCCGCACTTTCTCGCACCTTCGCACCAGTCGATCGCTGTCAAAATCCGCCGAGCCTGTGCAACCTGCTGTGCTGGGAGCCGGCGTCGTGCCGAGCCCAACCGGTCGCGCAACTGGCTGTTCCGGATGCCGGCGAAGCTGACCTCGCATGCACGCAAGCGGTAGGTGCAGATCACGCGCGGCGAGCCGATCGGAGAGATGCTGCTGCGAGCTCTGCGCCGGCTGGAGGCGCCCGGACCGCCTCTGCCCACATAAGCAGGCGGTGAGGTGGGATAGCAGGTTTCGGAACCGGCTCGCAGGGGGCGCGGTCGGGGCGGAGCCACGTGAACCCGCGAGAAAAGCCATGGTGAGCATCGCGCCCACCCTGGATGTCACGCTGACGCGGCTCGCGCGTTTTCCATTTCGACCTCACCGCGTCCGACAGGTCTGTGGAGCCCTCCTGCAAGTGTGCGCGCGTCACCGCCGTCCGGCGCGGGCATGGCGCTCCGTTCACCCCACCCCCCGATCGCCGATGCGCACGCTGATGTCGCTGGTCCTGGCTTCGATCGCCGCCGCGGCACCCTCCGCTGCGCGCGGCCAGGCTCCGCCCGCCGCCACGGAGTCGTCCGCCGGCCTCCGACCGGGTCCGCGGCGCGCCCTGCCTTTCGCGGTCGCTTCGGGGCCGACGGTGGCCGCCCTGGATGCGGGCCCGCGGGCGCGCCTCACGGCGGACCCGGGCGCGCGGCACGGCACCGCGCGGCTCGCGCTGGCGGGTGTGGTGGGCGGTGGGCTCGGCCTGGTCGGCGGCATGTACCTCGGCGCCGCGATCGATGGAGCCGGCGACGACGACTGCATCGACATGTGCTTCGGGCCGGGGCTGATCCTCGGCGCGCTGGGCGGCGAAGCGCTGGGGATGGCCCTGGGGGTGAACCTGGCCAACGGCCGGAAGGGAAGCCTGCCCGCGAACCTGCTCGCGTCCGCCGCGATCCTGACCGGGGGGCTGCTCGTGACGCACGAGAGCGGGCTCGTCGTGACCGTCCCCCTCGGGCAGCTCGGCGGCACCATCGCGGTGGAGCGCGCCGTGGAGCGCCGCCGGCGCTGACGCCGGCTCCGGCCGCCAGGGCCTTGCGCGATCGAGCCTGAAGAACGTCTCACCAAATCCGCCTGAACACCTGGTGTTGAACGCATCTCGAACAAACGACGTCATCCTGAGGTCGGCCATGCTGCGACCATCGTCTGCGGAATCACTTGCAGGCCGAAGGATCGATAACCGCGTCAGCACGTGAGTCGGTGAGATGCGCCAACGCCATCCCCGGATCTGGTCTCACGCGGAGACGCGGAGTCGCGGAGAGGATCACGCCGGCTCCGTGCCGGGCGGCGGCAGCCGGCGCACGATCCCCGTGACCCCGTCCATCTCCACGACCTCGCCGTCGCGCAGCACGTCGAGCAGCCGCGGGATCCCCACCACGCAGGGAACCCCCAGCTCGCGGGCCACGAGCGCGGCATGGCTGAGGATGCTCCCCCGCTCGACGAGGACCCCCGCGACCGCGGGGAAGAGCAGCGTCCAGCCGGGATCCGTCTGCTCGGCCACCAGGATGCGGCCGGCGAGCTCTCCGGGCTGGCGCGGATCGCGGACCACGCGGACCGCCGCGCGCACCACCCCGGGGCAGCATCCCCTGCCGCGCAGCATCCCGTCCGGCCCGGGGGGCGGCATGCCGGGCGGCGTGACGGGCTCCAGCGCCGAGAGCGCGGGAGGGCCGCGCGTGGCGAAGCGGGGCGGCGGGTCCTCGAGCAGCCGGTAGCCCTCGAACTCCGCCCGCCGGGCGTCCACCAGCGGGCGCAGGTCGCCGCTCGCCGAGTGCCCGTCCAGCCAGGCGAAGACCTCGCCGGCGGCGAGGTAGAAGACGTCGCGCGGGTCGGCCAGCGCGCCGGCCCCGGCGAGCCGCGCGCCCATGGCCGCGAAGAGGCGGCGGATCACTCCGAAGGCGCGCGTGCGCTGGAAGCGTGCGTTCTCGCGCTCCGCCACCCCCCGCCGCACCTGGTCCACCACCGCGGAGAAGGGCGCGCTCCGGTCGGGCGGCAGCCGCTCGCGCACGAACGCCTCCGCGCCGGCGCGCCGCTCCTCGCCGCTGCCGGCCGGCGCCTCGCCGGCGGCCGCGCAGGCGCGCAGGGCCTGCACCAGGGGCTCGGGCGATTCCGCATAGCTCTCCGCCTCCAGCTTCAGCTCGTCGGGGCAGCGGTCGCCGAAGCGCTCCTGGAACTCGCGCAGGCCGGCGGCCAGCTCCGCGAAGGCGGGATCGGCGTGCAGCGCCTCCCAGACCTCGGAGGAGGCGGCGTCGCCCGTGAGCAGGGCGTGCAGCCGCGCGTCGCCCCGGGCCCGCCGGGCCAGCGCGGCCAGCAGCCGGACCGGCTCGGCCGAAACCAGGTCGGACGCGCCGGCGACGAGCTGGTTGGTCATCGCCCCCGGATACACGCCGGGAAGCCAGCGCTTGATCGCCTGCTGCAGCAGCCCCGTCCAGTGCTGCAACACGACGTCGCTGAGCATGGGGCCGAGCCAGTGCGCCATGAGCCCGCGATCCAGGCGCTCGTAGTGGCGGCGCAGCTCGTCCGGCGCCTCACCGCCGAAGTCGGCCGCCGTGAGCGGATCCAGCACCTCGCGCACGCGCGCGCGGAACTCGTCCAGCGCGTCTCCCAGCCGCGCCGTGTCTCGCAGCACCTCGGCCGGAGCGTCGAAGGCGCGGGCGGCGAGGAGGAGATCGGGCGGCAGCGTCGCGGGAAGGGGTTCCTCGGCGGCGACGGCCGGCGGCGTGGGCGTCGGCACGACCGCGCCGTCGCGCAGCACCGTCCCCGGGATGAGAAGCAGGGCGCGGGTGAGCGCGGCCATGTCGTGGTACGCGCGGCCGCGCACCAGCCCCACGATGTCGTCGAACGCCTCGCGGTGGTCGGCGACGTCGCGCTCCGGGGCGCCCAGGGCCAGGCAGTGGCCCACGTACAGGTGCGCGAACGCGCGCCGTGCCACGCTGTAGGTGAGAGGGAGCGTCACCCCGGGGAGGCTCTCCACGAGGCTCTCGTTGTCCCACACCCGCAGCGCGGCCGGACGTGCTTCCCCGAGCGTGGTGATCGGCCGCGCCTGCAGCAGGAAGAGGTGCCGGGGCCCGTCGGGGCCGGGCGCCAGCGCCCACTCCACGTCCTGTTCGGCGCCGAGGACCGCCGCGAGCTCCCGCGCGTGTTCCGCGATGGCCCGCGCCTCGGCGTCGGAGAGCGCCGGCCGGCCCTGCTCCCCGGGGGCGACCTCCTCCACGCGGACCGCGGCGGCCGCCGGGTCGAAGCGGAGCGCCTGGCGCTTCCGCGCGACCTGCGCCTCCACGGTGACCCCTCCGCCGGGCGCGGTCCGCACGGAGTAGGTGTCCGCGTCCAGCGCGCCGCTCACCAGCCCCTCGCCCAGGCCATATACGGCGCTGACCACCGCCGTGGCGCCGTCGCCGGTGACGGGATCCACCGAGAACGCGACCCCCGCGGTCTCGGGCTCCACCAGGCGCTGCACGACCACGGCCATGGGTTCGGCGCGCTCGCCGCGCTCGCGGCGGTACGCCTCGGCCCGTGGGTGGAAGGCCGAGGCCCACACCCGGCACACGGCTCGCCAGACCGCGTCCGCGTCCGGGGACACGCCGAGCACGGTCTCGAACTGTCCCGCGAACGAGCTGCGCGCGCCGTCCTCGCCCACGGCCGAGGAGCGCACCGCCAGCGGCCCGTGCCCGATCGCCTCCAGCGCCTCGCGGAGCGCGTCGGAGAGCGCGTCGGAGAGCGGCGCGCGCGCGGCCCGCTCCCGTACCCGCTGCGCCTCCTCCTCCGTCTCCGGCAGCGTGCCTCCGCCCAGCAGGTGCATGAGCGCGCCGGCCCGAACGACGAAGAAGGGGGGAACGACCGGTGCGCTCCGGGCCAGCCGGACCAGGCCGTACGCCTTGCCGCCGATCTCCGCGGGACCCGGCGTGGGGCCCCGCGGGGTGAGGATCCAGAGCGGATCGTCGTCCGCGGGAACCGCGGGCGAGGGCGGGGAGCTGCTCGTCACCTTGGGATCTCGGTCTGGTCTCGTCGTTCGTGCGTGCCCGGACAGGGAAAATGGCCCGCCGCAGGCATCGCGCCAGTCCGGACGCTTTCGACCCAATTGGATCGTAGTCCCGAATCCGGAAAACGATCGCCTCACGCGGAGACGCAGAGAGAACCGCCGAGCCTCTCTGCGACTCTGCGTCTCTGGGTGCTCGGCGGAGCGGTTCCAGGGCCAGACCTCCTGGCAGAGGTCGCAGCCGTGGACGGGCGCGCCCACGGATCGCCGGCTGCCATCTCCCGACAGCGGTTGGGAGGAGGGGCCGGCCCGTTGCATCGATCTGCAGCGGCGCACGGCGCGCTTTGGTGCAGGATGGACGCGGAGTGCATCCGCGCGGAATCGGACCGGCCGGGCGCCCCGCCGCCTTGCCGGTCTCCCAATTGCCGCCTGCTCATGGAGATACCGACATCCTCCGCCGGCTCCCCTGGTTTTGCGGATTACCGGGGAGTGCTTCTTGCGCGCATCGCGGGTGTTCTCGACCACGGCCAGCCATCCGGGAAGGAGGGCGCACACCGCGCCCACCGCCGCGAATCGCTCGCTTTCCGTCGAAACGTCTGCGGCAGCGGCGCAGCCGGCCCTGCCGCCGCGCGAGTCTCTCCCGGGCTCCGCGACTCACCCGATCGGAGGGCGTTCTCCCCATGCGCATCCCCCGCTCCACCCTCCTGGCGGCCGCCGCGGCACTCCTGCTCGGCGCCTGCTCCGACTCCTCCACCAGCCCGCGCGCGGCCGACCCGGAGGGCGGCCCCGCGGCCGTCACCCGGCTGGACCCCGTGTTCGCCCGCGCCGGGCAGGAGTTCAACGTTCCCGCGGACCTGCTGAAGTCGGTGGGCTACGTGGAGACGCGCTGGCAGATGGTGCGCGGCGAGCAGGAGTTCGCCGGCCAGGCGGCCGCGTCGGGGATCATGGCGCTGCGCGGCGAGCGGCTGGAGCAGGGTGCGCGGCTGGCCGGCGTGAGCGCCGAGGCCGCGCGCACCCGCCCCGAGGCCAACATCCGCGCGGCCGCGGCGCTGCTCTCGGCGTACGCCGCCGAGCTGGGCATCGACCGCGGGGAGCTCGCGGCGTGGGGGCCGGTGGTGGCGCGCTACAGCGGCATCGCCTCGCAGGAGGGGCAGTCGGCCTACGTGCACGCCGACGTGTACGGCGTGCTGAACCGCGGCGTGGTGGTGCGCGGCGCCGACGGCCAGGTGGTGGCCAGCATCGCGGCGCGGGCGGGGATCCGCGCGGCGCGGGTGCCGGCGCCGCTGCGCCTTGCCGCGGGGCCGGACTACGCGGCCTCCATCTGGCGCCCGTCGCCCAACTACAACGCGCGGCCGACGGGCACCATCGGACAGGTGGGGATGGTGATCATCCACGACTGCGAGGGCTCGTACAGCAGCTGCTGGAGCTGGCTGACCAACTCCGCCGCCCAGGCCAGCGCGCACTACGTGGTCAACGAGAGCGGGAGCGAGATCTCGCAGCTCGTGCGCGAGAGCGACCGCGCCTGGCACATCGCGGCCACCTACGACTGCACGCTGAACAGCGGCGTGGAGTGCTGGCGCAACGGCTACTCCAGCAACCACTTCACCGTGGGCATCGAGCACGCGGGGTTCGCCTCGCAGACCTCCTGGCCGGTGGGCCAGATCGACGCGTCGGCCAGGCTCTCGTGCGACATCAGCCAGGCGTACTCCATCCCCCGCGACCGCTACCACTTCGTGGGGCACGGGCAGCTCCAGCCGGCCAACCGCACCGACCCCGGGCCCAACTGGCCGTGGACGGACTACCTGAACCGCATCAACACGTACTGCGGCACCGGCTCCACCTCGCTGATCGTGGACAGCAACAACGCCAACAACGACACCTCGCAGGGCTACATCTCCGTCTCCGCCAACTGGACGTCGTCCTCGTCCACGGCCGGCTACTACGGCAGCGGCTACTACTTCGCCAACACCGCCGCGGTGTCCGACGGCGCCACCTTCTACTTCTACCTCCCCGCCGCGGCCACCAGGACCATCGACGCGTGGTGGACCGCGGGCACCAACCGCTCGGCCACGGCGCCGTTCATCGCCTACAACGCCTCGGGCACGCAGGTGGGGCTGGTGAACGCGAACCAGCAGGCCAACGGCGGGCAGTGGAACACGCTGGGGTCCTTCGCCTTCACCGCCGGCTGGAACCGCGTGGTGCTCTCGCGCTGGACCACCACCGGCTACGTGGTGATCGCCGACGCCATCCGGGTGCGGTAGGCCCACGGATTGATACCGCGTGTTCGAGAATCGGTCTGGTTTTCCGGCTCAACGGAAGGACTCACACGGAGTCGACGGAGTCAGCGGAGTCATTCTCCGTTGACTCCGTGGACTCCGTGTGAGGAATTCCGTATCGAGCGGTTTTCTCTCCGGTCCAGAGTTCGTCGTGCATCCGCGGCCGCGGCGCCCTCTCCCTGCGCCTGAGAGCGCAAACCCTCTCCCGTACCGGGAGAGGGAGGTGGCCGCGGCGGAGGCGAGGCCTGCGATGGAGCGTGTGAATGCAGATGCAGCGCCGCCGGCCGGGGACACGCCAGGGCCGCGGCATAGTCCGCGAAGGCGGACTTCGTGCTGTTCCAGCGGCGGGTTTCCAACCCGTCGGCTCCGGAGCGTTGCGCAATCCGCTCTAGGGGAGGTGATCCTGATCAAGGCTGTGCTACGGGTATGAAACGAACCGGGTTCGGGGGATGGCTCCTGCTCGCTGCGGCCTCGGCGGCATGCGGAGACCGCCCCGCGCCGCCGGGAGGTGCGGCCCGCGCCCCCGCGCCGCCCGCGGCGACGGCCGACGGGAACGCGGACACGCTCTCGCTCGCCGAGCGTCGTGCCGCGGGGGGACGCATCGTGTTCGTCTCGGAGCGCGGAGGCGTGCCGCGGGCCTTCGTCGTCGCGCCCACGGGGGAGGGCGCGCGGGAGGTCGCGGCGGGCGGCGGCGCGAGCTACCCCGCCGCCGTCTCGCCCGACGGCCGCACGCTGCTGGCCATCGCCGTGCGCGAGCAGGGGGGCGAGCACGGAGAGCAGATGGTGCTGGCGCCCATGGGCGGGGGAGCGGCGCGGCCGCTGGGTCCCGCGGGCCCGCGGGCGCGCTCGGCGGCGTGGTCGCCGGACGGGAGCTGGGTGGTGTTCGAGTCCGACCGGGCGAGCTTCCGCGACCTCTACCGCATCGGCCCGGACGGCTCGGGGCTGCGCCGGCTCACGGAGAACCGCGAGGGCAACTTCGACCCCGCCGTGTCCCCCGACGGGCGATGGATCGCCTTCGCGTCCAGCCGCGACGGCGACGCCGAGATCTACGTGATGCGCGCGGACGGCGGCGGGGAGCGGCGCCTGACCGCCTTCCACCGCGACGACTGGGGGCCGCGCTGGTCTCCGGACGGGCGGACCATCGCCTTCCTGAGTAACCGCGAAGGCGCCGACCGCGTCTTCCTGGTCTCGCCGGACGGCACCGGGGTGCGGAAGCTCGGCGCCGGCACCGGCACCGACAGCGCCGCCGCGCCCTGGCAGGAGGCGGACCCCGCCTGGTCGCCGGACGGCACGCGCATCGCCCTCACCCGCCACGTGCGCCCGGGCGAATCGCACGTCCGCATCGTGGACGTGCGCACGGGCGGCGCGCGGGAGGTTGGCGGCGCGGCGGCCGCGTCGCAGCCCGCCTGGTCGCCCGACGGCCGCCACCTCGCCTTCACCGCCGGCTCCGGCGCCGACGCGGAGCTGTGGATCGCGCGCGCCGACGGCAGCCGCGCCACCCGCATCACCCGCTCGCAAGGCGCGGACTGGCTGCCGCGGTGGGTGCGCTAGAGCGGGTTACGCAACGCTCCGGAGCCGACGGGTTGGAAACCCGCCGCTGGAACGGCACGAAAGTCCGCCTTCGCGGACGATGCCGCGGCCCTGGCGTGCCTCCGGCCGGCGGCGCTGCATCTGCATTCACACGCTCCGTCGCAGGCCTCGCCTCTGCCGCGGCCACCGCCCTCTCCCGGTACGGGAGAGGGTTTGCGCTCTCAGGCGCAGGGAGAGGGCTCAGGCGCAGGGAGAGGGCTCAGGCGCAGGGAGAGGGCGCCGCGGCCGCGGACGCACGACGAACTCCGGACCGGAGAGAAAACCGCTCTAGCCGGCTATCAAAAGATTCGTCTCCCGCGGATCGGTGAATGGCAGCTGGGGGCGGTCGAACGGCACCCGGGGCAATGGCGCCGATCGGATCGGCTGGCCTATCATCATGCTCCGGGGGCGTGCAGCCCCGGTCCTCCGCACACCACGGGAATGCAGGATGAAGCTGCCGGCATTGGATGTTCCTCGCGCGCTCGCCCTCCTCCAGATCGTGGACCAGCCATTCAGCGCGACGGAGCTCGCCGCGCACGTGGCGCGCGTGCTCCTGGGCCTGGCGGTCGCGTACCTGGCATACCGGTTCGTCCGCCGCCAGCCCTGGCCGCGGCCGTTCCGGTTCCGCTTCCTGCTCATCCACCTGGCGGCGGCGATGGCGAGCGGAGTGGCGTGGCTGGTCCTCACCAGTGCGGCCGTGGCCCTGATCACCGGCCGCCCCTTCCTTGCGAACGCGAGGGATGTTCCGGGGGACTTCCTCTCCATCGGCATCACGGTCTATGGCGTGATCGCCACGGTCGCGTACCTGAACGATGCGACGGCCCGGGCGGCCCGGGTGGAGGCGGCGGTGGCACGGACGCAGCTCGCCACGCTCCGCGCCCAGCTCCAGCCGCACTTCCTGTACAATGCGCTGCACACGGTGGTTCAGCTCGTTCCGGTGGATCCCGGACGCGCCGTCGAGGCGGCCGAGTGCGTGGCGGCCCTGCTGCGGACGGCGCTGGATGAAGAGCGTGACGTGGTGTCGCTCGCCGACGAGTGGGCCTTCGTATCCCGCTACCTGGAGCTCGAGGGAATCCGGTTCGGGGACCGTTTACGCGTAACCGCGAACATCGACCCCGAATTCCTCGACGTGCGGGTTCCGACCTTCGCGCTCCAGACGCTGGTGGAGAATGCGGTGCGGCACGGCGCGGCCCCGCGCGTGGCTCCGACCGACATCGTGGTCACGGCCGGCGGCACCCGCTCGGAGCTCGCGCTGTCGGTCCGGAACACGGGGGACGCCGTGTTCGCGCCTGGCGCCGACGGCGGCACCGGGACCGGGTTGCGCCGGCTGCGCGAGCGGCTGGAGGTGCTCCACGGCGGAGCGGAGCGGCTCAGGTACGGGCCCCTTCCGGAGGGGGGCTTCGAGGCCGTCCTGGTCCTCCCCCGGGAGCGCGCGGACGCATGAAGGTCACGGCGCTGATCGTCGATGACGAGCCGGTCGCGCGCGCGGGCCTGCGTGCGATGCTCGGGGCCTTCGACTGGGTGAGCGTGGCGGGGGAGGCGGCCGACGGGGCGTCGGCGGTCGAGGCCATCGACCGCCTGCGGCCGGAGCTCGTCTTCCTCGACGTGCAGATGCCGGGGCTGCTCGGGACCGAGGTCGTGCGCCGCATCCAGCATCGGCCCTTCATCATCTTCACGACCGCGTACAGCCAGCACGCGGTGACCGCCTTCGAGGTGTCCGCCGTGGATTACCTGCTGAAGCCGTTCGGCCCCGTGCGCCTGGCCTCCGCGCTCGAACGGGTGCGGTCGGCGAGCCGGCTCCCGCCGGCGTGCTCGAGCGGTTGAGCGGCGCCCTCGCCGGCGGACCCATCTCCCGCCTCTTCGTACGGACAGGAGGCGCGCTCATTCCGCTGGCGGTGGCGAGCGTTTCACGGTTCGACGCCGAAGGGGATTACGTGCTCGCCTACGCCGGGGGGATGCGCCACGTCCTGGGCCTGCCGCTGAGCCGGCTGGAGGAGCGCCTGGACCCCACGCGCTTCGTGCGCGTCCACCGCGCCCACATCGTCAACCTCGACCACGTCCGCGCCTTCCGGCCGGACGCACGCGGCAACCTCCGGGCGGAGCTGAAGGACGGGGCGCACGTCCCGGTGAGCCGCGCCAGGGCGCAGGCGCTGCGCACCCTCGGACTGTAATTCCAGCGCCGCTTTCAATGATCGATCGAGTCCCGTAACCGCCGTTTCACGCAGCCCTCTGCGGCTCTGCGTGGAACGGCAGTTCATACCACTTTGCAGAGGACAATTCTGAATTCCAGTCTCTGACTGAAGGCATCACACGGAGTCAGAGAAGAAATCGGCGTGGGTGCCGAAAACCCCTGTAAATCCTTGATGTTCCGAAAGGGTCTACCGGACTTCCCGCGCCGAAATGCCGCGTTTTCGCGCGTTTTCGCGGTAAACTATCCCACAACCTATCCCACCTTACATCCCGATCCGCCGCGGCGGAGCAGGGTTGTTCAGCAGGATGAGGAGAGCCCATCGAACGAACGGGATTCACAGACCCTTTCACCTTCCGCGACAGCCCCACAACCCCGGAGAGCCCGCCGACGCGTTGCGCATGCCGCACTGGCGCCGGGCCCTTTCGGCCATCTATCGCCACGCGCGAACCTACGAGAGCGTATTGCCCGTCAGCGCAAAGAGGGGCACTCGATCCTCGCCGCCGAGGCCTTGCTTGATAGTCTGCACACCCCACCCGCGAAGCGAAGCCTTCCACCACCAAGCCGGAGGATTTGCCAGACTGCGTCCCGTGATCGGCAAGACGACCAGGATCGGGAGTGTACGGGGCCGGCCCCCAATCGACGGGCGTCCACGCGCGCGAGCGCCTCCTCCCCCCCACGCCGGGCGCATCGCCACGGCGCCGCAGGAAGGATTGGTGTGGAAGGCAATCTGCCGCGCCTTGCCGGCTTTATTTGCTTTGCATATGCGTTTTGATTAACGTCTCTCGTGCGATTATCTTCCGACCTTCCCTATTCAAAAGGTCCGCATGAAGAAGATCCGTCTCGACATCGACGAGCTCGACGTGCAGTCGTTCGCCACCGTCCACCCCGACGGTGCGCGCGGGACGGTACAGGGGGCGGACAGCGCCCCCTCGTACGAGCAGTCGTACGAGGGCACCTGCTATCAGTGGGTGGAGGGGTGCGGGGTACGCGAGAATCCAACACGCGACTGCATCACCTTCGACCTGAGTTGCACCTGCCAACCCGGCCAGTTCCCCTGCTGACTGCGGCGACCGCCGCTACCGAAGAGCGGGCGGTCGGTCTCCAGCGCGTTAAGCACCAAAGAAGATTGGGGGCGGCTCAAGCAGAGCCGCCCTTTCTCTGCCAGGAAGGCCCCCACAGGGGCCGGAGGAGCGCACGCGCAAGCCGGGGGTCGGACTCGGGGTTGTGCGGAGGCGTGGGAGGGGTGACACGGAGTCAACGGAGTTAACGGAGAACGACTTCCCGTTAACTCCGTTGACTCCGTGTGAGACCTTCAGTTCAACAATCTGATCTTGAACGAACTCCGCAAAGCGGTATCAGATCGCTCGATTCCACCGGTGTATTTCCCGATTTGGCATAAGCATGAGAGGCGGCGGGCGATGCGCCGTCACCGGACCTTCCGCAGGCGCCGGTCGGGGCTCCCCGCCTGCTGCGCCAGGAACCCGACGACCCGTCCCTCCGCGTCGGCGAGGAAGGTGACTGTGGTCCCGGGCCTGGCCGCGACCGCGTAGGTCGCCCCCGACTGGTGCACCAGCGGGCTCTTGTCGCCCCCGGGCGTCGTGAGGACGAAGCCGCCTTCCTCGAAATCGACCCTGAAGCGGCTCGGACCCGATCCCAGCGCGTACTCGCCCACGAACTGCCGGCGGGCTTCCTCTCCCACGATGCCGGTGGCCGGCGTCGCGGCGACGGCAGCCACCGGCGCCGGGGTGTCCGTGGCCGGCGGCGTGCGGCCCAGCGCGAGCGCCGCGATGGTGTGGGTTCCCCCGGGGGCGACACGCGGGTAGACGTTGTACAGGATCGTCACCGAGAGGGAATCGGCCGGGTACCAGCCGTGCTCCGAGACGAATCCCCCCACGTCCTGGCCGCCGTGCGTGATGGCCGGGCCGCCCCACGGCGCCGGGTCGACGCTCAACCCGAACCCGTAGCCCGCCGGGATCGCCGCGCCGCGTGGCGTCGTCATCGCCCTGTAGGAGGCCTCGGAGAGCACCCGCCCGCCGTGCAGCGCCCGGTTCCACTTCGCCAGGTCGGCCGCGGTGGAGCAGATGCCGCCCGCCCCGAGCTGCTGCGATGGATGGAGGGCGGGGGGCGACGAGAGCGTCCCGTCGAAGGCGCGGTCGTACCCGGTGGCCCTGGCACTCGCCTCGACGTCCGCGCAGGACCGGAGCGCGGTCAGCCCGAGCGGCCGCGCGATCTCGTCGCGCAGCGCGGCCGCGTACGGCTTGCCGTACAGCTTCTCGACCAGGACGCCGAGAAGCAGGTAGCCGGTGTTCGAGTAGAGGAACGTGGTGCCGGGCCGCGCGGCCAGGGTGTCCCGCGCCGCCTGCGCGACGAGCGAGTCGCCCGGCAGGTCCCGCTCGATGCGGGACAGGTCCACGAAGGTGCGCTGCAGCCCGGAGGTGTGGTTGAGGAGCTGCTCGATCGTGATCGCCCTCCATTCGGGGCGGAGGCCGGACAGGTGGCGGCCGATGGGGTCGCCGAGCGTCAGCCGGCCGCGGTCGACGAGCCTGAGCACCAGGGCGGCGGTGAACTGCTTGCTGTTCGAGCCGATCGCGTAGAGGGTCGACGGGTCGGCCGCGCGGCCGCTGGCGACGTCCGCCCGCCCCCACGCCCGCTGGACCAGCGTCTCGCCGCCGCGCACCACGACGACGGAGACGGAAGGCACGCCCTGGGTGAGCAGGGCGGCCCTCACCACGGAATCGACACGCGCGGTCAGCGCCGTGGCGGACGGCAGCGGGCCGCTCGCCGGCTCAGCTGGGCGCCGAGGAGCGACGGCGTCGCGGCGAGCAGGGCCGCCACGACGCAGCGAAACGTGTGGGACATGGTTGGCACCTCCGGGCGGATGGGGTCTTCGCGGCACGGGATCCGATCGACTCCGGCGCGAGACGGGCTCGGGCAGGCGCGCGGCGATCGGGGCACGGACGTAGCGTAGCCCGCGACGCTGGCCCCTTCAACTCATCCTCCGCCGAGTGGCAGTTCGGAACCGCCGAGTGGCGGTGGGCGGGGGAAGGCAGAAGCCGTTGTGACGATCTGGACGATCTGGACGATGTGGAATGCATTGAAGCGTCTCACGCAGAGACGCGTTTATCAGGGCTTGAGCTCCGAGCGCGGGGTTTGCAGTCGAAGCGGATGCGACGGGCCTCTCCCGGGCCGGGGGACCGTCTCGGCTTGCGGCCCTCTTCCCACCCCCCTGAACCACGGCGTCATGTACTGTCGACGCGTTCCGCTGCTGACGATCGTCGCTCTTCTGGCGCTGGCGAGCGCCAGAGGTCTGGCGCAGGAGGGCCCGCGGTTCAACGGTGCCTGGACGCTCGACCCGGAGCGGAGCGACGACATCGACGCGAAGATCAACGCGTCGATCGCGGGGATGAACGTCCTCGTGCGACAGGTCGCACGCCCGCGGCTGCGGTCGGCGAATGTCGCGTACCCGCGGCTGATCTTCTCCTTCGACGAGAATGTCAGCGTCGTGATGCCGGGGTACCCGTCCGTGTCGAGCCCGGCGAACGGGCAGCCGGTGTTCTGGCACCGCCGGACGGGCCGCCCCTGCACGGAGATGCGGCGCAGCTGCGTGGTGGTGACGACCACCTGGGAGGATCGGGCCCTGGTGCAGACCTTCCGCTCAGAAGACGGCCAGCGCCAGAACGTCTTCACGGTGAGCCCGGACGGGACGACGCTGACGATGGTCGCTACGATGACCAGCCCCCGCCTCCCCGCACCGCTCGTCTACCGGCTCGTCTACACGCGGCCGTCGTAAGGACGCGCCGCCCGGCTTTGGGAGCGAAAACGGCGCTCGTTGCGCTGGGTGCGGCTCCGACGCCGATCCGACAGTCACCGTCCGGCCGTCACATTCCGAGCGCGACGGAGTTCATGACCTGGCGACGACGGTGAATCGGGTGTGTGGAACGCGCGCGGATCCCACCTCGTCCGCCGAAGCAGCCGGACGAGGGAAGACGTCGATGCCGCGCGTGGATTCCGCGCGGCGGCCGTCGATGCGGCTGGCGATGCCGGTCATGAACGGGGCTCGTGGGCCGCGATGTTCGTCCGGGACGCTCACTCCGCCGCCGCGTCGCCGCCCACGCAAATGCCCGCCGGCAGGGCGATCGCGGGGCCGCGGGGCTGCAGCAGCCGCCCCAGCCGCGCGATGCCGTCGTGGATCTCGTCCGTGCTCACGTGACTCCCAACACGCGCTGATCGGCCCCGCCTGAAAGAGAGACCGCCTCTCACATCACCGCCTCGGTGACTGCGGGGAGACGGTCCGATTACCTCCAGCAGACACAGCCTTGGGTCTGGAGACTAAAACCACGCGATGTCCCTAAAGAACGCAGGGAAATACACGATAACCTGGGCGCTTGTCGTGCGTCAACAGTTCCCGCCAGATTTGACGGAAACGTATGAATACTCTTGTTGGTTGTCGGATAAGAGCTTGAGAGGAAAGAACGGACTTACTCAAGCCTGAGGAACACAGTGGAATTGCAGCGTGGAATCACTATGGTCTGCTGGTTTGGGGCTCCACCCTTGTTCTCCACCAAATCCCATATTTCATCGACACGAAAGCGGCAAGTCTAGAAACAACAAAGTAGCCGCATCGCTAAACCTATGCGATGCGGCCACTTGCGGGATGGGCCTAGGAGGACTCGAACCTCCGACCTCACGCTTATCAGGCGTGCGCTCTAACCACCTGAGCTACAGGCCCGCGAAAATCAAGGGATGGACGTCCGTGGGGGTCGACTTGCGAGCTAGCTTTCGGCCCCTCGCGGGACTTACTCGCGGCTCCAGAAAGGAGGTGATCCAGCCGCAGGTTCCCCTACGGCTACCTTGTTACGACTTCGCCCCAGTCACCGAGCTCGCCTTCGGCGGCTCCCTCCTCTTGCGAGGTTGGGTCACCGACTTCGGGCGCTC
>JBJMPM010000169.1:0-7334 GCA_045803205.1 Longimicrobiaceae bacterium
TACGGCCGCGTGCGAAAATTGGATCTACGGCCGCGAGCGACGCGAGCCGTCGGTCACCCTCTCCCAGCAGTTGGGAGAGGGTCGGTTAGGGCGGACGCACCGCGCTTTCGCCTGAGCCGTAGCCGAGGCCGCCCGAACCGGGGTGAGGGGTCGACGACGGCGCGCACCGCGCTGAGCGTCTCAGTATATCCGCTCGATGCGGATTCCCGGATAGTACGCCTGCAGGATCGTGCGGTAGTCCTGGCCGGCGCGCGCGCGGCCCATCGCGCCGACCTGGCACAATCCGATCCCGTGGCCCCATCCCCCGCCCTCGGCCACGATGGCCGAGATCCCGCCGCCGGAGCGCTCCACCCGCACGTCGAACTTGCTGCTGTTGAGCGTACCGCCGCGCGCCGGCGTCAGGATCCAGCGCACCCGGTCGCGGCCCACGGTGAAGCTCCCCGCGTCGGTGTCGATCCGCATCGCGCGCACCCGGCCGGACGGCGTGCGCGAGAGCACGTCCACGTCCTCGATCTCGCGGATGCGGCGGCCGCGCAGCGAGTCGGCCAGCGTGCGGTTGAGCACCGAGACGAGCTGTGCGTGCGTCCACCGCTCCGTCCACCGGAAGCGGCTCGACGCGCGATCGTACGCTTCGCCCGTGCGCGGGTCCACGTCCTCGACCGAGACCAGGTAGGGAGCGGGGCGGACGTTCCACACCTCGTCGATGGCGGCGGTGCGGCCGGCGCAGGTGGAGTGGTAGTAGGCCTCGATCGGCTGGCCGCCGTACGTGGCCACCTCGCCCGCCGTCTCGCGGACCGCGCGCGAGATCGTCTCCCGCTCGGCCGCCACGCCGCCGTACACCTGGTCCTGCGTGTTCGGGTAGACGTCGAACCCGAGCTGCGCGCGGCCGCCCAGGTGCCGCACGGCGTAGGTGCGCGCCGCCACCGCCTGCGCCTTCACCGCCTCGTAGGCCGCCGCGTCCACCTCGCCCGTCTCGCGCGGGACGACGCCGAGCAGGTAGCTCTCGACGTCGAGCCGGTTGACGAAGGTCAGGCCGCCGCGCCCCGCGCGCTGCACCCAGATCGCGCCGCGGTACGCCGTGCCGCCCACCTCCACCACGCCGCCGTCCGCCGCGCGCACCACCACCGGCGGCTGCAGCCCGTAGCGCGTGCGGCCTACGACGCTCCCGGCCGCGTCGACCACCGTCATGGCGATGGTCCCGTCCGGCTCCGCGGCGAAGCTCAGGCTGCGCCCCTGCTGCAGCTCGTCGATGTTCTCGCCGCGCTCCGTCTCCACCGTCATCCCCGAGGGCGAGGAGACCATCCCCGCCGGGGCGTCGACCACCAGCCCGACCTTCACCGCCGGCGCGTTCACCGCTTCCGCAGGGCGCGCCGGCTCGTCGCGGACGGGCGGCGGGGGCGGCGCCGCGGCCGGGGCGGGACGGGGAGGCGGCGGCAGCGGGACGGGGCCGTACCGCGGCTCGCGCCGGCCGCCGCACGCCGCCATCCAGGCGAGCGCGGCGACGGCGATGGGGTCAGCCCAGCGCCGCACGCAGCGCCTCCCGCCCGCGGCCGATGGTCTCCTCCACGTCCTGGTCGGTGTGGGCGGTGGAGGTGAACCCCGCCTCGAACTGCGAGGGGGCCAGGAACACCCCCCGCTCCAGCATCTCGTGGAAGAAGCGGTTGAAGACCGCCACGTCGGCCCGCTTCGCGTCGTCGAAGCTGCGCACCGGGCCGGGGGCGAAGAACATCCCCCACATCGACCCCAGGCTCCCCCCGCACGCGGGAACGCCGAGCTCCGCCGCATTCGCCAGCAGCCCCTCCACCAGCCGCGCCGTCCGCCGCTCCAGCGCCGGATAGGGATCCTCGTCGCGGAGGATGCGGAGCTGCGCGAGCCCGGCGGCCATCGCCAGCGGGTTCCCGGAGAGCGTTCCCGCCTGGTAGACGGGGCCGACGGGGGCGACGTGCGCCATCACCTCCGCGCGGCCGCCGTACGCGCCCACCGGGAGGCCGCCGCCGATCACCTTCCCCAGCGTGGTGAGGTCCGGCCGCACCCCGAACCGCTCCTGCGCGCCGCCGCGCGAGACGCGGAACCCCGTCATCACCTCGTCGAACACCAGCAGCGCACCGCTCGCCTCCGTGATCCGCCGCAGCGCGGGGAGGAAGCCGACGTCCGGGGGGATGAAGCCGGCGTTGCCCACCACCGGCTCCAGGATCACCGCGGCGATGCGGCCGGGGTGCGCGCGGAAGGCCGCCTCCACCGCCTCCAGGTCGTTGAAGGGCGCGGTGAGGGTGAGCTTCGACAGCTCCGCGGGGACGCCGGGGGAGTTCGGCAGGCCCAGGGTGGCGACGCCGGAGCCGGCCTTCACCAGGAAGGAGTCGCCGTGCCCGTGGTAGCAGCCGTCGAACTTCAGGATGAGCTCGCGCCCGGTGAAGCCGCGCGCCAGGCGGACGGCGCTCATGGTGGCCTCGGTGCCGCTGCTCACGAAGCGCACGCGCTCCATCGACGGCACCAGCTCCCGCACCCGCTCCGCCAGCTCGACCTCGGCTTCCGTCGGCGCGCCGTACGAGGTGCCGCGCGACGCCGCGTCGCAGACCGCGGTGACCACGGCCGGGTGGGCGTGGCCCAGGATCAGCGGGCCCCAGCTCAGCACGTAGTCGATGTACTCGTTGCCGTCCACGTCGCGGATGCGCGCGCCCGCCGCGCTCGCGACGAAAAAGGGCTCGCCGCCCACCGCGCGGAACGCCCGCACCGGCGAGTTGACCCCACCGGGCGTGACCTCCTGCGCGCGCCGGAAGAGCTCGGACGAACCAGACATTTTCCGATCAGTCATATTCGACGAGCAACCCATTCGAGGACGGCGGTGCCACCACCGAGCAGGATTCCTGCAGCGATACATCCCAGTCCTCGCCTCGGCTTCGGAACATCGCCTCCGAATCCTCCCCACGATCTGATAGCATGATCGGCGCTAGTGATAGCAGCTTGGCGAGCCGCTTGTTGCTTGGCAGTTGCGGCCCTCTCTGCAGCATGCACTTCGAGCCGCTGTCGTTCTTCTTCGATGATACGAGGTCTCGAAAGCTCTTCGCCTTCCGCTTCGAGTTCAGGCAAAAACTGGCGAATTGCTGCCCACCAACTTCCCCGTCCGCTTAGGAGGAAGTCAGGCGTGACACTCGGGTGATATGGATATCCCACGTCCTCCGGACGGAACGGATTGGGTGTAAAAACTACCTCTGGAACGACGAAAGGCTCAGATTTCACAACGCAGAATGCCCAGATACGAAGGTTCTTACTGTACTTTGAGGACCCGTGTCCCGCCTCCCAGTCGAAAAGTTGAATAAAGAGTAGAGGACCACGCCGAACGAGATGCTGAAGTGTCCTGGGACCGTAACGATCATCGGCAGGGACACGAACCAGACGTGTAGAGATACCGAACTGCTTCTGCAACTCAGGAGCTGAGCCAACCTCGCGGATGAGTCGATTCAACGCGCCGAATAACCGTCCTCGGTCGGACGCGCTTAGAGGGCGATCATCGAACGATGACATGCGAGGCCAGACCTTGGTAGCGCTACGAGCGGAAGTTGCCGAAGCTCAGCTCGAGCCCGAAGTCCTGCTTCTTCAGGTGCGCGATCACCGCCTGCAGCTCGTCGATGGAGGGCGAGGTGACGCGCACCTGCTCGTCCTGGATCTGCGCGTTCACCTTCTTGAAGCCGGCGTCCTTGATGGCGCGGACGATCTCCTTCCCCTTCTCGGTGCTGATCCCCTGCACCAGGGTGACGGTCTGCCGCGCCTTGCCGCCGAACGCCTGCTCCACGTCGCCGTAGTCCAGGTTGCGGATGGGCACGCCGCGCTTGATCAGCTTGCTCTGGATCACGTCGACCAGCGCCTTGAGCTTGTAGTCGTCGTCGGCCAGGAGCTTCAGCGTCCCGTCCTTCTTGGAGAAGTCGATCTCGGCGGTGGCGCCCTTGAAGTCGTAGCGCTGCTGCACTTCCTTGCGCGCCTGGTTCACCGCGTTGTCGACCTCCTGCAGGTCGATGGTCGAGGTGATGTCGAAGGTGGCGGTCTTGGCCATCGCTCTGTCGGTTCCGGGGGAGTGTGCGGCGCAATGTAGGCGGGCGCGCCAGGCTGGGGCAAGCGACCGGCCGCCATTGCCGGACTCAGGCGGCGGAGGAGGAGCCGATCCGCCAATCATTCGCTTCGGGTCTTAAAAGCGGGAGAAACTGCTTGATCTCACACGGAGTCAACGGTGTCAACGGAGTCGTGGTTTTGCCTTTGACTCCGTTGACTCCGTGTGAGGTCTTTTTCAAGATCAGGTATAAAATCCGTCTCGATGCGCAGGCATGTCGCACTTCAAATGTTTCCTTGCCTTCTGCTCCACGGTCGACTAGTGTGGGAGAAGTCTCGGATCTTTCACGACGATGTTTGCGGAGGGGCCCGAGGCAGACGTTCCTTCTTCCACTCCCCCCGGAGGTTACTCATGAGACACGCCGCCCTGATCCTTGCCGCCGTGCTGGCCGTTCCCGCGTTCGCGTCGTGCGACAACGCGCCCACCGCGGGTGCGCGCGGGCGCGATGCCGGGAGCGTCGACGTCCGGCACACGGGCACGGCCAACGCCAGCGTCGTGGCCGCGGTCAAGCTGTCCTCCGGCTACACCCTCGGCGTGGTGGCGTCGAACAGCTCCAGCAGCGTGACCTCGGGCCGGGCGGTGCTCTACTCGGTCACCGGCGACGTGGCGGCTTCGATCGACATCACCTGCATCTCCAAGTCGGGAGGGCACGCCAAGCTGTCGGGCACCGTCAACGAGAGCAGCGACACCAGCATCGAGGGCCTCGACGCGTACTTCGAGGTGGTGGACGCCGCCATCGACCAAGCCAACACCGTGAACCTGGCCCCGGCCGGCACCGGCCCCACCTGCCTGAGCAGCCCGGAGTACGACCTGGTGAACATCTCGGCCGGCGTCGTCATCGTGAGCTGAGCCGGAGTCGGAAAAAGATCAGAGGCGCAGAGAGAACCGCGGTTCTCTCTGCGCCTCTGCGTCTCTGCGTGAGACGGTCTTCTATCCGACCAGCGCGACTTCCTCTTCGTCCACCGCGCTCGGGCGAACCGCGACGGTCGACGGCGGCGGCGCGAGCTCGCGGAAGGGGATCACCCGCGGCGGCTCCGGCGCCGTCGCCCGCTGCTCGCACCAGGCGCGGTAGCCGGGGAGCTTGAGCAGGCGGAAGAGGTGCCGGTTCATGGCGTCGCAGAGCAGCACCTCGGTGAGCTGGTACTGCCCGCCGCGCGAGAGCCGCAGGTCGCCCACCACCTCGTCGGCGATGTCCAGCAGCCGCGAGCGCGGGATGGCGTCCTTGAACTCCTCTACCTGCTCTTCCACCCACTCCAGGTAGGCGCGGCGCAGCGAGCGGGGCGATTGCGTGCTCATGGGCGTGCCTCTGCCATGCGGCATGCGCAGGGGTCGGGGTGCAATAGAACGGTTGAGGGTGAAGGACGGAATTGCGTGCGGCTGCGGTAACGTAACCTCAGCCCCGCGCCGCATCAAGGGTTGCATGCGCGAGATCCTTGCCACAGCGCCGGCAGAAATGTTTGTCTTTGCGGTCCACGTCGGCAATGTCGCGGGCGGGATACATCACGCAAGCGCGGTCGGCACAGTGCTCCAGCCCCGCCGCGTGCCCCATCTCGTGCACGCACACCTTGATGGCACGCTGCAGCAAAGTCTTTGCGCCGCTTCCACTTCCGGCGTCAAGTGGCGCCAGCCCCACGACGGCGCACCCCGCGCCCACCGCCGCCTCGCCGAGCACCCGCCCGTGCCCCGGCGCCCGCAGCTCCGCGTCCGAGACCGCCAGCAGCCAGAGCGCCCGCGGATCGACGGCCTCCGCATCGGCGCGGGCGATCAGCGCGTCGAGCAGCGCGCCGCTCTCACTCCCGCCCGCGTCCAGCGGCTCGCCGACGTGGTGCCGGGTCGGGAGGACGGCGTCGAGCGCGCGGCCCAGGGCGTGGAGGAGGGCCGGCGCCACCGCGCCCACGGGAACGAGCTCCAGCCCCCTGCGCGCGCGGGGACTACTCACCCGGCTCCGCGCTCCGGGGCGATTCGACGGCGGGGCGGGCGGGCGCTTCGCCGCCGGCCGCCCTGGCGCGCGCGGACGGACGCAGCCGCTCGTACGCGCGCGCGGCCAGCGGCGTGAGCGCCAGCGTGGCGGCAATGCGCAGCGGCTGGGTGAGCTTGGTCGCGATGTAGGCCGCCGCGAAGGTCCCCACGCCACCGCGGACGCCGCCCGGCTTCCACCCCAGGCTGATGGCGGCCCAGGACCCCAGCAGCACGACGGTGAAGATCGCCAGGTACACCACCACCGCGACGGCGCCGTACTCGGCGGCGATCTCCTTGAGTGTCCGGCGCATGGGCTCGTCTGAAGGTGGGGTCGAGGAACGACAGCCGGGGCGGTACAAGATAACAGCGTCTCACGCGGAAGACGCGCAGAGACACGGAGAGGCCGGGCGGCTCTCTCCGTGTCTCCGCGTCTCGGCGCGAGGCGGTCTGGTTCAGGCGGCGGGCTCTGCCGGCGGGCGGACCACGCGGCGCACCACCCCGCGCGTGGCGATCACGGTGCGCGCCACCTGGGCCATGCTGCGGCCCCGGTTCTGGCTCTCGCGCTGCAGCAGGCGGTAGGCCTCGTCCTCGCCCACTCCGCGCAGCTCCATCAGGATCCCCTTCGCCCGCTCCACCAGCTTGCGCTCGTCCATGCGGCGCGAGAGCTCGCTCACCTGCCCGTGCAGCGCCGACCATTCCAGGAAGCGCGCCGAGGCCAGGCGGATCGCGGGAACCAGCCGCTCCACCCCCGCGGGCTTGCTCAGGTAGTTGAAGACGGGAAGCTGCGCGGCGCGGTCCACGAACTCGGGGCAGTCGTGGCCGGTGAGCACGATCACCGGGATGGGGCGCGCGCGGGTGATCTGGTCGATGGCCTCGAGCCCCGACATGTGGGGCATCTCGACGTCGAAGATGGCGAGGTCCGGCTTCTCGCGCTCCGCCAGCCGCACCGCCTCTTCCCCGTCGCAGGCGGGCCCGACCACCTGGTGGCCGATCAGGGTGAGCAGATCGGCGAGCGACTGTGCGCTCGCGGCTTCGTCGTCAGCCACCAGGATCCGCATCGTTCCTCCCGCGTTTTCCGCCTCCGTCCGGCGCCTCGCGGGGGAGGCATATCCCGTACCGTTCGACGGGACAAAGCAGGATCTCAGCCGGCCGTCTCCATCCCGTAGCGGAGGAGCTTGCGGTAGAGGGTGGAGGGGTCGATGCCCAACACCTCGGCGGCGCGCGTCTTGTTCCCTCCCTCGGCCTGCAGCACCCAGTGGATGTAGGCGCGCTC
>JBJMPM010000216.1:0-14010 GCA_045803205.1 Longimicrobiaceae bacterium
AAAAGGAAGCCGGCGCCCTGCTCCAGGGCGCCGGCTTCCGCGTCGTCCGCTCCAGCCGCAGCGCGATCGACTGGCTCTGGGAGCTGATGGTGTTCGAAGCCTCCGCTTCGTAGCGCTCAGCAGAAGGGAAAGCAGCCTGACGCAAGACTTCTCCCCGCAGCTCGTGCCGCGCGTAGTAGCAGGTGCATCGGTTCCGAACGACTCCACGTCGATCTTCTCCGAGTCCAAACCGAGCTTCTTTATGGGACCGGCGACCGGCCTTTTTCCCAGCAGCAGTTCTTATACTTCCTACCGGAACCACATGGACATGGTTGATTCCTGTTCTTTCCTGAGACTGTTTTCCCCACGAAGACGGGTTCGCCCTTTTTCAATGATTCTCTCAGGTCCATCATCACAGGGGCTCGCACGCTCCGCTTCGGTCCCGGAGCCCCCTGATGTAGGTGGTTGTACAACTCGTCAAAAAAGTCTGAATAATGGGAATTCAATTGAACCAAGTCCGCCGTGTTCTCTACGGCAGAACGCAACGAGCCGTGTGAAATATGGAAGCCCGCATACTCTAATTCGTCGGTTCCAAACACCTTCCCGTGAGCCCTTATTCGGAAGGCTAAATAATCAACGAGTTCTTTCTTCCCCCAGTGGAGGTAGCTCCATGCGTCCGCGATAGCATGAAGGTCAAAAATGTTCACCGCCCAAGGGTATTGGTCCGGCGGCTTCTTTTCTAACAACAGTGCAAGATTGGTAGCCAGCGGACCAAAATTATCCCTTGTGACACACACGCTGAAGCGATTCGTGACGATTCCGGGCTGCAGAGTTGTCAGCAGTTGTCCGTGTCGGTCGTACAATGGGACACTCTCTCCTGCGTCCAGTCGGCGACTAAGCTGCGCAGCTTGTTCAAAGGCTTTTTGAATGCCCGTGTCAGATTTGAAAGCGCGCTTCAAGCGAATAAAAGCACGTTCGGGATCCCGAAACGGCTCCATAGGAGGCGTCGCCTTTACCTCCACAAATAGAGCCAGTTCATCTATGACAATGACAGTGTCATGTTCGAACTGAGCATCCTCTGTCTCGAAAACACTCTGAAATACTGAAGCCGATGGTCCAACTATCCTTTTTAACTCGGCCGCAGCCTCCGATTCCAGAGTAACATCACGGTGAGCGAAGTAGCTCTTCCGTTCCGAAGCCTTGGACAGCGCTTCTTCAGCCGAGGAGAGGATCGCCGTGTAGAGCGTGTTAACAGATGGGCACTTGGCCACTTCATTCGTTAGTTGAATTAACGGACGAGTATCTGCTACACTTCTTTCGGTTGGATATGTGAGTTGCGGGCCAGCCCCTCGGCTGACTGAGAAGACGTCCCAGAACGCGACACCCGTTTCTGGAAACTGTGAGAGCAGATCGTTTCGCCTGATCTCGGCGACCGCGTTCATGCTGTCAAGATAAGCAAGCATTTTCTCTTTATAAGGCGAAGATTGTGCGAGCTTTCGCGCCTCATCAATCGATCGTGCTTTTTTAAGCAGGGTTTCCCGTGCGTCTTTCTCTGCACGACTCGCAACAAGCATTTGATGCACATTTTCCTCGAGCTGTTCTGAAATCCAAGCAGCGATTCGGAGAGCATCGCTCGCTGATATACCAAAATCGCGAGCTAAAGCACGGTCAAACGGCATGAGATACCGCTCAATTCTTGAAATCACCTGCTCCGAACTCGCTAGGAGCCCGGTGTTGAAGTAGTGGAGGAATGCGGGTAAAGAAACGTCTCGCACTCGTTTCCATTCCTCCGGCATCGTGTGGATCGCTTCTCCGCCTTCCGACCAAAACAGCTCCAGATATGCGCTAAAAGCTTCGTTCAAGAGCTGAACGCAATTGTTCCATTCTTCTTCCGTCAAGCTGACCGGCTCCTTCGGCTCAGGCGTGCTGAGGAGTAGTCCAAGAAGGAACTGGCACTGGCGGTGAGGGGAGACAAGTTCATCCCGGAAGTCTGGATCATTCGCGACCCGCAATAAATAACCGGCGTACGTTCCCACCACAGACACCGTCGTACGCTCCGAAACCAACTTGCGGAGATCGTCAACAGCCCGTGTGATTCTGTTGTTTGCTTCGTTCTGCATGAGTGAGGAGGTGGTCTACGAGGTTAACCCCTATGTGCGTGCAAGCATTGAATGCAAGATTCGTGAGAGATTCCCGTTCCCCGTGCAAAAGAAAACATAGTGATAAGGGCGCGTTCGAGAATAGGTCCGGTTGCCGGCAGAGTTCGGGATGCAGTTTCACGGGTGAGCTGCAGCCGCGACAAGGTGCGCGACCGCACCAAGCCACGCAGCTGACTGGATCTGATCCTTCGGCACTGCGGGCAGTGGTGTCGCGGTGAATTCCGTTCGGCCGTGCTTCAGGATGACACGACTGTTTTTTCGGATTTGATATCAGCAGGCGAACGGGACCGGGATCTCGTGCGTGTGCCAGCGGCCGAGGCCGAGGCCGCCCATGCCCCGCATCAGGCCGGAGTAGGTGACGCCTACGCCAAGGGCGGGTGCATCGGGGGAGCGGCGGCTGCTGGTGAAGTAGAGGGTGCGCCCGTCGGGCGAGAGGACGCCGGAGGTCTCCTGCGCCTCGGAGTTCACCGGCGCGGGGAGCGGCCGCGGCGCAGTCCATCCGCCGCCCTGCCGGCAGCTCAGGAAGATGTCGGTCCCGCCCAGGCTCCCCGCGCGGTTGGAGTCGAAGAGCATCACCCGCTCCCCCGCGTCGACCCACACGCCGGCCTCGCGGCGGTCGGTGTTGATCGCGGCCACCGGCTCGGCCGCGGCGAAGGCGTCGCCGCGGCGGAGGGCACGGAAGAGGTCGGAGCCGTCGGGAGAGCTGCGGGCGAAGTAGAGCGTGCCGCCGCGGGTGAGCGCCGGATAGAGCTCGTGCGCCGGCGTGGAGAGCTCGTCCAGCGGGCGCGGCGTCCCCCAGCGGCCGTCGGGCGAGCGCTCCACCATCCACAGGTCGTAGTCCGCGCGCGGCGCCGTGCCCGTGCGCGGACGCTTCGACGCGAACACCAGCGTCCGCCCGTCCGGCGAGAGCGCGGCCTCCGCGTCCGACCATCGCCCGGAGAAGGGGAGCACCTCGGGCGCGGTCCAGCGCCCGCCCACGCGCCGGCTCTGCAGCAGCACGTAGTCGCTCCCGACCTCCATCGTATAGATCACCGTCCGCCCGTCCGGCGTGAAGGTGGGGCGGTAGGTGGTGGCCTCGGGGATGGTGACCACGCCCGGCGCGAAGTACGGCGGCGCCGCCTGCGCGCGGACGTCTGCCGCGGCGGCGCAGAGCAGGGCGGCCGCGGCCAGGGTGCGGCGCCTCATCGCATCCGCACCATGGTGTAGGTGGCGTCGCGCGCGGGGCGGGTGTCGCTGGCGGGCCAGTGCAGCAGCGCCGTCCACTGGTCGCGCGAATCGTAGCGCCAGGTGAAGGTGTTCCGCGCGCCGGCCACCGGCACGAAGTCCACCGCGCGGTCGTCCAGGCGCGACGCCACCCAGCGCACCGTGCCGGGGTTCCCCAGCCGCGCGCCGCGCAGCTCGAAGCGCGTGCTGTCCGTGACGCTCGCGAGCGTCGAGTCCGCGAACGAGTCGACCACCAGCGTGGAGTCGTCGGCGAAGCGATAGCGCTCGTAGAAGGGCGCCTGCCCCACCCCCGAACCGCGCCAGCTCCCCTCGATCCACCGCAGCCTGCGGAGGTCGCGCACCGTGATCCGCGCGGGCTGCACGCCCACGTCCGCGCCCGCAGGCGTGGGCGCCGGCCGGGGCTCGGGCGGCGGCGGATCGCACGCGACGAGCGGCAGCGCGGCGAGGGCGAGGGCGAGACGTTGCATCGTTCTCCTGGAGATCAGCGTAGTCGAAGCCGGCGGAATTCGGCGTCAGGAAGCGCCTTGATGCGCGTGCGGATCAGCCAGCGGCTCTGGCGGATGGCGTCCTGGGCTTCACCGAACGCAGGCGAGCCGCGGTCCAGCACGTAGTCCGCCGCTTCCCTCCGGCGGCGCAGCTCGCGCAGCGTACGGTAGGAATCGATGAACGCGAGCCCGGCCGCGCCAACGGCCTGGTAGATCGCTTCGTGCGTCCGCCGCTCCGGTACGGAACCGGGGCCCTGAACGGCTTCGATGCGAGACCTGAAGGAGAGCAGGGCGGCGTAGTACGCGCGGTTCAGGGCGGTCCGGAGCAGCGCCTCCCGGTCGACCTCCGGGATCTCGATGCAGCAGACGGACGCGACGTCCAGCCAGCGCTCAGGATCGAACGGCATCCGCCGTCGCGGTGTCGAGGGATTCCGTGCGCACGAACACCGACAGCCGGATACGGTCCTCCGGGCGCAGCAGGGCGTCCGCCTCGGTGCGCACGGCACTCTGGAAGTCGAGCGACGGCTCGCGGCCGGGAGCCGTGATGCACTCCATCAACACGTAGGGACGTTCGAGGTCGTCCTCGGCCGAGATCTCGACGCGGACGGGGCCCATCTCGCGCGTGACGCGGTCGTAGGCGTGCTCGATGGCGGGCTGGAGGCGGTAGCGGCGGACCAGCGCGGCGGCCGCGCGGCCGCGCGCGAAGAGGCGGCGCAGCCACCCCGCCGGCGGCGGCACATGGCTCGGCGCGTCGGCGATCGCGCGCTCCAGCAGGGCGCGAGAGTCGCGGGGACGGCCGTGGCCGTCGGTCCGGGGGTGTGCCAGCGTCGTCATCGTTTCCGCTTGTCAGGATTGGCCGGTTTCCTCCCAACGATGCGGTGTCCCGGACGGGGTGTCAAGGCTCGCGCAAGTGGCAAAACACCAGTCCTGGCAACCATTTCCGCAACCGGAGCGCCACCGTGGGAACATGCGCGGCGGGCGGAATGCGCATCGCACCCCGCCCGTCGCCGAACACCCCGCCGTCCCTGCCGACGATTCCCACTCGGCACCACGCTCCGGAGGGGCCGCGCCTGGAACACACGAGACGCTGTCTCCGTTCACCGGGACGATGCGAGACCGGGGCCGCGGTAGGCGGGGAGGCCCGCCTGCGCGCCGAGCACCTGCGCCGCGTACGCCCGCGTGTCGGCGCGGGGGCCGGAGCGGTCGAGCTGCCGCGGGCCCTGCGTGTACGCCTGCACCGCGCGCGTCACGTTGCCGGGGTAGCGCACCAGCATCCGGTGCAGGAAGCGCAGCCCCAGCCGCAGGTTGGTGTCGCGCTCCATCGCCTGCGTGCGCGTGATCCCCGGCTGCAGGCTCCGCGCGGTGGGGAGGATGATCTGCGTGAGCCCCAGCCCCTGCGGCCCCGCCTTGTCCACGTCGAACCGGCTCTCCGTGCGCACCAGGCGGAAGGCGAGCTCCGGGTCGACGCCCTCGCGCCGCGCCGCGCGCTCGATGGCCGCGGCCAGCGGCTCGGAGATGCCGAAGCGCGCGCTCCATGATGCCTGCCGCGACGCCTGCGCGGTGGAGACCGCCGGGAGCCCCGCCGCGGCCGCCGCGAGCGCCAGCGCGACCGCTGCCGCCACGCGCCGCCGCCCCGCCGCCTGGGGACGCAGCCCGCGCAGCAGCCGCTCGACGCGCCCGGCCAGCCGCGAGCCGTCGCCGGCGATGGCGGGGACGGGGAGGAGCGCCGCGCGCCCGTTCGACCACCCCGCCACGTCCACCAGCGACCGCGCGAGCACCAGCGGGTCCACGCGCTCGGCCGCCCACGCGTCGCAGCGGTACTCGGCGGAGTCGCGCAGGCCGCGCAGGGCGAGGCGGAGCAGCGGCTGGAAGAAGAAGACGGCCGCCAGCGCGGAGGCGAGCCAGAGCCAGAGCGGGTCGCCGCGCAGCAGGTGCGCCGTCTCGTGCGCCAGCACCGCCTCCTGCTCGCGCGGGCCCAGCGACGACAGCGCCACGCGCGGCAGGCAGATCTCGCCGCGCAGGATGGCGACGGGGGTGCGCAGCGAGTCCGAGCAGGTGAGGCGGATGCGCCGCCGCACCCCCGCCCGCTCGCGGAGCGCGGCGAACCGCGCCTGCACCGGGTGATCGGCCGGGACCTCGCTCCGGCGCAGGCCGCGCACGAAGCGCATCCACCCGAGCCCCAGGCGGCCGAGCGCCACGGTGGCGCCGGCCAGCCAGAGCGCGACCAGCCACTGCGCCGCCGTGCCGCGGGGCGGGGAAGCGGCCGGAGCCGCGGCGTCGATGCGCGGCATCGCGGCGGGCGCGATCGTCGCGTTCATGTCGGGGGATGATGGAAGCTCGACCGCCGCGGCCCGCGGGAGCGCGATGGCGATGGCGGACGCGCCGGGACGCCAGGCGGCGAGCGAGGAGGTGAGCAGCGCGCCGAGCAGCGCGGCCTTCCAGACCGTCTCGCGGATGCTCTCGTGCAGGCGGCCGCGCAGCGTCACCACGGCGGCCAGGCCGAGGAGCACGGTGCCGTGCAGCGCGTAGGTGAGCAGCCAGGCGGCGATGCGCGCCGCGGTGCCGGCCGGCAGGATGGTGGTCGGATCAGTCATCTCGTCCCGCCTTCAGCTCGCGTTCCCGACGGTCGATCATCTCCCGGATGCGCGCCAGCTCTCCCTCGCCGACCTGCTCGCCCCCCAGCAGGTGGCTGACCAGCGCCGTCACGTCTCCCCCGAACAGCCGCCCCGCCAGCCCGCCCACCATCGCCCGGCGCGCCTCGTCTTCGCTGACGAGCGCGCGGTAGCGGTAGACGCGGCCCTCGGCGCGGTGCGCCACCACGCCGCGCTTCTCCAGCCGCGACAGCAGCGTGGCGACGGTGGTGGCGGCGAGGGGGCGGTCGTCGTCGCGCAGGGCGGCCTGGATCTGCTGCACCGTCGGCTCGCCGCCACGCCAGAGCGCGCGCAGCACGGCGAGCTGCAGATCGGTGAGGTCCGGGGTTTCGTCCATGGCACAGGCTCCGTTAACGGCCGTCTCACGCAGAGACGCAGAGGCACAGAGAGAACTACGCTTGTAATACTACAACTGTAGAAATGTGGATGTCAAGGGTCCCTTCGCAGTCGTTTCGGAAGCTTCGTCCCCCCAGACGTCATCCTGAGGCCGGCCATGCGGAGACCTTCGCTGCACGATTCCCCGCAGGCCGAAGGATCTATAGCTGGTGTAAGCACTTAGCCCGTGGGAACGCGCCTGGATCGTCACCGTCCAGCCTGGGGGAACGTCGACCGGCTCACCTGCTGCCGCGGCTATGGATCCTTCGGCCTGCACGGTCTCCTGACGAGGAAAATGAGGGCGTGACCGGCCTCAGAGGGTGTTGCTAAACGCGCACATTCCGCGGCACCACAGGTGTCATCCTGAGGCCCGGCCACACAGGTCCTGGCGTCAGCGCTGCAGACGGCAGGGCCGTGAGGATCTGACCGAGGAATGCGCAGGAGCCCGCCGCGGAAGCCCGCACGATCGTCGCGTCCACGCCGGCCCTCGTCGATGCCTGGCTTTTCCTGCGTGGCATTGACGAGTGAACGTGAGGCCGCGGCTTCCGCGCGAGCTTCCGCATCCGGCTCCGGCGTGGCCGCAATCAG
The DNA here is from genome assembly GCA_045803205.1 of Longimicrobiaceae bacterium. GTDB lineage: Bacteria > Gemmatimonadota > Gemmatimonadetes > Longimicrobiales > Longimicrobiaceae > Longimicrobium. The sequence goes on from JBJMPM010000216.1 coordinate 7,462, forward strand.
ATCCTCACGGCCCTGCCGCCATCGGAGCGAAAGCTGATTCCACGTGGCCGGGCCTCAGGATGACACCCACGGGTGTCCGAACAACGGGTTCAGCAACACCCTCTCAGGATGACGTCGGTGTGGTTCCTGGTGAATATCTCTCTACCAGCGGGTGGCGAAGCGCTCGCCGAGTGAGGCGCGGTAGTGGCGGCTCAGCTTGAGCTCGGTGCCGTCGGCGAGCTGCACCAGGTAGTCGCCGCGGAACCAGGGGCGCAGCTCGCGCACGAAGTCCAGGTTCACGATGGTCGCGCGGTGGATGCGGGCGAAGCGCGCCGGGTCGAGCTGGTCCTGGTACTCCTGCAGCGTGGCGCGCACCTCCAGCGTCTCCGCGCCGGTGTGGATGCGCACGAAGTGGCCGTCGGCGGAGAGGTAGCGTACCGCCTCGACGCGCACGATGCGCACGCCGGTCCGGGTGCGCACCGGGAGGTAGTCCGCGGGGCGCCGCACGTCGGCGGCGAGCCGCTCCTGCGCGGCGTGGATCAGCTCCAGCAGGCGCGCGGTGCGGTCCGCGTCGCCGCCGCGCTCCAGGCGCGCGCGGGCGCGGGCGAGCGCCTGGGCGAAGCGCTCGCCGTCGACCGGCTTCAGCAGGTAGTCGGCGGCGTTCACCTCGAAGGCGCGGACGGCGTGCTCGTCGTAGGCGGTGACGAAGACCACGGCGGGCATGGCCTCCGCGCCGACCTTCTCCACCACGTCGAAGCCGGTGCCGTCGGAGAGGCGGATGTCGAGGAAGACTAGGTCGGGACGCAGCGAGCGGATCATCTCCACCGCCTCCGCCACCGTGCCGCAGGCGCCGACGACCTCCATCGACCCCTCCTCCTCCAGCCGCGACTGCAGGAGCATCCGGGCGGGCGGCTCGTCGTCCACCACCAGCACGCGCCACCTCATACCGTTTCGACGAATCGCATGTGCATTCCAGTCAGCAGGCTGGGCTCACACGGAGTCAACGGAGTCAACGGTGAACAGGGCAGCACTCCGTTGACTCCGTTGACTCCGTGTGAGGCTCTTCCGTGGTGATGTTCACGCGCCACGGGATCACGATTTCCGCCACCGTCGCCTCCTCCTCGCGCCGCAGGGTGAGCCGCGCGTCGCCGCCGTAGAGCCGCGCCAGCCGGGCGCGGGTGTTCGCCAGGCCGAGGGCGCTCCCCGAGCCCGCGTCCTCCGTCCGCGATCCATCGCCCGTGTTGGCGACGGCGAGCACCAGCCGCGCCCCGTCGCGCCGGGCGCGCACCGCGACCTCGCCGCCGGGCGGCGCGTGGCGGAAGGCGTTCTCCAGCAGGGGCTGCAGCACCACGCCCGGGACGCGGGCGGCCTGAACCTCCGTCGGCGCATCGACGCGGAAGGCGAGCCCGTCGCCGAAGCGCATGCGGTGGACCTCGGCGTAGCTCTCCGCCAGCGCGAGCTCGTCCTCCAGGCTCACGTCGTCGGCGGCGGAGAGGCGGAGGACGAGCCGCAGGAGCTCGCTCACGCGGGCCAGCATCCGCTCGGCCAGCGGCGGGTCGACGCGCACGTACGCGGCGACGGCGTTCAGCGCGTTGAACAGGAAGTGCGGCTCGAGCTGCGCCCGCAAGAGCTGCAGCTCCGCGCGCGCCAGCTCCGCCTCCAGCCGCGAGGCGGCCAGCGCCCGCTCCCGCGCGTCGCGCCGCGCGAGCGCCGCCGTCGCGATCGTGGCCGCGAAGGCGTACATGACCACGTTGCCCAGCAGCCGGTGCGCCAGCAGCCAGCGCACGCCGCCCCATGCGAACTCGCCGGTGTCGCCCCAGCGGTAGAGCACGGCCGTCAGCGGCGCGAGCAGCACCAGCTTGAGCGCGGAGAGGCCGGTCCCCGCCGCCAGGTGCACCGCCGTGCTGCGCCAGAGCGGGCGGGACGCCAGCGGCACGCGCTCGGCCAGCATCACCACCAGCGGGGCGAGCGCGGCCCAGCCGTACCAGGGGAGGAGGCTCCGCGCCAGCGCCAGCGCGACGGCGCCGGGCTCCAGCGCGGGGCCCGGCGCGTCCAGCGGGAGCGCATCCACCACGCCGATCGCCGTCGCCACGGCGAAGGCGGCTGCCCAGACGAACGGCGTCTCACGCAGAGCCGCAGAGACACGGAGAGAGCTACGAGGGTTCATCACCGCAGGGCATCGGCGAGGAAGCGGAGGATCAGCGCCCACGAGTCGGCGTCGGCGCGGGCGTAGCCGGCGGGGGTGCCGCCGGTGAGCCAGGGGCCGATGCGTCCGCGCGGCGTCGTCGGAAGCCAGGGGGGGAGGATCACGTGGCCGGCGCCGGGATAGCTGCGGTGGAGGTAGGGGTACGGGTGCCGCGCGTCGCGGAGGCGGCGCACCACGGCCTCGGCCGCGGGCGCGGCGGGGATGAGCTGGTCGTCCTCGCCGGAGACCAGGAGCACGGCGCCGCGGATGCGCTCCACCGGGATGGCGGCGCGGGCGAGCGCGCCGTCGCTCCGGCTCGCCTCGAAGAGCGGGCGCAGGCGGTAGGGCGGCGGGCCGCGGAACTGCGCCTGAAACGCGGGCGGCGGCGTCTGCACCAGGAAGGGAATCGGCGCACCCCTCCAGGTCCACGACGACGCGGCGCGCGACCCGCCGCTCCCTCCGACGCCCTGGTTCACCACGTCGGTGGGCGCGTACGCCACCACCGCCCGAATGTCGGGGATCAGCGCCGCCGCCACCAGCGCGAGCTCGGCGCCCTTGCTCGCGCCCAGCGCGGCGATCCGCCCCGCGTCGAGCTCCGGGCGGCGCCGCACCCACGCCACCGCCGCCTCGATCCGCTCCACCGGCACCTCGAAGAGCTCCTCCTGCAGCCCCGGCGCGCCGAAGTAGGCCACCGTCAGCGCCGCGTAGCCGTGCGAGGCGAGCATCGCCGCGCGCAGGTCGTCGAATCCCCCTTCGGATCCGCTCAGCACCATCACCACCGGGAGCGGCGTTTCGTGCCGCGCCGGCGCGTACAGCCGCGCGACGACGCCGGAGTCCGCGACCTCCTCCATCCTCACCCCTGGCGCCATCAGCGTGCGCGTCACCCCCCGCTCGTCCACGCGCCGCCCGGCGACGGAGAGCTCCGCGCGCAGGCGCAGCGGCCGCGGCGCGCGCCAGGGGTCCGCTTCGGCCGCGGGCGCGGCGGCGTGCACCGGGGCCATCGACCAGAGGAGGCCGGTGCCGTCGACCCCGGAGTAGCTGCCCGAGTCCGGCGCCATCGTGCGCAGGTCGATGCGCCCCGCGCGGTCCGCGCGCACCCGGGCGAAGGAGCGCAGCTCGCCGCCGGGCGCGTCCGGCCAGCGCAGCGCGATCTCCGCCTCGGCGCCCGGGGCGAGCCCCGCCGCGCCGATCCGCACCGGCGCGTCCGCCATCGCCGAGTCCGGCTCCACCACCAGGCGCGGCGCGGCCGCCCTTGGCGCGGACGCGCACGCCGCGGAAAAACCCATCGCACAGAGACACAGAGCCACAGAGCGAGGCGACATCGGACGAGGCGGGAAGATTGCGGAAGCTGCCGGGTGGACGCCGCGCAAGATACAGTTGGCCTGATCTTCGCCCGATGTCCATGGCGCAGGAGGGCCGACGGTGGCGCAGGACGGACGATCACGTCGCGTGACGGGCGCGTGGGGGCGATGTGGTCGCATGCCGCGGCTACAGATCCTTCGGTCGCCGCCATGCTTCGTCGCTGCCGAGGCGCGGTGCGGCGGCTCCCTCAGAATGACGTTCGTGGGGAAGTCCGCGAAGGCGGACTGCGTGCGGTTGTAGCGGCGAGTTCACTCGCATCGTCTCCGCGTCGTCCGCCTTCACACCCGTGGCTGAAGGTTCGGACCCTTTGAGGTTTCCCGCCGGGCACCTACATTCCCGCGCGGCACCGACCCTCCTCCCGACCGGCGCACCGCGATGGCCCCTCCAGCGACCCCCGTCGGCATCGACCCCCGGAAGACCATCTCCCCCGAGAAGTTCTCGGTGGCGCCGCACCTGGTGGGGCTGCCGCTGGCCTCGCCCTCGCGGCGGCTGGCGGCCATCCTGCTCGACCTGCTGCTGGTGGCCATCCTCGCGAACGTGGGTGGCAAGGTGCTCTTCGCCGGGCTGATGGGGCTCTCCTTCTTCTGGTTCGCGGGACGCAAGCTGGGGAAGGGCGGCACCTTCTTCTCGCGCGGGGCCAAGGCGGCGCTGCGCGGCGTCGGCGCGCTGATGCTCTTCGTGGCGGCCATCGCCCTCCTCAACCGGGCGAAGAGCTCGGTGGACGAGGGGGAGGAGGGCGATTCCAACGCGGCGCCCGCCACGCAGAACGCCTCCGCCACGGGCCCGCAGATCAACAGCGCGGGCTCGGCGCTCACGGCCATCCGCATGGCGAGCAACCTGGTGGCGGTGGAGAACGCGCCCGACTCGGCGCGCGCGTTCGACGCCGCGCGCGCCGCCGTGCGGCAGATGCGGCGCCTGGGGATGACGGACAGGCAGATCCGCGAGGCGCTCGCCGACGCCGCCGACGAGCGCGACCTGAAGCCCTGGGCCGCGTCCGCGTTCCGCGCCGTGATGCCCGCCGCGAGCGACGATGAGGAGGAGGACGGCCGCGTCTCGCCCGACTCGCTCGCCTCGCTCTACGTCTCGGCCGTCCACGACGACGACTCGACGCGCGTGGGCGTCCTGCGCCCCAGGCTCGCCTCCGCGCTCGCGCGCGACTCGCTCGACAACCTGCGCCAGCGCACGGCGGAGCTGGAGACCGCCAACCGCGAGCTCGACCGGAAGGTGAAGGAAGAGGAGAGCAGGGGTCTGCTCGCCACGCTGCTCGGGTTCTTCAACGACCTGGGGATCGGCTTCGGGTGGACGGGCCTCTACTTCACCGCCTTCACCGCGCTCTGGCGGGGGCAGACGCCGGGGAAGAAGCTCCTCGGCATCCGCGTGCTGCGGCTGGACGGGCTGCCGATGACCCTCTGGGCCAGCTTCGAGCGCTTCGGCGGCTACGCGGCCGGGCTCTTCACCGGGCTGATGGGCTACGCGCAGGTCTACTGGGACCGCAACCGCCAGGCGATCCAGGACAAGATCAGCGAGACGGTGGTGATCCGCCTCCTCCCGGGCGTCGACGTCCCCGTCGCCGCGCCGGCGGCCCGCCCTCCGCTCCCGCCGCGGCCGTACGCCGGCCCGGGGTATCCGCTTCCTCCCTCCCCTCCCCCCGCCCCGGGGGAGCCGTACCCGCGCCCGTGAGAGGCCGCCGATGAGGGAGCTGGTCTACCCGTGGTGGGAGGCGGTCTTCTTCTTCATCGGCGTGGCGGCGGTGATGGGCGCCTTCGCCACGCTCTTCCTGGCCATGGGGCGGCGCCCGCGCCGCTTCACCCTGGAGAACCGCTTCGAGGTCGGCTCGAAGCGCTTCCTCGACGGCGTCTCGGGGATGCTGAACGTGCCGCTGCAGACCGGCGGCACGGCGAAGCTGCTGAACAACGGCGACGAGATCTTCCCCGCCATCCTCGACGCGCTGCGCGGGGCGGAGCGCACCATCAACTTCATGACCTACATCTGGGAGCGCGGTCGGATCTCCGACGAGGTCCTGGCCGTGCTCACCGAGCGCGCGCGCGCCGGAGTGCGGGTGCGGGTGATGCTGGACGGGATCGGCGCCTGGAAGGCCCCGCAGGACGGCTTCGAGGCGCTGGAGGCCGCGGGGGGCCGGGTGCGCTGGTTCAACCGCATCCGGCTGGGGAAGCTCACCGCCTTCTACCGGCGCAACCACCGGCGGGCGATCGTGGTGGACGGGAAGGTGGCGTTCACCGGGGGCGCCTCGGTGGCCGACATGTGGCTGGGGAATGCCGAGGACCGCGAGCACTGGCGCGACATCATGGTGGAGGTGCGCGGCTGCCTCGCGGTGAACCTGCAGAGCGCCTTCACCCAGCTCTGGGCCAACAGCACCGGCGAGCTGCTGCTGGGCGACGACTACTTCCCGCCCACCGAGCAGGCCGAGGAGCACCCCGGCGCCGAGGGGATCTCGCGCCACATCACCGTGATCAGCTCGCCGGCCGAGGGCTCGCACCCGCTGCGGGTCTTCTACTGGACCACGCTCGCCTGCGCGCGCGAGAGCATCTGCCTGACCAGCGCCTACTTCGTCCCCGACCGCGACATGCGCCGCGCGCTGGCGCAGCGGGCGCGCGACGGGGTAGACGTGCGGCTGCTGCTGCCGAACAAGCTCACCGACGTGAAGATCGTGCGGCTGGCGGGGCACTTCTACTTCACGCGGCTGCTGGAGGCGGGAGTGCGGATCTACGAGTACCAGCCCACGATGATACACACCAAGGCGCTGGTGGTGGACGGGACGTGGTCGATCGTGGGCTCGGCCAACATGGACATCCGCAGCAAGGAGCTGAACCAGGAGGCGGTGATCGGCATCGCCGACGCCGGCTTCGGCACGCAGCTCACCGACGCCTTCTTCTTCGACCTGGAGCGGAGCCGGGAGATCAAGCTGGAGGAGTGGAAGAAGCGCCCCATCATCGCCCGCGCGCTGGAGTGGATCCTCGTGCTGTTCCAGGAGCAGTACTGAAACAGAACGCCTCACGCAGAGC
>JBJMPM010000321.1:0-2544 GCA_045803205.1 Longimicrobiaceae bacterium
ACCGCGCAGCAGCTCGTCCAGCGCCACCTCACGGCGCTCGGCGGAGAGGCGCGGCTGCGCGCCGCGAAGACCTTCCAGTCCACCGCACTGAAGCAGGGCGCCGACGGCGAATCGGCCTCCGTGAGCACCTACCGCGCCCGCCCCAACCTGGTGCGCTGGGAGTTCCAGAAGGACGGCGTCCCGCAGGTGAAGGCCTTCGACGGGAAGCAGGCGTGGATGATGGAGGGCAGCGAGGCGAAGGCGCTGCCGGCGGAGAAGAGCAAGATGATGGCCGAGGCGGCGCTCTTCGACGACGTGCTGCTGGACCCGGCGAAGCGCGGCGTGAAGCTCTCGGTGGCCGGCGTGGAGGACGTGAAGGGCGCGCCCGCGTACAAGCTGGTGCTCACCCACGGCCAGGACGTGGAGACGCGCTACCTCGACCAGAAGACGATGCTGGAGGTGAAGCGCGTGGCGAAGGGGATGCACGAGGGCAAGGCGTACGAGAAGACGGTGTACTTCTCCGACCCGCGCCCGGTGGACGGCATCATGGTGAACCACGTGAGCGAGTGGGAGGTGGACGGCGAGCGCGGGCGCAGCGTGGTGGAGAGCGCGCGCTTCGACGCGGCGGTGGACCCGGCGCTGTTCCAGCTGCCGCGCAACCGCAGCTAGTCACCCCTTCCCCGGGGGGACACGGCGCCGCTGCGGCCCCTGCGTGGGGCTGCGGCGGCGCCGTCGTGTCCAGGGAGCGCGCGCACCGTCTGGCCTCAGGCCGGGCAGGCATCCGGGCGCAAGAGGGTGTCCCGCGCGCGGCGCACTGCGGGCAATAGTCCGGGCCGCTCCCGCGTATGGTCGGAGCGGCTTCACACCCTCTCCCCCCGACTCCTTCCCGAGGAAACACGCATGGCGCAGATGCACGAGGTGGACTTCGAGATTCACGGCAACGAGATGCAGTTCGTGGAGGTGGAGCTGGACCCCGGCGAGGCCGCGGTCGCCGAGGCCGGCGGCATGATGTTCATGGAGGACGGCATCGCCATGGAGACCATCTTCGGGGATGGCTCCAAGAAGCAGAGCGGCTTCCTGGGCGCGCTGATGGGCGCGGGCAAGCGGCTGCTCACCGGCGAGAGCCTCTTCATGACGGTGTTCCTCAACCAGGGACAGGGCAAGCGCCGCGTGGCCTTCGCCGCGCCCTACCCGGGCAAGATCCTCCCCATCCACCTGGGGCAGCTGGGCGGCGAGCTCATCACGCAGAAGGACAGCTTCCTCGCCGCGGCGAAGGGCGTGAGCGTGGGCATCGCCTTCCAGAAGCGCCTGGGCGTGGGCCTCTTCGGCGGCGAGGGCTTCATCATGCAGCGCCTCGAGGGTGACGGGCTCGCCTTCATCCACGCGGGCGGCACCCTGTACGAGCGCACGCTCGCGCCGGGCGAGACCCTGCGCGTGGACACCGGCTGCATCGTGGCCTTCCAGCCCAGCGTCTCCTACGACATCCAGATGGTGGGCGGCATCAAGAGCGCCTTCTTCGGCGGCGAGGGGCTCTTCTTCGCCACGCTGCAGGGCCCGGGCAAGGTGTGGCTGCAGTCGCTGCCGCTCAGCCGGCTCTCCGGCCGCATCATCGCGGCGGCCGGCCCCATGGGCGGGCGCGGCGAGGGCAGCGTGCTGGGCGGCGTGGGCCTGGGCGCGCTGCTGGGCGGCGGGGACGAGTAGGCGCGCTCAGCCCTTGGTGCCCTCGACCACTTCCAGCTTGGTGGCGGGGGTGCCGGCGTTCTTCGGCGGGCGCAGCAGCTTGTAGCGCTGCACGGCGCTGTCCACGATGCGCCCCACCAGGCGCTCGTAGCTGAGGCCCGCGGCCATCGCCGCGAGCGCCACCTCGCAGCGGTTCTCGAGGTAGGGGTTGGGGTTCACCTCGAGGAGGTAGGGCGCGTTGCTGCGCGCGCTCACGCGGAAGTCGATGCGCGCGTAGTCGCGCAGCTTGAGGGCGCGGTAGGCGGTGGTGGCGGCGCGCTCGATGCGCTCCTGCAGCTCGTCGCTCACGTCGCGCGCGATGAGCAGGCGCGGGCTGTCCTTCGTCTCGGGGCCGAACTTCACGTCGCGGTTGGCCACCTTGGGCTTGCCCGCGTCCCACTTGCCGAAGTCCAGCTCCACGATGGGCAGCACCTCGGGGGCGCTGGGCGGCCCCAGCACGGCGACGTACATCTCGCGCCCCTCGATGAACTCCTCGGCGAGCGCGTCGTCGTCCAGCTCCTCGCGGATGTCGGCCACCCGGGCGCTCAGCTCCTTCATGTCCTTCACCACCGCCTTCTTGCCGATGCCGATGGAGGCATCGCTCTTGGCGGGCTTCACGATGAGGGGAAAGGCGATGTCCCCGCTGGTGGCGAAGCTGTGCTCGTCGAACATGGCGAAGCGCGGGCTGAGCACGTGGTGGAACTCGAGCAGCTGCTTCGCGAGGATCTTGTCCTGCGCGAGCAGCAGCCCCGCCGTCCCCGAGCCGGTGAACTTCACCCGCGCCATCTCCATCAGCGCCGCGACGTTCACCTCCATCCGGTAGTCCTCGGCGAAGGTCTCGCAGAG
>JBJMPM010000348.1:0-6385 GCA_045803205.1 Longimicrobiaceae bacterium
CGGGCGTGTCGACCGGCTTCTTCTTCAGCAGGCCGCACCCCGCCACCGCCAGCGCGGCGGCCCACGGCGCCCGCCGCAGCCACGTCCCCACTCCGGATCTCCGCACGCGTCTCCCACGCCGGCTGACGAAACTTTCCGCCCCACTTCGGCGTTCCAGATAGCCAGGAAGCGAGTCCCGGCGAGGCCGAAGCTCGCAATCGTCAGGCCACGTCGGCTCCGCGCCCCGCGCGGGGCGGGCGCGGCCATCGGCTCCAGGACCATGCCCCGCTACTTCCAGCTCACGCGCAAGCACAGCTACGCGCTCCTCTTCGCCCTGCCGCTGCTCGTGCTGTACGAGCTCGGCGCGGTGCTGATCGCCGGCCCCACGCGGGGGCTGCGCAACGGCGCCGACGTGCTGCTGCGCACCGTGCTCGCCACCGGCGGCATCCACAGCACGCTGGCGTTCACGGCCATCCTGGTGGTGGGCGCGGTGGTGCTGATCGCGAAGGAGCGGCGCCGCGAGCAGGTGCCGCTGAAGGCCGGGGTGTTCGCGGGGATGATGGTGGAGAGCGTGCTCTACGCCATGGTCTTCGGCACCGTGGTGGCGTCGATGACGAGCTGGGTGCTGGGCGGGTGGCGCCTGGCGGCGGACCAGGCCGGCGCCGTGGGGAAGCTCTCCACGGCGGACGGACTGGTGCTCTCGCTGGGGGCGGGGTTCTACGAGGAGCTGCTCTTCCGGGTGCTGCTGGTGGGCGGGCTGCTGGCGGTGTTCAAGAGCTCGGGGGTGGGGAAGACGCCGGGGCGGATCTGGGCCGCGGTGCTGGCGGCGCTCCTCTTCTCCGCCTTCCACTACATCGGCCCGTACGCGTATCCGCTGGAACTGGGGTCGTTCACCTTCCGCTTCCTGGCCGGGCTGGCGCTGAACGCGCTCTTCATCACCCGCGGCTTCGGCATCGCCGCGTGGACGCACGCGCTCTACGACGTCTACGTGCTCGTGCTCCATCGCGGGGGATGAAAACGGCGTCTCACGCAGAGACGCAGAGAGGCACGGAGATGAAACGATCGGAGGGGGAGGCGGGTAGATGCGCTGGACCCACCGCCGCTCGGAAGCATCGCTCCAGGAGACCCGCAGGATGACCACCCGTCCGCTCGCCCGGCTCGCTCTCGCCGTTCCGCTCATCGCCGCGCTCCCCGCGTGCGGCGACGGGGGGACGGGCGGGCAGCGCCTCACGCCCGCCCAGGTGCAGGGCGTCTACAGCGTGTGCTCGCTGCAGTTCGCGCCCACGCAGACCGCCTTTCCCGTGGCCAACCTGCTGGCGACGGTGGTGAACCCCACGCCGCCGGCCCCCAAGCAGCCGCCGTCGCTCACGCTGAGCGGCCAGTCGAACGCGTACCAGCTCATCTACACGCGCCGCAGCGACAACTTCCTGCAGCAGCTCACCGGCGGCGTGGACCTCCGCCCCTCCGAGGTCGCCATCGACTTCCCCGACGAAGACGACAGCGAGGTGGTGCGCGAGCTGCTCCTGCCGTCCGTGCTCGCATTCAACTTCTCCGACAACCCGCGCCGGCTGAGCTCGGCCGGGAGCCTCGTCTACTCCGTGCGCCGCAGCGACTACGCGCGCGCCGCCGGGATCACCGAGCAGGGGCTGGCGGACCGCATCTCCGGCAGCCTGAACGCCACCTTCACCACCGGCACCTGCCCCTGAAGCGGCGCGTCTCGCGGAAACATCGAAAGGACCAGGGGATCGCGATCCTCTGGTCCTTTCGCGTGAAACGAAGCATCATCGTCAGGGTAATCTCCCGAGGGTCCCCGGCGCGGAGGACGGACGATGAGAAACGTGCTGATCGCGGCATCGGTACTGCTGTTGCCGGCGTGCGGCGTGGACATCTCGACGGATGGGCGGGTGCTCCGCCCGGACGACGTGCAGGGCGTCTACCGGCTCTGCACGCTGCGCTTCACGCCGGTGCAGACGATTCTCCCGGCGGTAGACCTGTTCGCGCGGGTGATCGATCCTGCGCCGGCGGCGCCCGCGCAGGGCGCGAGCCTCACGCTGAGCGGCGCCGCGCCGGAGTTCGAGCTGGTGTACACGCACCGCGGCGACGGGGCGCTCCGCCAGGTGCGCGGCGACGTGGAGTTCGGGTCCGGCTCGGTGTTCCTGTACCTGACCTCGCAGTCGCCCACCATCATCCAGCAGGAGGCGCTGCTGCCGCCCAACCACCTGGACCTGGAGTTCCATGCCGCGTCGCGGACGCTCACGGCCGGCGACGAGGTGAGCGGCTACTACGTGCGCACCTCGGACTACGTGCGCGCCGCCGGCATCGGCAGCGAGGGGCTGCAGGACCGCATCCTGGGGCACGTGACCGCCTCCTTCGCGGCGGGTACGTGCGGGTGAGGAAAAGATCGACTCACGCGGAGACGCGGAGACACGGAGAGGACCACCCGAACTCTCTGCGGCTCCGCGCCTCTGCGTGAGGCGCGTTTACCAGGCTTTGCCATGTTTCGCGTGATGAAGATACGATCCGCGTCCGCGCTCCTGGCCTTCCTGGGGCTCTCCGCGCCGGCGGCCGCCGCGCAGGAGGGGCCCTGGAACACCGCGCGCGCGCTGGAGCTCATCCAGCACGCGCAGGAGCGGCGCACGCAGTCGCTCGCCGACACCGGGATGGTCGACTACCAGGCCGACGCCCGCGGCTACATCTACTTCTACCTGGACCGGCGCGACATCGACGAGCGCACGCTGGTGAAGACCGACCAAGTGGCGCTGCAGGTGTTCTGGAAGGCGCCGAACCTCACCAAGCAGGTGATCGTGGGGCTGCGCGACCAGAAGAAGCTCCCCACCAACATCCACTACCACCTGGACCACCTGGCCGTGGTGCAGGACAACTTCGGCGACCGCATCCGCCTGGGCGACGGCGACGAGGTGGCCGACGTGCTGCACCCCGCCGCGCCGGGCGCCGAGCGCTTCTACGACTACCGGGTGGCCGACTCGCTCACCATCCGCTCGGCCGGCGCGGGGGAGCCGGTGCGCGTGTACCGCATCGACGTGAAGCCGAAGGACCCCGGCGAGCACGCGCTGGTGGGCAGCGTGTACGTGGACCGGCGCGCGGGCGACATCGTGCGGATGGAGTTCACCTTCACCCGCTCCAGCTACGTGGACCGCGAGCTGGACTACATCAACATCTCGCTGGAGAACGGGCTCTGGAAGGGGCGCTTCTGGCTCCCCAACCGCCAGCAGGTGGAGATCCGGCGGCAGCTCCCGGAGCTGGGCTTTCCCGCCGGGGGCGTGATCCGCGGGACCATGACCATCAACGGCTACCGCTTCAACCAGAACCTCCCCGACTGGCGGTTCAACGGGCCACGGGTGACGATGGTGCCGGAGACGCAGGCGCGCCGCTTCGCCTTCGAGCAGCCGATCGACGCGGAGCTGCGCGAGCTGGGGATCGGCCCCGGGATGGAGCTGGGGGAGATCCGCAAGCAGGCGGGGAACCTGATCCGCGAGCAGGTGCTGAGCGGCCTCCCGGCCACGCGGCTGGACATCCCCGCCGCGAGCACCATCGCCCGCTACAACCGCGCGGAGGGGCTCGCCGTGGGGTTCGGGGTGCGCTCCAATCCCCGCACGCAGCTCGCGCTGGACCTGTACGGCGGCTGGGCGTTCGGCCCCATGCACCCGCTGGCGCGCGCGGACGCGGTGCTCACCCGGCCGGGGCTGCGGCTGGGCGCCTCCGGGTACCTCAACCACCCGGCGGACGTGGCGGTGGGCCCGGTGATCTCGGGGGCGATGAACACCCTCTCCTCGGCGCTGGCCGGGCGCGACTACTCGGACCTGTACTACGCCAGCGGCGGCACGGTGCGGATGGACCGGCCGGTGCCGGGCGGATGGACCGGCACGCTCTCCGTGCGCGTCGAGGACCAGCGCAGCGCCGGCCTGGAGGCGCAGGGGAGCGCGGCCGGCGACTTCCGCCCGGTGCACCCGGTCGACGACGGCACCTTCTACGGCTGGGCGGCGTCGCTCTCGCGCCGCTCTCCGTCTGGCCGCGCGCTGGCGTGGAGCGCCACCGTGGGCGCCGACGGCGGGCGCCTGGCGTACAGCGGCGGGGTCCTGTTCATCGACGTCCAGCCGGGCGCGAGCGCGTCGGACGTGGCCGGCGGCGGCTCGCACATGGATTTCGTCCGCCCGCGGGTGGACCTGGGGCTCACGCGGCGGTGGCGCCAGGCGGACGGGCGGGTGGACGTGGAGCTCTCCGCGGGGGCGGCGGCGGGGACGCTGCCGCGGCAGGCGCTGTACCTGGTGGGCGGGCGGGGGACGCTGCCGGGGTACGCCTTCCGCGCGTACGGCGGCGACCGCTTCGCCAAGCTGCGCGCCACCGGCTCGGCCGACCTCTGGGCGCCGTTCGTCCGCGGGCGCCTGTTCGCGGCGGGGGGATGGGCGGACGTGGGCGACGTCGGCCGCATCGCGCTCAACCGCTGGGGCGCGCAGCCGATGTCCGCGCCGAAGTACGGGGTGGGCGCGGGGGTCGGGATCTTCTACGACATCCTGCGGGTGGACGTGGCGCGGGGGCTGAGCCGCGGCGGCCGGTGGGAGCTGATCGTCGAGGCGAACCCGAGCTTCTGGGATTTCCTCTGACCGGAAGCTTCCCGGCGAACGCGGTTTCGGGCGCGAATATGCGACTGAAGTCGCCGCTACAACATCACACAGTCCGCCTGCGCGGACTTCCGCGGACGCAGTTCCTCGCCGGTGCCGGGGTTGGTTGCTGTTGATGTCCGCGAAGGCGGACAGCGTGAGGTTGTAGCGGCGAGTTCACTCGCATAGTCACGATACCTTCCACAAATCGCGGTGTAGCAGGAGCCCGCCCCGCCCGGTAGTTTCCCGCGGATGATCGACGCCTTCCATCTCCCGGCGCTTCCGGACGTGCCGACGGCCACGCGGGCATACGGCGCGGCCGAGCTGCGCGTGCCCGTGCTCACGCCGGCGCTGCTGCGCGAGCAGGTGCGGGCGCTGGCGGAGGCGCGCGCGCGGGGGCTGGAGCGCCGCCCCGTCGCGGAGATCGTCGGGGTGATCGACCGCGTCGCCGCGCGGCTGCTGGACCCGGCGGACGGGCTGCGCGTGGCGGCGGAGCGCGCGCTCCCCGCCATCACCCGCTATTCGCCGGAGATGGTGCGGCGGGTGCTGGACCGGATGGCGGCGGACTGGCGCGCGGAGCCGCTGAACGAGCTGCTGCGCGCGGAGCTCGGCGACCCCGGCGTGCTCGACGGCTTCCGGCCGGGCGCGCGGGGGCACGGCCGCGTCGCCGCCTTCGGGCCGGAGCTGGCGGCGCACGTGTTCAGCGGGAACGTGCCGGGGGTGGCGGTCACCTCCATCGTCCGCTCGCTCCTGGTGAAGGCGGCGACGCTGGGGAAGACGGCCGCCGGCGAGCCCCTCCTTCCCGCGCTCTTCGCCCGCGGGATCGCGGAGGAGGATGCTGAGCTCGGCGCCTGCCTGGCCGTCGCGTACTGGCCGGGGGAGGACGAGGCGCTCACCCGCGCGGCGCTCGCATCCGCCGAGGCCGTGGTGGTCTACGGCGGCGCGGAGGCGGTCGCGTCGGTGCGCGCGCAGGCGCCGGCGGGGGCGCGGCTCCTCGCGTACGGGCCGCGGCTCTCCTTCGGCATCGTCGCGCGCGAGCGGCTCACCGCGGACGGGGCGGGCGAGGTGGCCCGCGCCGCCGCGCTGGACGCATCCACCTTCGACCAGCAGGGGTGCGTCTCGCCGCACGTCTTCTACGTCGAGGAGGGCGGGGAGGTGGGCCCGCGCGAGTGGGCGGCGCTCCTCGCGGCGGAGATGGCGGCGGTCGAGCGCGAGCTCCCGCGCGGCCCCCTGGAGCCCGGCGAGTCCTCCGCCATCCAGCAGCTCCGCGCCCGTGCCGAGTTCTCGGCGGGCGCGGAGCTGCACGCGTCGGCGGATGGGACCGCGTGGACCGTGGTCTTCGAGCCGGACCCCGCCTTCGAGGCGAGCTGCCTCAACCGCGTGGTGCGGGTGAAGCCCGTCCGCGACGCGGCCGAGGTCGCGGGGCTGGTGGCGGAGCACGCGCGGCTGCTGCAGACCGTGGGCGTGGCGGCGCCGCCGGAGCGGGCGGAGGAGATCGCGGCGGCCGTCGGGCGCCTCGGTGCCAGCCGGGTGACGCGGCTGGGGGAGATGGCCTGGCCGCCGCCCTGGTGGCACCACGACGGGCACCCGCCGCTGCGCGACCTGGTCCGCTGGTGCGACCTGGAGATGGAGAAGGGGAGGTAGAGACGGGCGGATAAATCCGCGGCAACAACCACACGGAGTCCGCCTCCGCGGACTCCCACCCGTGGTGCTGCCGCAATGCCGCGATACGCGACGAGCCACCCCGCAGCCGGGGCGGCTCGCCGGCGGCGGAGCACGCTCCGAAG
>JBJMPM010000147.1:0-21188 GCA_045803205.1 Longimicrobiaceae bacterium
GCGATCGATGACCTCACGCGCGCCCTGGCGGAGCTGTGCGACGCCTTCCGCGAGAAGGCGGCCGAGTTCCGGGACGTGCTGAAGATGGGGCGCACCCAGCTGCAGGACGCGGTGCCGATGACGCTGGGGCAGGAGTTCAACGCCTTCGCCGTGACCATCGGCGAAGACATCGACCGGCTGCGCGAGGCGGCGGCGCTGATCCGCGAGATCAACATGGGCGCCACCGCCATCGGCACGGGGATCAACACCGACCCGCGCTACGCCGCCCTGGTGTGCCGGAAGCTGCGCCAGGTGACGGGGCTGGACCTGTCCACCGCGCCCGACCTGATCGAGGCCACCAGCGACACCGGCGCCTTCGTGCAGCTCTCGGGCGTCCTGAAGCGGGTGGCGGTGAAGCTCGGCAAGATCTGCAACGACCTGCGCCTGCTCTCCTCCGGGCCGCGCACAGGGCTGGGGGAGATCAACCTGCCGCCGATGCAGCCGGGCTCGTCGATCATGCCGGGGAAGGTGAACCCGGTGATCCCCGAGGTGGTGAACATGGTCTGCTTCCAGGTGGTGGGGAACGACCTGACCATCACCATGGCGGCCGAGGCGGGGCAGCTCCAGCTCAACGTGTTCGAGCCGGTGATCGGCTTCAACCTCTTCCAGTCCATCGACATGCTGGCGCGCGCGGCGGGGGTGCTGCGCGAGCGGTGCGTGGTGGGGATCACCGCCAACCGCGAGCGGCTGCGCGAGATGGTCTACCACTCCATCGGCCTGGTGACGGCGCTGGTGCCCTACCTCGGCTACGAGCGGAGCGCCGCGCTGGCCAAGGAGGCGCTGGAGACGAACCGCGGCGTCTACGAGCTGGTGCGCGAGAAGGCGTGGCTCAGCGACGAGCGCCTCGCCGAGATCCTCACCCCCGAGGCCATGACGCGCCCCCGGCCGATGCCGCACGCGGTGGAGACGTAATACCAAGTCCGCCTGAACACCTGGTGTTGAACGCACCTCGAACACTCGAACAAGCGACGTCATCCTGAGGCCGGCCATGCTGCGATCATCGTCTGCGGAATGACTTGCAGGCCGAAGGATCTACAACCGCGTCAGCACGTGAGTCGGTGAGATGCACCAACGCTATCCCCGGATCTGGTATAAGTCGGGCAGATCGCTACCGATGGGCCGGTTGGACTATTAGATTCAATCTGGACGCACGTGCAGCGTGCCTGAGCTCCGGACTGCAACAGGATTTGCGCTCATGAAAGTTTTCATCAGCCACTCGAGCCAGGACAGGGAACTCGCCCAGAAGCTCGCCGGCGCCCTCAAGGAGGCCGGTTTGGACGTGTTCGACATGTATTCCGAGATCTACCCTGGCGAGAACTGGGCGGAGAAGGTTTCCGCGGCGCTGGAGCAGGCGGACGCGATGCTGGTGCTTATCCCGCACCATTCGGAAATCCCGTACAACGTGTCGTACGAGCTGAGCTATGCACTGGGGAAGAAGGAGTTCAAAGACCGCGTTTTCCCGGTGCTCGTTTCCGGTCGAGGCGAAGTCTCGATACCTCGATGGAGTCCGGGTGATGTATCCAGGCTCGACATTCCGTGGGTACTGAAACGGTTCAGAGTGTTCGAACTGACGGACGCCGATCCGGACGAGGAAAGCGTAGGCGAGATCACGCGGGCGCTCGCGACGGCCGCCTGATTTCTGTTCATGCGTCCGTCCGAGATATTCCTCTCTCACGCCAGCGCCGATCGGCAGCTCGCCGATCGGCTCGTCGGCACTCTGCGACGACACGATCTCTCCGTCTGGTACAGTCCCACCGAGATCGTGGGCGCGCAGCAGTGGCACGACGAGATCGGAGCCGCACTCGACCGGTGTGACTGGTTCGTCGTGCTGCTCACTCCCGCCTCGGTGGAGTCGATGTGGGTGAAGCGGGAGTTGCTTTTCGCGTTACAGCAGAACCGGTACGCGAACCACATCGTCCCGCTGCTGGTGGAGCCTTGCGACTACGGCCGCCTTTCGTGGGTGCTCCCGAGCCTCCAGATCGTCGACATGCAGGTCGATTTTGAGGAAGGTTGCCGGCAACTCCTCAGAGTCTGGGGGATCGGCTATCGATCGTGAAGGAATTGCACGTGTTCACAGTCCCTGAGCCCCTCGTCCGCTTCGACTCGCTCGACGCACGGCGGGGGGCGGGTTCGTTTCGATTCGATGGTTTCCGCGGCATCATCCGCGCGGATTCGGTGGACGAGGTGCTCCCCGCCCTGCTCGCGGTCGAGGACGCGGTCGCGGGTGGCGCGCACGCGGCGGGTTTCGTCGCGTACGAAGCGGCACCGGCGTTCGACCCGGCGCTCGCGACGAGGCGTCCCGATCCTCGCATCCCCCTGCTCTGGTTCGCGCTGTTCGAGCGACGCAGCGAAGCCGATCCTGATGATCTGTCGTCGGGGGATGGTGATGCGGATCTCGGTGACCTACAGCCGGACGTGGCGGAGGACGACTTCGCCGCTCGGGTCGGCCGCATCCGCGAGCTGATCGCCGCGGGGGATACCTACCAGGTCAACTACACCTTCCGCCTTCGAGGCGACTTCCGCGGCCCGCCGAAAGCCCTCTACCGCCGCCTCTGCCAGGCGCAGCAGGCGGCGTTCTGCGCGTACCTCGATTTCGGCGACGGGGTGATCGTCTCCGCCTCGCCCGAGCTGTTCTTCCGCTGGGCCGAGGGCGAGCTGGAGCTGCGGCCGATGAAGGGGACGCGGCCGCGCGGGCGATGGCTGGAGGAGGACCAGGCGGTGGCGCGCGAACTGGCCGCGTCGGAGAAGGACCGCGCCGAGAACCTGATGATCGTGGACCTGCTGCGGAACGACGCCGGGCGCATCGCCGAGTTCGGCAGCGTGCGCGTGGAGCGGATGTTCGAGGTGGAGCCGTATCCCACCGTGCACCAGATGACCTCGACGGTGCGCGCGCGGACGCCGCCGGAGACGCGGCTCACCGACGTCTTCCGCGCGCTCTTCCCCTGCGGCTCCATCACCGGCGCGCCCAAGGTGCGCACCTCGCGGATCATCGCGGAGCTGGAGGCCTCGCCCCGCGGCGTCTACACCGGCGCCATCGGCTTCGTATCCCCCGGCGAGGCGGTGTTCAGCGTCGCCATCCGCACGCTGGTGATCGACCGCGCCACGAAGCAGGCGGAGCTCGGCGTCGGCAGCGGCATCACCTTCGATTCGCAGGCGGCCGACGAGTACCGCGAATGCCTCTCGAAGGCCGCCTTCGTCCGGCACGAGCCGCCCCCCGCGCTCCTTGAGACCTTCGGTTGGGCGCCGGAGACGGGGTTCGTGCGGCTCGGCGGCCACCTCGCGCGAATGGCGCGCTCCGCCGAATACTTCGGCTATCCGTTCGATTCGGACGATGTCCGGCGGCGCCTCGACGCGCTCGCGGCCGAGCTGCCCCCCGCGCCGCTCCGCGTGCGCATCGAGCTCTCCCCGCGCGGCGAGGTTTCGATCGAGCACTCGCCCGCGCCGCGGTGGGAGGAGCCCGTCCGCCTCGCCGTGGCGCGGCGCCACGGCCGGAGCGATCACCCCTTCTGGTACCACAAGACCGCCGACCGCGCCCGCTACGATGCGCATGATCCGGTCGACGTCCCCCACGACCAGGTGCTCCTCGTCAACGAGCGCGGCGAGCTGGCGGAGACGCCCATCGCCAACCTCGTGGTGGAGCTCGACCGCGTGCTGTGGACGCCGCACGTCGACGCCGGCCTTCTCCCCGGCGTCCTGCGCGCCGAGCTCCTGCGCGACGGCCAGATCCGCGAGCGGGTGCTCACGGTGGCCGACCTGGAGCGCGCGACGGCGGTGTGGGTGATCAACTCGCTGCGCGGCTGGGGCCGCGCGGATGTATCACGCAGAAACGCGGAGACGCAGTGAGAGATCGGCGTTCTCTCCTCTGCGTCTCCGCGTCTCTGCGTGAGACGATCTTTTGCCGGATCTAGTAGAGGTCGGTGTATCTGCCGTGCCCACAGTGGCGGCTGTGCCGGTGGCCGCGGGACAGGGCCTCGCCGGCCGCGATCAGGACCAGGTCGGACAGGCTCGTACGGTGGCGGCGGTACTCGTACCGGTAGCGGCCGCGGTCGCGGTACCGATATTGATCTCGAATCCGGTAGCGGTCGCGGTACGCGTCCCGGTAGCGGCGCTCCTCGATGCGGTACCGCGCGTCCCGGTCCTTGTAGCGGTGGCTGGAGACGTAGATCCGCTCGCGATGGCTGGGGATGTAGATGCGCTCGCGGTACCCGCGGTCGCGGTGCACGCGGACGACGCGATCGCGATGGCGCTGGGCCGCGGCATCGCTCGGCAGGGCGGCGCCGAGGACGGGGACGGCGAGGAGGGCGAGGAGAAGCCGGGTGCGCATGGGGATCCTCCGGTGGCGGGTTTCGGCCGGCACTCACGAAAGCATGCTCTGACGATGGCTGGGCCGCAACGACTTCGATTCCGGGAACGGGCGATGGGTTTGCTCCACGGGCCGCGCCGCCGGAGCGGGATGCTCGCGGTGGTGCTCGCCGCCGGGCTGGTGTCCTCCTGCTCCCCCGGCTACGTGCTGCGCGGCGCCTGGGAGGAGGGGAAGATCCTGGGCCGGCGGCGGCCGATCGCGCAGGTGATCGCCGACCCGCGGCAGACGCCCGAGACCCGGCGCAAGCTGCAGCTCGTGCTCGCCGCGCGCGAGTTCGGCCGCGACGCGCTGGGCGAGCGCGTGGGCGACAGCTACACCCTCTACTCCGAGAAGAAGTCCGACACGCTGGCGACGGTGCTCTCGGCGGCGTACCGGGACCGCTTCGCGGCGAAGACGTGGTGGTTCCCGATCGTGGGCCGCGTGCCGTACAAGGGCTTCTTCCGCGAGGAAGACGCGCGGCGCGAGGCCGCGAAGCTGGAGGCGGAAGGGTACGACACCTACATGCGCCCCACCTCGGCGTTCAGCACGCTGGGGTGGTTCAACGACCCCGTGCTGAGCACGCTGCTGCGCTACGACGACGTGAGCCTGGTCAACACGGTGCTGCACGAGCTCTTCCACAACACCTTCTTCGCGCCGGGGAGGATCGCCTTCAACGAGAGCCTGGCGAACTTCGTGGGCGCGCGCGGCGCCATCGACTTCTTCTGCCGCCGCGACGGCGACGACGCGCCCACCTGCCGCCGCGCGCGCGACGAGTGGGACGACGACCTGGCGTTCGGCTACTTCATGAGCGAGCTGGTGCACGACCTGGAGTCGCTCTACGCCCGCACCGACCTCACCCGCGAGCAGAAGCTGGCGCTGCGCGAGGAGGTGTTCGCGCGCGCGCAGCGGCAGTTCGCGCGGGAGGTGCGGCCGCGGCTGAAGGTGGCGACCTTCGGAAGCTTCACCCGCGAGCCGCTGAACAACGCCACCCTCATCTCGCGCCGCATCTACTACGACCGCCTGGACCTGTTCGAGCGCGTCCACCGCAGCCGCGGCGGCGACCTGCGCCGCACCGTCTCCGACATCGTCGCCGCCGCGCGCGCCAGCCGCGCGGACCCCTACGCCGGCGTCGCGGCGCTGGTGGAGTAGGATTACGCTGGCGAGAAGCCGATGGCGGGGCGACCCAGCATCGCCCCGCCATTGTTGCGCTCTGGAATCACATTACTTCCAGGAGCGTATTGCGTCCGCCAGCGGGCCGAATCCATTGGGAAAGCGTTCGATCACTTCGTCGAGGCGGCCCGTAAGCCGGCGTGCTGCCGCAATCGCACGCTCCGTCTCCAGTTGCAGCGAAGGACGCTCCGTACCGTAGGCCAGTTCCTTCAGGCTCGCCTTCGTGTACGGGAACTGCCGGGAGGCGAGCGCCTGCACCCACGTCGGCTCGTTGACGTGCGGATCGAGGCCGACCGCGTACCAGGCTTCGATCGCAGGCGTTGCAACGCCGATCGCGATCCTGAGTGGGCCGCGGCTCGGCACATGGCGAAGTTCACCGCGAACCCTTTGCTCGACCTGGCGCAATTCGCACAATCGGCATGCCTTGGGCCCCGTCGCCGGTTGTGCATGTGACGAGTGGTGGATCGCCGCCTCGTCCGAGTCCGCAACGACGACCAGCGCATCGGCGTCGGTGCGGTACCACAGGTCCTTGTAGATGGCTCCGAAGAGGTTGCGCACCGAGGGCCATCCCCGGGAGCGCAGGCCCCTGAACTCCACGGGCTCAGTGGACCGGGCGAGCAGTCCCTCTACGAAGATGCGAATCGCCGCTTCGTCCGCGGACGACTCGCTGAGGATCGCGACCTTCATGTGCCTGCGGGCACACCGCCGAGCACGCCGCTGTACCAGATCTCGCCGAGTGAGGCCTCGCTGAGCAGCTCATCCAGGTCTTCGCGGTCGGACAGCCGCGAGAACGTGCCCTCCGACCCCACCTTCTCCGCGATAACGACTTCCTCCGGATGGTCCTTGTGGAGGTCAAGCATGTACGGCGAATGCGACGTGATCAGCACCTGCACCGGCGGCCGGTCGAGCCCGAACTTCTCCGGATAGCTCAGCCGGTACAGCGCGTCGCGGATCTCGCGGTACAGCCGCGGGTGGATCCCCCGGTCCGGCTCCTCGATGCAGACCATCGAGGGTGGCTCGCCAGAATACGCCAGCGTGAGGATCGCAAGTGCCAACACTGTCCCTTGCGACAGGTCCGCAGCGCGGATCGGGTGGTGGCCGTCGCGGGTTCGAAGCAGGAACGCACGCTGTCCTTGTTGCGGCGTCTCGAACAGAATCCTGTCGAACTCGGGAATGAGTGAACCGAGCTCCGCATTCAACTTCTCGAAGTACTCGGGGTTCTCATCCCGCATCTGGTCAAGCACGCCGGCCAAGTTGCCGCCGTCCTCAGCCAGCCTGATGCCGGGACCGAGGGGCACCGGGCGTACGATCGCGTTCTCATTCAAGGAAAACGTGGCGAGACGTCGCAGAAAATCTCTGAGCGGAACGTTCAGGGGGCGGAGCGAAACGTCGGTATCCGTCCAGACAGCCTCGGTGACGACGTCTTCAAAAGGTGGAGCCCAGGAAATAGAGAGAGACGCCGTCTCCGACCCGGCGGCAAGTGAACGGATTTGCTTCAACGTGGGGGCGGCCCCGCTCATCCGGCTACGGACGGCGCGAAGCGCGTGCAGCACGGTGCTCTTGCCGCTACCATTTGGGCCGACGAGCAGGGTGAACGGGCCGAGAGGCAGCACGGCATCCCGTAACACACGGTAGTTCACGAACCGCAGGGACTGGATCATGGGTTCGCAAACGTAGGCCCGAGCGCCGGCTGCCGCATGGCGCGAAACCATGCAGGCGGGACGCCCGGGGAGGTTAACGATTCTGTCGGAGGAGACTGTCGACCCACTGCGGAGGGGGAATTCTCGCCTGCTGATGGATTTGCGCCACAGCCTCCAGCAATCGGGTCATGGCGGCCGGGCGCGCCTCCGGCGGCACGCCGTCCAGCAATACGGCGAGTGCTGCGCCCGCTGTCTCGTCGGACACGGCCACGGCTCGCATCTCCGCGGCGTGTGAGACGTACCAGTGAAGCAGCCTTCTCCGGGTAGAACTGTACGGTTCGGCACCCTCGATAAAGCGTTTCAGCCCGATGTGCGAGAGGCCGATCTGCCTCGCCACATGGCGCAGC
Organism: Longimicrobiaceae bacterium; assembly: GCA_045803205.1. Taxonomy (GTDB): domain Bacteria; phylum Gemmatimonadota; class Gemmatimonadetes; order Longimicrobiales; family Longimicrobiaceae; genus Longimicrobium. The sequence continues at coordinate 7,599 of JBJMPM010000147.1, forward strand.
GAGTACGCTTCTACGGCGCGGCGCACGCTCTCGCGGAGCACGTCGAGCGGAAGTGGGCGGTACGCTTCCACCTTCGCCGCGTCCGGGGGGCGTGTGGTAATAATGGTAACTTCTGGTTGGAGTACACTGGGTAGACTATGCATAACCCTGCGCCAGAACAAGAGTGTACGTGCGATAGCTCATTCGAGGCGCACGGGTCGCTGCGTCCTTCCCCACAGTGCAGAATAGCCCTCGCACACGCCCCGATCTGTCGCGAGCCTCCATCCTCCGCTAGCATCACTCCTCCTCATCCGCCCGACGACACAGACCGGAACCCATGCCTCGACGCTCCCCTTTCCTCACCGCGGCGCTGCTGGCGCTCGCGACCTCGCTGCGGGCGCAGCAGGCCACGCCCGGCTACTCGCCCGCGGCCGCGGCGCGCGAGCGGCAGGTGGAGGCCGCCGCCATCGCCGCCACCTCGGCGGCGCGGGCGCAGGCCGACTCGCGCGCGCTCTCGGCCGAGTCGCACGTGGCGGGCACGCCGGCCCAGGCGCGCACCCGCGACTACGTGGTGGCGCGGATGCGGGAGCTGGGGCTGGAGACGGAGGTGCGCCGCTACCGCGTCTACCTGCCGCACGCCACCTCGGTGCACCTCTGGCGCATCTCCCCCGACCCGCGCGAGCTGGCGCTGGCCGAGCCGTCGGTGCCGGGCGACAGCAGCTCGGGGCTCTGGCAGTACCCCACCGTCAACGGCTCCAGCGCCGCGGGCGACGTGCACGGCGAGGTGGTCTACGTCAACTACGGCCTGGTGGAGGACTACGCGCGGCTCGACTCGCTGGGCGTCTCCGTCCGCGGCAAGATCGCGGTGGCGCGGTACGGCCGGAGCTTCCGCGGGATCAAGGCGCGCGAGGCGGAGCGGCACGGCGCGGTGGGCCTGGTCATCTACAGCGACCCGGCCGACGACGGGTTCGTGCGCGGCGACGTGTACCCCGAGGGGCCCATGCGCCCCGAGCGCGGGGTGCAGCGCGGGAGCGTGTTCAACGGCAACGGCGACCCCTCCACCCCCGGCCGCCCCTCCACCGAGGGCGCCGAGCGGCTCCCCGAGGCGCGGATGGAGATCCCGCGTATCCCCGTGATCCCGGTGTCGTACGCCAACGCGGCGGAGCTGCTGCGCGGCGTGCGCGGCACGGCCCTCCCGCAGGGGTGGCAGGGCGGGCTCCCCTTCCGCTACCACGTGGGCCCCGGGCCGGTGGTCGCGCGCATCGCCGTCACCACCGACGCGGCGACCAACGCGTACAAGGAGATCTGGGACACCTTCGGCATCATCCGCGGCAGCGAGCTGCCGGAGGAGCTGGTGATCGTGGGCGGCCACCGCGACGGCTGGGGCCCCGGCGCCGCCGACAACGTGAGCGGCACCGTGAGCGTGCTGGAGCAGGCGCGCGCGGTGATGGCGCAGGTGCGCGCCGGTCACCGCCCGCGCCGGACGCTGGTGTTCGCCACCTGGGACGCCGAGGAGTGGGGGCTGGTGGGGAGCACCGAGTACGTGGAGGACGACAGCGTGCGGCTGCTGCGCGGCGCCGTGGCCTACCTGAACCAGGACGTGGCGGCGCAGGGCCCGTCGTTCAACGGGGGCGGCTCGCCCTCGCTGCGCGGCACGGTGCGCGACGTGGCGCGGATGGTCCCGGACCCCGGCGGCAGCGGGAGCGTCTACGAGACCTGGCGCCGGCGCACGGGGGTGGTGGACAGCGCCGAGGTGGAGATGGGGAACCCCGGCGGCGGGTCGGACTTCGCCGGGTTCTACAACCACCTGGGGATTCCCATCGCGGACTGGGGGTTCGGCGGGCCGGGCGGCGTGTACCACTCGCAGTACGACTCGTACGCCTGGATGAGCCGCTTCGGCGACCCCGGCTTCAGGCGCCACGCGGCCGCCGCCTCCGTCGGCGCCGCGCTGCTCCTGCGGCTGGCGAACGCCGAGATCCTCCCGTACGACTACGCCGAGTTCGCGCGGACGATGCGCGGCTACCTGCCGGGGCTCGACGCCGCGCTGAAGGCGAAGGGGTGGGACGCGCAGACGGCCGCGCTGCGCGGCGCCGTCGACGCGATGGAGCAGGCGGCGCGCGACTTCGCCACGGCGCGTGACGCGGCGCTGGCGCAGGGGGTGGACGCGGCGCGGCGCGAGGCGGCGAACCAGGCGCTGCTGCGGGTGGAGCGGGCGCTCACGCGGCCGGAGGGGCTGCGCGGGCGCGCCTGGTTCCGCAACCTGATCTACGCCTCGGACCCCGACAACGGCTACGCGGACATGATCTTCCCCGGCGCGAGCAACGCCGCGCGCCAGGGCGACCGCGCGCTGGCCGAAAGCGAGCTCACCGACCTCGCGCGCCGCTTCCAGGCCGCCACCGCCGCCATCAACGACGCCCGCGCCGCGCTCTCGCCGCGCTGACAGAACCGCATTCTCAGGCAGAGACGCGGAGACGCAGGGAGAGTTCAGCGCAGGAATTTGCGGACACGTGATTGCCAATGGCTCGGGCGGCGCCGCGTGTGGCAGCAGGCGACGACGACCACGTCGGAGCCTGCCAAGCCGAAGTAGAGGGCGTAGGGGAAGCGGGAGAGAAGGGCGCGCCGGGCGTGGCGATAAACGAGCCTGTATCGCTCCGGATCGGCACGGATCGATTCGATTCGGTCATCGACCGCACGAAGAAACGCCGTACCCGCAGAGGGGGAACGGCGCTTGTACCAGAGATAGGCTTTGGTGACCTCGGCCTCGACTTCCGGTCGGAGGACGAGGTGGAGCGTCATTCGAGGGCGAAGAGGCGCGCCCTGACCTCCTCCCACGGAATCGAGGTCTCCGGCGCCCGGCGATGGGCTTCGAACCGATCGTCCAGCATCTGCCGCTGCTCGTCGGAAAGCAGGTCGAGCCCTTCGGCATCATCCAGGGTTTCCCAGATGTCCCCGATGAGCTCCAGTCGATCGTCGACGCTGAGCTTGCGGATGTCGTCCAGATCGATCTTTCCCATGCCTCAATCCTAATCGGATCGGGACACCCCATCAAGCGGCACCATCAGGCGGCCGAGCCCAGAAGCAGAGCGACGAGGAAGGCCACGCCGCCGCCGCCGAGGGTGACGCGCACGTTGTCGTCGATGGGGAGGTCGAGGAACTCGAGGGTGGCGGCGGCGAGGGCGCCGGCGACGGCCGCGGCGGCGGGGACGGACGGGGCGAGCGAGCTGATCGCGAGGCCCACCGCCAGGTTCACCGCCAGCCCGGCGGCGAAGCCCTCCCAGCTCTTCCCCCACGCCGTGCGATGCCGGCCGAAGCGCTTGCCGATGAGCGCGGCCGCCGCGTCGCCGAAGCCGTTGAAGAGCATCGCCATCACCGCGATCGGCTTGGGGAAGAGGACCAGCGCCGCGGCGTAGGCCACCGCCATGTACGTGGCGCCGGCGAAGCGGCGCCGCTCGTGGTGGCGCAGCATCCGCCGCGTGTAGCGCAGGAACCAGTAGCGCGGCGCGCGGTAGCGCAGCCGCGTCCAGTCCACCGCCACCGCGACCGCCGCCATCGGGAGGAGCACCGCGAGGGCGAGCCAGCGCGGCGCCAGCCACACCAGCAGCGGCAGCGACGCCGACGAAACGTGGAACGCCTTCCGCGCCAGCTCGCGCCGGATCCGCGGGCGCGGCACCGCCACCGGCAGGGTCATCGCCTCCACCACGCCCTCCTCGTTCGCTCCGGTTCCCGTCGTCGCCATCCCGCGCCGCGATTGCAAGATCGGGGCGCATCCGAAACATCCGCCGCGATCCGCGGCACCCACCATTCCCCCGGGGTTGGAACCGCCCGGGTTGGTCCCCTTCCTCGGGGTTGGGAACCCCGGGCTGAAACCGCACGAAGTCCGCCTTCGCGCCGCCTTCGCGGACTGGGCCCCTCCCTCGGCGCGCGGCGCGGACGCTCATGCTCGCCGTGACAGCGTCCAAATGCATGGCGGCCTCACGCGCCGAGCCGGCGGCATAGTCCGCGAAGGCGGACTTCGTGCCGTTCCAGCGGCGGGTTTCCAACCCGTCGTTCCACCCAACCCGTCGTTCCACCCAACCCGTCGTTTCCCACCCCGTCGTTCTGTTATCCTGGCGTGCCGCGCAGGAACCCGATCATCAGCTCGCTCACGCGCTCCGGCTCGTCCGCCAGCACCCAGTGGCTCGCGGCGGGGAGGCGCTCGACGCGCAGGTCGGGGACGTAGCGCTCCAGCCCGTCGAGGTTGTGGGGGGAGAGCGCCGTGTCCTTCTCCCCCCAGATCACCAGCGTCGGACGGGTGATGGCGCGCTTCGTCTCGGTGCCGCCCGGGCCGCCGCGGCGACCCAGGTTGCGCGCGAAGGTGCGGTAGTAGCTCAGCATGGCCGTGAGCGCGCCGGGGCGGGCCATCGCCTCCTTGTAGCGGCGGATGTCGTCGTCGCTGAAGGCGCCGGGGCGCGCGGGGCTCTTGCGGAAGATGCGCTCCAGCAGCGCGTAGCCGTTCGCGCGGAAGAGCGCCTCGGGGAGCCAGGGGAGCTGGAAGAACATCGCGTACCACGAGCGCAGGAACTGGCGCGGCCGCCGCAGCTCGCGGCTGAAGATGGCCGGGTGCGGCGCGTTCGCCACCACCAGCCGGTCGACCAGCTCCGGGTGGTGCAGCGCCAGGCGCCACGCCACCACGCCCCCCCAGTCGTGCCCCGCCACGTGCGCCCGCGCCTCGCCCAAGTGCCGGACGAGCGCGGCGACGTCCTCCACCAGGATGCTCACGCGGTAGCTTCCGGCGCCCTTCGGCTTCTCGGAGAGGTTGTAGCCGCGCAGGTCCGGCGCCACCACGCGGAAGCCCGCCGCGGCGAGCGGGGGGATCTGGCGGTGCCATCCCCACCAGAACTCCGGGAAGCCGTGCAGCAGCACCACCAGCGGCCCGGCGCCCTGCTCCACCCAGTGCAGACGGACGTTGTTGACCACGCCCTCGTGGTGCGTCCATCCCTCCGCCATCCGCCCCTCCTGTCGCCCTTGTACCCAGTCCTGGCGAAGAACCTGCGCACCCCGCCGACTCACGTGCCGACGCGATGATCGATCCTTCGGCCTGCAGGCTGTCTGGCGTCGATGATTGTAGCGTCGCCGGCCTCAGGATGACGTCGCAATGGGCTGCGCGGGATGCAGAGCTCGACAGCCGGATTCGTGGTTATCCCGATCCGATGCATGCTCCGCGGACGGCGGCAAGTGCGGGGCCGCGGCTTGCGTGCCCCGGCGGCGCGGGTCAGATTGGGCGCCGCTCCGTGCCAGGTGTTCCCGAGCGGTGGACGTGGCGAATGGCGGCCGTGCCGGTGCTGGTCTTCTCGGACTTCGCGAGCCCGTTCTGCCACGTCACCGAGGCCGCCCTCCGCCGGCTGGAAGACGAGGAGCTGGCCGCGCCGCGCTACGCCGCCTTCGAGCTCTACCCGGCGCCCGCGCCGCTGGCCGCGTCGCCGGCCGACGAGCTCCGCGCCGCGCGGCCGCTGGCGGAGGAGCTGGGGATCGCGCTGAGCCCGCCGCGCTCGCGCCCGCGCACCCGCAAGGCGCACGAGGCGGCGAAGCTCGCGGAGCAGAAGGGCGTCGGCAGGGCGATGCGCGAGGCGGTGTTCGCCGCCTGCTTCGGCGAGGGGCGCGACGTCGGCCGGATCGACGTGCTGGTGGAGCTGGGCGCCGCGCTGGGGCTGGACGCGACCGAGCTGAAGGTGGTGCTCGACGTCGACACCTTCAGCGGCGCGGTGGATGCGGACCGCGCGCTGGCGGCGCGCCTCGGGATCGCCGCCGTCCCCGCGCTGGTGGTGGGTGCCGGGGCGGAGGCGGAGCTGGTGAGCGGCGCGCTCCCGTACGCTGCGCTGCGGGAGATGCTGGAGGCGAAGGGCGGAGGCGCGGACCCGGCGGCGGCCGGGGCGGATTGAGCCGAGGAACCGGGACGATGTCAGACTACGAGCGCAGCACCGTGCTCCCCACGCGCGAGGTGTTCGCCCGCGCGCACGAGATCCTCACCGGGCGCGCCGAGCTGTCGCGCACCGAGGAGTCGGGCCACCGCGTGACCTACACCGGCGCCGAGGGCACCGTGGTGCTGGAGGCGCACCGCCACGGCCTGTCGACGCAGGTCACCGCGCGCACCGACCGGCTGCGCACCTCCAAGGTCGACGGCGTGGTGCGGTACCTCTTCAACCAGCTCCCCTACCAGTGGGGCGACCCGCCGCGGGAGTAACGGCCGTTCCCGCACCGAGACACGGAGGCACGGAGAGAACTGCGGCGGTTCTCTCCGTGCCTCCGGTGTCTCGGTATGAGGTCAGCTTCCTTCGGGGTGCTCGACGGGATTGGCCGCCGACCCGAACCCCTCGGGCGGAAGGCGGCGCTCCACCGTCAGCGCCGTCGCCAGCGCGGAGTCCAGCTCGTCCTCGCTCCACTCCTCCCAGCCGTTCGGCGCGGGCACGATCCGCCGCTTGACCCCGCCGGACTCGAAGCAGAGCCACCCGCTCGTCATCCCCGTGCTGAGCGCGACCTTGCGGTCGTTGTGCACGAGGGTGGGAACCACGTCCCACACGTTCCAGAGGGTGCCGTCCCGGCCGTGAAAGGTTCGGAGGGCCATCGTTCCGCCGGTGGGCGAAAGGGGAGACATGCAGCGTGAAAAAACGGCTTCGCATTCACGGTAATCACCGCGCGCGCCGGACTCAAGCCCAGCGTTGCGGCCGGCGCCGGCGCCTGCTACGGCCGGCCACGGCGCCTGCTACACCCGGATCGCGGCGGCGGCTCGCCGGATCATGCGTTCCGTGTAGCTTGTCCGCGGGTGGCGCGCCGCTTGCCGCGCCGCCCGGCCGAGGAGCGGACGCAGCGACACACAACGGGACGGACGATGACGGAGACGATCGACGCCAGCCGCAGGATCGTGATCGAGGCGGTGGAGCCGGAGCTGGACTGCGGGCGCTACGCCGTCAAGCGCGAGGTGGGCGACACCGTGCAGGTGTACGCCGACATCTTCAAGGAGGGGCACGACGCCATCTCCGCCGCCGTCCGCTACCGCCCCGAGGACGAGGCCGCCTGGCGCGAGGCGCCGATGCGCTTCTGGGACAACGACCGCTGGACGGGCGCCTTCACCGTCGACCGCAACTGCCGCTGGCTCTACACCGTGGTCGCCTGGACCGACTGGTTCGGCACCTGGCAGAGCGAGCTGCGCAAGAAGTACGACGCGGGGCAGAACGTGGCGCTGGAGCTCTTCGAGGGCGCGCAGCTCGTCGCCGTGGCCGCGGCGGAGGCGGCGGAGCCCGACGCCGCGCGGCTGCGGCAGTACCTGGTGGAGATCCTGGGCGACGAGACCGGCGAAGTGGAGCACCTGCACCGCGAGGCGGCGTTCGAGGCCGTGGCCGCCTCGCTCGCGGGCGCGGGCGACCACACCCTGGCCGACCGCGTGGCCGCCGCGCTCGACCCCGGGCTGCTGGCGCTGATGGAGGCGAACCCCATCCGCACCGACCTCACGGAGCACGAGCGGGTGCTCCCGGTGCAGGTGGACCGCGTGGCCGCCCGCTTCGCCGCCTGGTACGAGCTCTTCCCCCGCTCCATGTCCGACGACCCCGCGCGCCACGGCACCTTCCGCGACGTGATCGCCAAGCTGCCGTACGTGCGCGACATGGGCTTCGACGTGCTCTACTTCCCCCCCATCCACCCGATCGGCCGCCAGTTCCGCAAGGGGCGCAACAACACCCTCACGCCCTCGGAGACCGATCCCGGGAGCCCGTACGCCATCGGCGGCGAGGAGGGGGGGCACCGCGACGTGCACCCGGAGCTGGGGACGCTGGAGGACTTCCGCGCGCTGGTGGACGCGGCGCGCGAGCACGGGCTGGAGCTCGCGCTCGACTTCGCCATCCAGGTGTCGCCGGACCATCCGTACGTGGCCGCGCACCCCGGGTGGTTCTACGTGCGGCCGGACGGGACCATCCAGTACGCCGAGAACCCGCCCAAGAAGTACCAGGACATCTATCCCCTGAACTTCTACGGGGAGGACTGGGAGGGGCAGTGGCGCGAGTGGCGCGACGTGATCCTCTTCTGGGTGGAGCAGGGGGTGAAGACCTTCCGCGTCGACAATCCCCACACCAAGCCGGTGCAGTTCTGGGAGTGGATGATCCGCGAGGTGCAGCGCGCGCACCCCGAGGTGGTCTTCCTGAGCGAGGCCTTCACCCGCCCCAAGATGATGAAGGCGCTGGCGAAGGCCGGCTTCAGCCAGAGCTACACCTACTTCACCTGGCGCAACTTCAAGGGCGAGCTCGCCGAGTACTTCACCGAGCTCACCCAGACGGAGATGAAGGAGTACTACCGGGGGAACCTCTTCCCCAACACGCCCGACATCCTCCCCGAGTTCCTGCAGCGCGGGGGGCGGCCGGCGTTCATGATCCGGGCGATCCTGGCGGCCACGCTCTCGTCGGTCTACGGGATCTACAGCGGCTTCGAACTCTGCGAGGGCACTCCGCTGGCGCCGGGGAAGGAGGAGTACCTGGACAGCGAGAAGTACGAGATCAGGGCGTGGGACTGGGACCGTCCCGGCAACATCCGCCCGCTGGTCACGCGGCTGAACCAGGTGCGGCGGGCGAACCCGGCGCTGCAGGAGTACGACAACCTGCGCTTCTACCCGGCCGACGGCGACAGCATCCTCTTCTACGGGAAGATGCTGGAGGGGGCCACCAGCATGGTGTTCGTGGCGGTGAACCTGGACCCCTTCCAGGCGCACGAGACGGTGCTGCACTTCCCGCTGCGGGAGATGCGGATCGGCTGGCAGGACCCGTGGGAGGTGGAGGAGCTGCTCACCGGCGAGCGGCACTTCTGGCAGGGCGCCGACCACTGGCTGCGCCTGGAGCCCGGCGCCCCGGGGCGCATCTACCGCGTGCGCGCCTGGCGCAGCAGCGAGACCGGCTTCGACTACTTCATGCCGCCCACGCTGGTGTAGAAGGGCTTCTTCCCGCACGTCGACTGGATGCAGTCCTGACAGCGGCTCTCACGGAGGTACGGAGAACGGAGAGCTCCGTGCCTCTGTGAGGAACATGCTGTTGTCGGCAGCCGATTGCGGATTCGGTGGAGCCGCCGCAAATTCAGACGTTCCCGCCCCCTTCGTGCCTTCCCCGACCGATCCATGTCTCTGTCCCGAGTCGCGTCCGTCGTGCGCTCGCCGGCTGGCCGTGCCGTGCCGCCGGCCGGCGGAGACCCCGAGCCACCGGCCGAGCTGCTGCGAGCGGCCGATGCGTCGCACGCGAACGCACCCCGGCGGCGGCTCTCCGCCCCCCGCCAGAGCGGGGCGTACCTGGGGGGGCGCGCCTTCGGGCTGGGGATGCGGCTGGTGCCGTTTCGCCACCGCTTTTCGCTGGCCGCCCGGCTGGCCGGAATCCTGGCGGCGCCCATGCGCGCGACCCGGGTGTTCAGCGGCCTTCTCGGGATGCGGCTGAGCTCCGAGCGCGACCTCTCGCTGCACCTGCTCCTGCGCTCCATGACCGCGAGCGGAACGGCGTTCGACGTGCCGCTGCGCATGGAAGGAGAGGAGGTCCTGGAGGCGGCCCTCTCCTCCGGGCGGGGCACGGTGATCGTGGCCGCGCACGCGCTGCTGTCGCGCCTCCTCCTGCGCAACCTCTACGACCGGGGCCGCTGGCCCACCGTCATCGGGGGGATGAACGGAATCCCCCTGGCCGGCACCCGGGCGGTGGTGCCGACGGTGTACCCGACGCGCACCGTGCTGCTGCTCGTGCGCACGCGGCTTCGCGAAGGAGGGATCGTCTGCGCCCTGGTGGACCACCTCCAGGGCAGGGGCAAGAACACGGTGACCTTCGACAGCCCGGTCGGAGCGATCCACCTCTCCGACTCCATCTTCCGGCTGGCCGTGCGCTGCGACGCGCAGGTCATCTTCACCTTCGCGCGCGCGGAGCCCGATGGCGTACGGCAATGGATCGCGGCGCCGCAACCCGGCTCCGCGGGCTCGCCCGAAGCCATCGCGCGCGACTTCATCGCATTCCTGCAGGAGCGCACGGCCTACCTGCGCTGACACCAGAACAGCATCTCATCTCACCACACAGACACGGAGCCGCGGAGGAACGCCCGGCTGCTCCGCGACTCCGTGTCTCTGTCTGACAGGTCAGGGCGTGGACTGGCAGGATCCGTGGGAGGTGGAGGAGCTGCTCACCGGCGAGCGGCACTTCTGGCAGGGCGCCGACCACTGGCTGCGCCTGGAGCCCGACGCACCGGGGCGCATCTATCGCGTGCGTGCCTGGGCAGCAGCGAGACCGGCTTCGACTACTTCATGCCGCCGACGCTGATATAGAAGATTGTCTCACGCAAAGACGCAGAGGGCGCAGGGAGGCGCGGAAACTTGATCATCACGAAGCAAGTATATACAGTATAGATGAAGGTGTTCGGGCGGCCAAAGTTGCCGGAAGGTACTTATCTGGATCTTCTGGACAACGGAGATGCTGCACAGTACTTTGGCTGAACGCGAGGAGGGTCGAGGTGCCGAAGAAGTACCGCGCCACGCTTTTCACCAACGGGGGGAGCCAAGCCGTGCGACTTCCGAAGGAGTGCCGCTTCGACGGCAAGGTGGTAGAGGTTTGGAAGGAGGGCTCCCGCGTGATCCTGGCCCCGGTAGAGAAGCGCGACTGGTCACCCGGATTCTGGGAGGAGATGCTGCGGCTGGCACCCGACGTCAACATCGAGGTGCCGGAGCCCCTTCCGCCCAGCCCCCACCGCGACGCGGTTCTCGACGAGCTGGGACAGGACTGACGCCACCCTTCGCCATTCCGCCCAGCGTTCGCGTGTACCTTCTGGATACGGACGTCTGCGTGTGGCTGCTCCGCGGGCGCGAGCCCGTGGCCTCGACCGTCCGTGCCCACTCTCCGGACGACCTCGGCATCGGCAGCATGACGGAGGCGGAGCTCTGGTACGGAGCGCGAAAGGGCGGCCTGGAAGAGGGCCTGGTGGCGACGAGACGGTTCATCGAAGAGATTGGAACCGTGCTCCCGTTCGATTCCGCGGCGGCGAAGATCCACGCACAGGTGCGCCTTGCGCTCAGGTCGACGCCGATCTCGGAGCGCGACCTGATGATCGCGAGCACTGCTCTCGCGCACCAGCGGACGCTCGTCACGGGCAATGTTCGCGAGTTTTCCCGGATTCCGGGATTGGCGCTCGAGAATTGGATGTGATGTGATCTCACGCAGAGACCGCAGAGAGACGCAGAGAGAGCCGCCGCGCCTCTCTGCGTCTCCGCGTGAGAAAATTCTACAACCTGGCTACGCAGCGGGTGTCTGGGTGCGCTCGCGGATGATGCCCGCAAGCGCGCGGAGGGCCGAGTTGACCGCGGCGGCATCGGGGAACACCGCGAGCAGGTCCGGATCGATCGGGATCAGGTTGGTACCCTCAGCATAGCCCTGAGCGTACTTGCCACGGACGCCACCGGAGAAATCGTACTCCGGAAACATCTCGTCATCGGCGGCGGGCGGTGAGGTCGATGTGTGCTTCTTCATGGGCGTGGCTCAGCCGAAGCCCTCGTCCTCGCCGGGGGGGAGCTGCGGGGCGTCGGCGGCCTCGCCCTGCTGCTGCTGCTTGGCGAGCGCGGTCACCGCCATCACCCCGGCGGGGCCCATCGAGTCGACGATGCTGCTGGGGATCACCATCATCCCGCCCTTCTGCTTCAGCCCCTCGTACAGGATGTTCATCTGCCGGAGCTGGAGCGCGGTGGGGTTGTCGGCGTACGACTTGGCCGCCTCGGCGAAGAGCTCCGCGATCTCCACCTCGGCCTGGCCCAGGATGATGCGCGCCTGCTTCTCGCGCGCCGCCTGCGCCTCGCGGCTCATGGCGTCCTGCAGCACGGCGGGGATCACCACGTCGCGCATCTCCACCGAGTGCACCGTCACGCCCCAGGGGGTGGAGCGCACGTCGATCAGCGCCTGCAGCTCGGCCTCGATGCGCTCGCGGCCGCGCAGCAGCTCGGTGAGGCTGGTGCGGCCGATGATGTCGCGCAGCGCCGTCTGCGCCGCCCAGCTCACCGCCTGCACGTAGTCCTGCACCTCCAGCGCGGCCTTCTCCGGGTCGTGCACCGTCCAGAAGAGCACCGCGTCCACGTTCACCGGCACCGTGTCGGCGGTGAGCGTCTGCTCGGCCGCGAAGCTGGTGGTCACGGTGCGCTGGTCGATCCACGCGGCGATGTTGTCCACGAAGGGGATCACGGAGAAGACGCCGGGGCCCTTCAGCCCCACGTACTTCCCCATCCTGAGCACCACCGCGCGCTCCCACTGCCGCGCGATCTTGGGCGACATCGCGCCCACCAGCCCCACCGCCACGCCGGCGATGAGGGCGAGCGGCTCGCCCAGGGCGGCCGTGACCGCCCCGCCGATGGCGGTGGGCACCGCCAGCGCCAGCGTGGCCAGGAAGTTCGCCCCGCCCCCCGACGAGCGCCGGGTGGGGAGGTTGGGCGGGACGGCGGGGACCAGGTCGGTTCTAGGGGGCATCGGAGTTCGGTCTCCTGCGGCTGTCCAGGTGGATGATGACGTCGTTCAGGGAGAAGCCCAGCTCGTTCGCCTGGCGGAGGAAGGTGTCCTCGAGCGCCGCGAGCTCGTCGAGCAGCGCCTCCCCCGGGATGTCGCCGGGCGACGCGCTCACTACGGTGCCGACCCCCGCTCTGGTTGCAAGCACCCCCTGCTTCTGCAGCTCCGCGTAGGCGCGCGACACGGCGTTCGCGCCCACCCTGAGGTCCACCGCGAGCTGGCGCACCGTGGGCATCTCCTCGCCCGGCTCCAGCAGCCCGGCGCCGATGGCCGAGCGGATGGTGCGGACGAGCTGGGCGTCCACGGGCGTGGGGTCGGTCGGGTCGATGTGGAACATGGGGGCGGGGTCGAGGGGGACGGGTGAAGGGTGCGCGCCCGCCACCGGGGTGTCAAGCGCCGTCTCGCGTTTGGGCCCGGCCGTCGGTATGATGGGATTCCTGTCGCCACTCATCCCGCGCGGACTCCGATGCCTCCCCGCCGCCGGCCGACCGCCCCCGCCGAGCCCCCGCCGCCCTCTCCTCCGCCGCTCGACGGCCTGGAGCCGACGGCGCTCGCTCCCCTGGAGGCGGAGGAGGCGCGGACGGAGACGGCTGCCTGCCCGTTCTGCGGCGGCGTGGTGACGCCGGCGGACGAGCGCTGCCCCCGCTGCGCGGCGAAGGTGGTGCCGCCCCACGCGAAGTCGATCGACGCGATCCGCGGGAACGCGCGGACGGTGTACGTCTTCCAGGCGCTCGCGCTGCTCTGCGGGGTGCCGGCGGTGCCGGGGCTGATCATGGCCTACACGAACCGCGGCGCCGCGCGCGACACCTGGCTGGACAGCCACTGCGAGTGGCAGATCGACACCTTCTGGGGGATGTTCTGGTTCTGGCTGTCGGGGATCACGGTGCTCTTCGTCGGCGACAGCCTCCTGGGGGACGGGATCCTGGGCCACGGCCCCGGGGCGCTGGTGATGTTCGCCGCCTACGCCTGGTACATCGGCCGCCTGGTGAAGGGGTGGACCCGCCTCTCCGACGGCGACCCGGTCACCGACTACTGACGACGCAGAGACGCGGAGGAACCGAGGAGGACGCAGAGAAACCCCTGCGTCCTC
>JBJMPM010000148.1:0-13794 GCA_045803205.1 Longimicrobiaceae bacterium
CGCTGCCACGCGGCGTAGTCGGCGTACTGCACCGCGAGCGGCGGGAGCGGATCGGGCCGCCCCTCGCGGAAGGCGCCGTAGAGGGCGCCCAGCTCGCGGGTGAGCACGCCCATGCTCCACCCGTCGGAGACGATGTGGTGCATGGTGATGAGCAGCACGTGGTCGTCCTCCGCCATCCGCGCCAGGAAGCCGCGGATCAGCGGGCCCCGCGCCAGGTCGAAGGGCGCGCGCGCATCCTCCGCCTCCAGCCGGGCGAGCTCCCGCCCCGCGCCGGGACGGCCGGACAGGTCGTGCTCCGCCAGCGCGAAGCGGCTCTCCCCGGCCGGAGCGATCCGCTGCGCCGCCACGCCGCCCTCCTCGGGGAAGGTGGTGCGCAGCGCCTCGTGCCGCTCCACGATCCGGTCGAGCGCGCGGACCAGCGCGCCGCGGTCGAGCTCGCCCCGCAGCCGCATCTGCGTGGAGACGTGGTACGCCGACCCCGTCGCCTCCACCTGCGCCATGAACCAGAGCCGCTGCTGCGCGAACGAAAGCGGGAGGGCGGCCCCGCGGTCGGCCGGGGTGATCGGCGGGAGCTCGGCGCGGCCGGCGCCCTCCAGGCCGCGCGCGAACTCCGCCAGCACCGGGCGGACGAAGAGGTCGCCCACCTCCGCCTCGATCCCCAGCGACTGCCGGACGCGCGAGACCACCTGCACCGCGCGGAGCGAGTGCCCGCCCAGCGCGAAGAAGTCGTCGCGCCGGCCCACGCGCTCCACTCCCAGCAGCTCCGACCAGATCGCCGCGAGCGCCTCCTCGGTTTCGCCCAGCGGCGGCTCGTAGCCGCGCGACGCGGCGAAGGCGTCCGCGTCGGGCGCCGGAAGGGCGCGGCGGTCCAGCTTCCCGTTGGGGGTGACCGGGAACGCGGCCATCCACACCAGCGCGGCGGGGATCATGTACTCCGGGAGCGCCCCGGCCAGGTGCGCCCGCAGCGCCTCGGTCGGCACCGGCGCGTCGGCCGTGTACCAGGCCGCCAGCCGCGTCCCGCCCGCGCCGTCGTCCAGCGCCACCACCACCGCCTCGCGGACGGCCGGGTGCCCGGCGAGGCGGGCCTCGATCTCGCCCAGCTCCACGCGGAAGCCGCGGACCTTCACCTGGAAGTCGGTGCGGCCCAGGAACTCCAGAACCCCAGTGCGAGAGTGCGAAAGTGCGAAAGTGCGCTCTGTCTCGCGCGAGTCCGGCGCACTCTCGCACTCTCGCACTTTCGCACCTGCCAGCCACCGGCACAGGTCGCCGGTGCGGTACAGCCGCGCCCCCGGCGCGCCGAAGGGGTCGGGGACGAAGCGCTCGGCCGTCAGCGCCGGCCGCCCCAGGTATCCGCGCGCCACGGCGATGCCGCCGATGAACAGCTCGCCGGCGACGCCGACGGGAACGGGCTGGCCGACGCGGTCCAGGACGTAGACGGTGGAGTTGTGGATCGCCCGCCCGATGGAGACGCGCGCGGAGTCCGCCGCGCACGCCCACTCCGTCACCTCGCCGGACTCCGTCGGCCCGTACTGGTTGGTGAGCTGCACCCCCGGGAGCCGCTCGTGGAAGTGGCGGACGAGCGCGGCCGGGACCGCCTCGCCGCTGACCGGGACGCGCAGCAGCCCGGCGCACGCCTCGGCGTCCGGGTGCTCCAGGAAGAGCTGGAGCATGGAGGGGACGAAGTGCGCCGTGGTGACGCCCTCGCGGCGGATCGTCTCGGCCAGGTAGGCCGGCTCGCGGTGCCCGCCCGGGCGGGCCACCACCAGCCGGGCGCCCACCATCAGCGGCCAGAAGAACTCCCAGAACGAGACGTCGAAGGAGAAGGGCGTCTTCTGCAGGAGCGCCTCGCCGGGCGTCATCGCGTAGCGGTCCTGCATCCACTGGAGCCGGTTGACCAGGCTCCCGTGCTCCAGCATCACCCCCTTCGGCCGCCCGGTGGAGCCGGAGGTGAAGATCACGTACCCCAGGCTCCGCGGCGTCAGGGCGCCGCGGCCGGGGTTCGCGTCCGGGAGGTGCGCCCACGCCGCGTCGCCGGCGAGGTCGACCACGGGGAGATCCGGACCCGCCGCCAGCGCCGCGGCGGTGCCGGCCAGCGGCGGGTGGGTGAGGAGGACGGCGGGGAGGCTGTCCTCCACCATGCTGCGCAGACGCTCGACCGGGTAGCCGGCGTCGAGCGGGACGTACGCGCCGCCCGCCTTGAGGATGGCGAGGAGGCCGACGACCATCTCCACGCTCCGCTCCACGCAGATCCCCACCCGCGCGTCGGGGCCCACACCCAGCGCGCGGAGATGGTGGGCGAGCCGGTTCGCACGCGCGTTCAGCTCCGCGTACGCCAGCCGCTCGCCCTCGAAGACGAGCGCCGTCGCGCCGGGCGTGCGCTCCACCTGCGCCTCGAAGAGCTCGTGGATGCACGCCTCGCGCGGGATCTCCGCCTCCGTCGCGTTCCACTCCCGCAGCACCCGGGCGCGCTCTCCCTCGGAGAGCATCGGCAGGCGCTCGACGCTCGCGCCGTCGTCCGCGGCCATCGCCTCCAGCACGCGGCGGAGGTAGCCCAGCCAGCGCCCCACCGTCTCGCGCTCGAACAGCGACGTGGCGTACTCCACCCCGCCCGCGATCCGGCCGCCGGCTTCACCCAGCGACAGCATCAGGTCGAACTTGGCCGTCGTCTGCGGCTCCGGCCCCGGCTCCGGCCCCGGCGCCGATCCCGGGCGCGGCGCCGGCCCCAGCGAAGCCTGCGCCAGCCCCGGCAGCTCGAGCTGCCGCCTCGGCGCGCTCTGCCAGGCGAACATCACCTGGAAGAGCGGGGTGTGCGCCAAGCTCCGCGCCGGCTGCACCCGCTCCACCACCTGCTCGAAGGGGATGTCCTGGTTGGCCTGCGCCTCCAGCGCACGCGCCTTCACCCGCGCCAGCGCCTCGGCCACCACGGGAGAGCCGGAGAGGTCCACGCGCAGGGCCAGGGTGTTGACGAAGAAGCCGACCAGGCCCTCGATCTCGCGCCGGCCGCGGTTGGCCGAGGGGGTGCCGACCACCACGTCGTCCTGCCCCGACAGGCGGGAGAGGACCGCCGCCCAGCCGGCCATGAGCGTCATGAAGAGCGTGGTGCCGTGCCGCCGCGAGAGCGCCTTCAGCGCGGCGGCCAGCTCCGCGCCCAGCTCGATGCCGAGCGCGCCGCCGGCGAAGTCCTGCCGCGCCGGCCGCGGGTGGTCGGTGGGGAGCTCCAGCAGCTCGGGCGCGCCGGCCAGCGTCTCTTCCCAGTACTCCGCCTGCCGCCGCAGCACCTCGCCCTCCACCCAGCGCCGCTGCCACGCCGCGTAGTCGGCGTACTGCACCGGGAGCGGCGGGAGCGGATCGGGGAGGCCGGCGCGGAAGGCGGCGTAGAGCGCGCCGATCTCGTGGGTGAGCACCCCCATGCTCCACCCGTCGGAGACGATGTGGTGCATGGTGAGGAGCAGCACCTGGTCGTCGTCCGCCATCCGCGCCAGCCGCCCGCGGATCAGCGGCCCGTGCGCCAGGTCGAACCGCGCGCCGGCCTCCTCCGCCAGCACCCGGCGCAGCTCCGCCCCGGCGTCGGCGCGCCCGCGGAGATCGTGGTCCACGAGGTGGAAGGCGCTCGCCTCCGCCGGGGCGATCCGCTGCACGGGACCGCCGTCCGTCTCCACGAAGGTGGTGCGCAGCGCCTCGTGGCGCGCCACGATCCGGTCCAGCGCGCGGACCAGCGCGGCCCGGTCCAGCTCGCCCTGCAGGCGCAGGCGCGTGGACATGTGGTACGCCGCGCCGGCGCCCTCCAGCCGGTCGATGAACCAGAGCCGCTGCTGCGCGAAGGAGAGCGGGAGAGCCGCCTGGCGGTCCGCGGGCTCGATCGGCGGCAGCGCGGCGCGCGAGCGCGCCTCCAGCTCGCGCGCGAAGTCCGCCAGCACGGGCCGGGTGAACACCTCGCCCAGCGCCACCTCCACCTCCAGCACCTGCCGCACCCGCGAGATCACCTGCACGGCGAGGAGTGAGTGGCCGCCCAGGTCGAAGAAGTTGTCGCGGCGGCCCACGCCGTCCACGCGCAGCACCTCGGCCCAGATCTCCGCCAGCACCGCCTCGGTCTCGCCCGCCGGCGGCTCGTACTCCCGCGCCGCGTACGCGTCCGCCTCGGGAGGGGGGAGCGCCTTGCGGTCGAGCTTTCCGTTCGGCGTCAGCGGGAGCGCGTCCAGGCGCACGTACGCCGCCGGCACCATGTGCTCCGGCAGGCGCTCCGAGAGGTGCGCCCGCAGCGCATCGGCCGTGACGGAGTCCGCGCCCACGACGTACGCCACCAGCCGCTTCTCGCCCGGCGCGTCCTCGCGGACCCGGACGACGGCCTCGCGCACCTGGGGATGTTCGGCCAGCCGCGCCTCGATCTCGCCCGGCTCGACGCGGAAGCCGCGGATCTTCACCTGGAAGTCGGTGCGGCCCAGGAACTCGAGGGTCCCGTCCGCCAGCCACCGCGCCCGGTCGCCCGTGCGGTACATCCGCGCGCCGGGGTCGGCGGAGAACGGGTCGGCGACGAAGCGCTCCGCCGTCAGCTCCGGCCGGCCCAGGTAGCCGCGCGCCACCCCGGCACCCCCGACGTAGAGCTCGCCCGCCACGCCCACCGGCACCGGCTCGCCCCGCGCGTCCAGCAGGTAGACCCGCGCGTTGGCGACCGGACGCCCGATGGAGGGCGCGCGCTCGTCCGCGCCGCACCGGTGCCAGGTGGAGTCGATGGTCGCCTCGGTGGGGCCGTAGAGATTCACCACCTCCCCCGCCCCGGCCGCCCGCGCCTCCGCCACCAGCGCGGCGGAAAGCGGCTCGCCGCCGCAGAAGAGGAGGCGGCAGGGGAGCGATCCGCCCTCCGGGAGAGAGGCCAGGACGGCCTGCAGCAGGGTGGGGACGAACTGCGCGACGGTGACGCCGCCCTCCTCGACGGCGCGCCCGATCGCGGCCGGGTCCTTCGCCGCCGCGGGCGGGAGCAGGTGGAGCCGCGCGCCGGTGGCCAGCGGCGTCCACAGCTCCCACACCGACGCGTCGAAGGAGATGGAGGTGCGCTGCAGCACCGTGTCGTCCGGGCCGATCCCGAAGGCGCCGGCCTGCCACGCGGTGTGGTTCGCCAGGCTCCGGTGCTCGACACCCACCCCCTTGGGCGTGCCCGTGGAGCCGGAGGTGTAGATCACGTACGCCAGGTGCCCGGGAGTGAGCCCCGCGCGCCCCGGGTCGGTCGCCGGGCACCCCGCCCACTCCGTGCCCTCCAGGTCGATCACCGGCACGTCCACGCCCGCGAACAGCGCCTCCACCCCCTCCAGCGAGCCCTGCGTGAGCACGGCCGCGGGCGCGCTGTCGTGGAGCATGTAGCGCAGCCGCTCCGCCGGATAGCCCGGGTCGAGCGGCACGTAGGCCCCTCCGGCCTTGAGGATGGCCAGGAGCCCGATCACCATCGCCGGGCCGCGCTCCACGCAGATCGCCACCCGTGCGTCCGGACCCACGCCCAGGGCGCGGAGGTGGTGCGCCAGGCGGTTGGCGCGGGCGTTCAGCTCGGCGCAGGTGAGCTCGCCGCCCTCGAAGACCACCGCCGCCGCGCCCGGCGCGCGCGCCGCCTGCGCCTCGAACCGCTCGTGGACGCACAGCTCGAGGGGATACGCGGCGTCGGTCGCGTTCCACTCCTCCACCACCCGGCGCCGCTCGTCCTCCGGCAGGAGCGGGAGCGCGTCCACGGCCTGGAGGTCGCCGGCGACGATGGCCTCCAGCACCCGGCGCAGGTACGCCAGGTGGCGCTCGACGGTGGCCCGGTCGAACAGCGCCGTCGCGTACTCCACGGCCCCCACGATGCGCCCGTTCGCCTCCCAGAGCGTGAGCGACAGGTCGAACTTCGCCGTCGCGTGCGACTCCGAGCCCTCGAACTTCGCCGTCGCGTGCGACCCTGAGCCCTCCAACTTCGCCGTCGCGTGCGACGACGCCGAGCCCACGCCTCCCAGCCTGAGACCGGGGAGCTCGAGCCGGCCCTCCGACGCGTTCTGCCAGGAGAACATCACCTGGAAGAGCGGCGTGTGCGCCAGGCTGCGCACCGGCTGCACCCGCTCCACCACCTGCTCGAAGGGGATGTCCTGGTTCTGCTGCGCGCCCAGCGACCGCTCCTTCACCCGCCCCAGCAGCTCCGCCACGGTGGGCGAGCCGGAGAGGTCCACGCGCAGGGCGAGGGTGTTGATGAAGAAGCCGATCAGCCCCTCGATCTCCGCGCGCCCGCGGTTGGCGCTGGGCGTGCCGACGACCACGTCGTCCTGGCCCGACAGCCGCGCCAGCAACGCGGCCCACCCGGCCAGCAGCGTCATGAACGGCGTGGTGCCGTGGCGCTGGCCGAGCGCCTTCAGCCCGGCCGTGAGCTCCTCGCCCAGGACGACCCCCACGTTGGCCCCGGCGTGGTCCTGCCGCGCGGGACGCGGACGGTCGGTGGGCAGCTCCAGCAGCTCCGGCGCGCCGGCGAGCGTCTGCGTCCAGTACTCCGCCTGCTCCCGCAGCACCTCGCCGTCGACCCACTTCCGCTGCCAGGCCGCGTAGTCCGCGTACTGCACCGGGAGCGGGGGAAGGGGATCGGGCTCGCCGCGGCTGAACGCGCCGTAGAGCACGCTCAGCTCCCGGGTGAACACCCCCCTGCTCCACCCGTCGGAGACGATGTGGTGCATCGTCACCATCAGGACGTGGTCGTCTTCGGCCATGCGCACCAGCCGCCCGCGGATCAGCGGCCCGTGCTCCAGGTCGAAGGGCGCGTTCGACTCCTCCGCGACCAGGCGGCGCAGCTCCGCCCCCGCGGCCGGGTGCCCGCCCAGGTCGTGCTCCAGGAGGTGGAAGCCGCCCGGCGGCGCAATGCGCTGCACCGGCTCGCCCTCCACCTCCACGAACGTCGTGCGCAGCGCCTCGTGGCGCTCCACGAGGCGGTCGAGGGTGCGGACGAGCGCGCCCCGGTCCAGCTCCCCCTGCAGGCGCAGACGGGTGGCGACGTGGTACGTGCTGCCCAGGTCCCCCATCTGCTCCAGGAACCAGAGCCGCTGCTGCGCGAAGGAGAGCGGCAGCCGCCCGCTCCGGTCCACGCGCTCGATCGGCGGGAGCTCGGTGCGGGCGGCGTCTTCGATGGCGCGCGAGAGATCCGCCAGCACTGGGCGCTCGAACAGGTCGGCGATCCCCACCTCCGCACCCAGCACCTGGCGTACGCGGGAGATCACGCGGACGGCGAGCAGCGAGTGGCCGCCCAGCTCGAAGAAGTGGTCCCGGCGGCCCACCTGCTCCACGCCCAGCAGCTGCCCCCAGATCTCCGCCAGCGCCTGCTCGGTCTCCCCCACCGGCGCCTCGTAGCCGCGCCGCGCGTAGGCGTCTCCCTCCGGCGCGGGCAGGGCCTTGCGGTCCAGCTTTCCATTGGACGTGAGCGGCAGCGCCTCCAGCCGCACGAACGCCGCCGGCACCATGTGCTCCGGCAGCCGCCCGGAGAGATGCGCCCGCAGCGCATCGATCTCGACCGCGTCGCCCACCCAGTACGCCACCAGCCGCCGGTCGCCCGCCTCGTTCTCGCGCGCGACGACCACCGCCTCGCGGACGCCCGCGTGCTCCCGCAGCCGCGCCTCGATCTCGCCCAGCTCGATCCGGAAGCCGCGCACCTTCACCTGGAAGTCGTTGCGCCCCAGGAACTCGATGGTCCCGTCCGACAGCCACCGCCCCAGGTCCCCCGTCCGGTAGAGCCGCGCCCCCGGCTCGCCGCCGAAGGGGTCGGGGACGAAGCGCTCCGCCGTCAGCGCCGCGCGGCCCAGGTACCCGCGCGCCACCTGCGCCCCGCCCAGGTACAGCTCGCCGGCCACCCCGGCGGGTACCGGCTGGCCGGTACGATCCAGGAAATAGGCGCGGCAGCCGGCCATCGGCCGGCCGATGGAGACGTGCGGCCCCGCGACTTCCGCCGGGCAACGCAGCCAGGTGACGTCCACGGCGGCCTCGGTGGGTCCGTAGACGTTGTGCAGCTCCGCGTTCGGCAGCAGCTCCGCCGCGCGCCGCGCCAGGGCGGCCGGGAGCGCCTCGCCGCCGCACACCACGCGGGCGATGGAGGTGCACCGCTCGATCCCCGGCTCCTCCAGCAGGAACCCGAGCATGGTGGGGACGAAGTGCAGCGTGGTGACGCCCTCGCGGCGGATCGTCTCGACCAGGTACGCGGGATCGCGGTGCCCGCCCGGGCGCGCGATCACCATCCGCGCGCCCGCCAGCAGCGGCGGGAAGAGCTCGCGCGCCGAGGCGTCGAAGCTCACCGGCGTCTTCTGCAGCACCACGTCGTGCGCGCCGAGCGGCCACGCCTCGCCCATCCACCCCATGACGTTGGCCAGCGCGCGGTGCTCCACCATCACCCCCTTGGGGCGGCCGGTGGAGCCGGAGGTGTAGATGACGTACGCCAGGTGGCCGAGCGTAAGCCCCACCTCCTCCCGGGCGGGATTCGCCGCGGACTCGTCCGCCCACTCCCGCGCGCCGGCATCGAGGTCGATCACCGGGAGGGCCTCGCCGGCGAAGCGCGCGGCGGTCCCGGCGTGGACCAGCAGCGCCGCGGGGGCGCCGTCGTCCAGCATGTGGCGCAGCCGCTCCTCGGGGTCGCCCGGGTCCAGCGGGACGTACGCGCCCCCCGCCTTCAGCACTGCCAGGAAGGCGATCATCAGCTCCGGGCTGCGCTCGATGCAGACCGCCACCCGCACGTCGGGCCCCACGCCGCGCCCGCGGAGGTGGTGCGCCAGACGGTTGGCGCGCTCGTTCAGCTCCGCGTACGTCAGCGAGCGCTCCTCGAAGACCAGGGCGACGGCGTCGGGCGTGCGCGCCACCTGCGCCTCGAAGCGCGCGTGCACGCAGGTGTCCCGCGGCACCTCGCCCTCCGCGCGGTTCCACTCCTCCAGCACCAGGCGCCGCTCGGCCGCGTCCAGCAGCTCGAGCCGGTCCACCGCCTGCGCATGGTCGGCCACCATCTGCTCCAGCACCCGCCGCAGGTAGCCCAGCCAGCGCTCCACCGTCGCCTGCTCGAAGAGCGCCGTGGCGTACGTGGCGCCGCCCACGATGCGCCCGCCCGCCTCCCACAGCGTGAGCGACAGGTCGACCTTCGCCGCCGCGGGTGACGCCGCGCCCACGCCCACGCCCACCCGCCTGCGGCCGGGGAGCTCCCGCCGGGCCTCCGACGCGTCCTGCCAGGTGAACATCACCTGGACGAGCGGCGTGTGCGCCAGGGTGCGCGCAGGCTGGACGAGCTCCACCACCTGCTCGAAGGGGATGTCCTGGTTCTGCTGCGCCCCCAGCGAGCGTGCCCGTACCTGCCCCAGCAGCTCCTCCACGGTGGGCGAGCCGGAGAGGTCCACGCGCAGGGCGAGGGTGTTGATGAAGAAGCCGATCAGCCCCTCGATCTCCGCGCGCCCACGGTTGGCGCTGGGCGTGCCGACGACCACGTCGTGCTGCCCCGAGAGGCGGCCCAGCACCGCGGCCCACCCGGCGAGCACGGTCATGAAGAGGGTGGTGCCGTGCCGAAGGCCGAGCGACTTGAGCCCGGCGGTGAGCGCCTCGTCCAGCTCCGTCTCCAGGTACGCGCCCGCGTGGCTCTGCCGGGCGGGACGCGGGTGGTCGGCCGGAAGCTCCAGCAGCTCGGGCGCGCCGGCCAGCGTCTCCTTCCAGTACTCCGCCTGCCGCTGGAGCACCTCGCCGGCGACCCACTTCCGCTGCCAGGCCGCGTAGTCGGCGTACTGCACCGGGAGCGGGGGGAGCGGATCGGGCTCGCCGCGGCGGAAGGCGCCGTAGAGCGCGCCCAGCTCGCGGTTGAACACCCCCATGCTCCAGCCGTCGGAGACGATGTGGTGCATGGTGACGAGCAGCACGTGGTCGTCCGCCGGCAGCCGGACCAGGCGGCCGCGGATGAGCGGCCCCTGCTCCAGGTCGAAGGGCGCGTCCGCCTCCTCGGCCGCCAGCCGGCGCAGCTCCGCCGCGGCGTCCGGGTGCTCGCCCAGGTCGTGCTCCAGGAGGTGGAACCGGCTCTCCTCCGCGATGCGCTGCACCGGCTCGCCCTCCACCTCCACGAAGGTCGTGCGCAGCGTCTCGTGGCGCGCGAGCATCGCGTCCAGCGCACGCCGCAGCGCCGCCCGGTCCAGCTCCCTTCCCAGCCGCAGCCGCGTGGGGATGTGGTACGTGCTGCCCAGCTCCCCCATCCGCTCCAGGAACCAGAGCCGCTGCTGCGCGAAGGAGAGCGCGAGCGCGCCGCCACGCTCCACCGGCTCGATGGGCGCCACCGCCGAGCTGCGCTGGAGCCTGGCGGCCCGGGCGAGCTTCAGCAGCCTTTCCGCGTCGGTAGCCGGCGGAGTCGACGTCATGGGGCGAGCACGAGGGTCGCGGTGAGCGGGCCGGCCGGGCCCGCCGGAGTCGTGTCGGCGGGCGGCGAGGCGGGGCCCTCCGGCCCCGTTTCGCGCGAGCTCCTCCGGGTCGAACTGGGCGAGCTGCGCGTGGACGACGTGCTGGGCGAACGCGGAGAGCACCGGCTTCTCGAACAGGTCGGCGATCCCCACCTCCACGTCCAGCACCTGCCGCACGCGCGAGATCACCTGCACCGCCAGCAGCGAGTGGCCGCCCAGCTCGAAGAAGTGGTCCCAACGGCCCACCCGCTCCACCTTCAGCAGCTCGCGCCAGATCTCCGCCAGCGCCGCTTCCGTCTCCCCCTGCGGCGCCTCGTAGCCGCGCCGCGCGTAGGCGTCTCCCTCCGGCGCGGGGAGCGCCTTGCGGTCCACCTTGCCGTTGGGCGTGAGCGGCAGCGCATCGAGGTGGACGTACGCGGCCGGCACCATGTGCTCCGGCAGGCGCTCGGAGAGGTGCGCCCGCAGCGCATCGATCGCGACGGCGCCGCCCACCCAGTACGCCACCAGCCGCCGGTCGCCCGCCTCGTTCTCGCGCGCGACGACCGCCGCCTCGCGGACGCCCGCGTGCTCCCGCAGCCGCGCCTCGATCTCGCCCGGCTCGATGCGGAAGCCGCGCACCTTCACCTGGAAGTCGGCGCGCCCCAGGAACTCGAGGCTCCCGTCCGGGCGCCAGCGCACCCGGTCGCCCGTGCGGTACAGCCGCGCACCGGGCTCGCAGCCGAAGGGATCGGCCACGAAGCGCTCCGCCGTCAGCGCCGGGCGGCCCAGGTAGCCGCGCGCCACGCCGGCGCCGCCGATGTACAGCTCCCCCGCCACCCCCACCGGCGCCGGCGCGCCGCCCCCGTCCAGGACGTAGACCCGCGCGTTGGCGATCGGACGGCCGATCGGCGGGTCCCCGCCCTCGTCGGCCCGGCACTCGTGGAACGTGGTCCACACCGCCGCCTCGGTCGGCCCGTAGGCGTTGAGCATCCGCCTTCCCCCGGCCCACCGCTTCACCGCCGCCTCCGCCAGCGCCTCGCCCGCGAGCACCAGGGTGCGGACGGAGGCGAGCCCGCCGTCGGGCGAGAGGGTGGGGAGCACGGCGGGGGGAAGGGTCACGTGCGTGATCCGCCCCTGCGCCACCACCCGCTCCAGCGCTTCGCCCGCGAGGAGGTCCGCGCCCGATGGAAGGTGCAGCGATGCGCCCCCGCACAGGGCCATCACCATCTCGAACACCCACGCGTCGAAGCTGAACGACGCGAACTGCAGGACCCGGCTCGCCGCGTCCACGCCCAGGGCACGGGCCTGGGCGGCGACCAGGCCGGCCACGTTCCGGTGCGCGACCATCACGCCCTTGGGCGTTCCGGTCGAGCCCGAGGTGTAGATCACGTAGGCCAGGTGCGCCGGGCCGAGCTCCCCGCGCTCCGGGTTCGTGGCCGGCTGCTCCCGCCACTCCGGCGCGTCGAGCGCCAGCACCTCGGCCTCCATCCCCGCGAACAGCCCCTCCTGCGCGGCGGCGATGGGCGTCTGCGTCAGCACGACCGTGGGCGCGCTGTCGGAGAGCATGGAACGCAGGCGCTCGGCCGGATAGCCGGGGTCGAGCGGCACCCAGGCGCCGCCCGCCTTGAGCACCCCCAGCACCCCCACCACCATCTCCGGGGTGCGTTCCACGCAGATGGCCACCCGCGCGTCCGGCCCCACGCCCAGCGCGCGGAGGTGGTGCGCCAGGCGGTTCGCCCGCCGGTTCAGCTCCGCATAGCTCAGCGCCTCGCCTTCGGCGAAGGCCACCGCCAACGCGTCCGGCGCGCGCTCCACCTGCGCCTCGAAGAGCTCGTGCACGCACGCGTCCCGCGGGTACTCGGCCTCCGTCCGGTTCCACTCCTCCACGACCCGGCGCCGCTCGGCCTCCGGCAGCAGCGGGAGCGCGTCCACCGACTGGAGGTCGTCGGCGACCATCGCCTCCAGCACCCGGCGCAGGTACGCCAGGTGGCGCTCGATGGCGGCCTGCTCGAACAGCGACGTGGCGTAGGTAAGGCTCCCGACGATGCGCCCGCCCGCCTCCCCCAGCGCGAGCGACAGGTCGAACTTCGCCGTCGCCTGCGAGGCCGGGCCCACGCCCCCCAGGCCGGGGCCGGAGAGCTCCGGCCGGCCCTCCGACGCGTTCTGCCAGGCGAACATCACCTGGAAGAGCGGCGTGTGCGCCAGGCTGCGCGCGGGGTGGACGAGCTCCACCACCTGCTCGAAGGGGATGTCCTGGTTCTGCTGCGCCCCCAGCGACCGCGCCCGTACCCGCGCCAGCAGCTCCGCCACGGTGGGCGAGCCGGAGAGGTCCACGCGCAGCGCGAGGGTGTTGACGAAGAAGCCGATCAGCCCCTCGATCTCCGCGCGCCCCCGGTTGGCGCTGGGGGTGCCGACGACCACGTCCTGCTGCCCCGACAGGCGGCCCAGCACCGCGGCCCACCCCGCCAGCAGCGTCATGAAGAGCGTGGTGCCGCGGCGCTGGCCCAGCGCCTTCAGCCCCGCCGTGAGCTCCTCGCCCAGGTCGATCCGGATCTCGCCGCCGGAGAAGTCCTGCCGCGCGGGGCGCGGACGGGCGGCGGGGAGCTCCAGCAGCCCGGGCGCGCCGGAGAGCGTCGTCTTCCAGTACTCCGCCTGCCGCCGGAGCACCTCGCCATCCACCCACTTCCGCTGCCAGGCCGCGTAGTCGGCGTACTGCACCGCGAGCGGGGGGAGGGGATTCGCCTCGCCGCGGCGGAAGGCGTCGTAGAGCGTGCCCAGCTCACGCTTCAGCACCTCCATGCTCCAGCCGTCGGAGACGATGTGGTGCATGGTGATGAGCAGGACGTGGTCGTCCGTCGACAGACGGACCAGGCGCCCGCGGATCAGCGGCCCGTGCTCCAGGTCGAAGGGCGCGCCTGCCTCCTCGGCCGCCAGCCGGCGCAGCTCCGCCGCGGCCTCCGGGTGCCCGCCGAGGTCGTGCTCGACCAGGCGGAAGCCGCCCGGCGGCGCGATGCGCTGCACCGGCTCGCCCTCCACCTCCACGAACGTCGTGCGCAGCGCCTCGTGGCGCGCGAGAACCGCGTCCAGCGCACGCCGCAGCGCCGCGCGGTCCGGCTCGCCTCTCAGCCGCAGCCGCGTGGGGATGTGGTACGTGTCGCCCAGGCCGCCGAGCTGCTCCAGGAACCAGAGCCGCTGCTGCGCGAAGGAGAGCGGCAGCCGCCCGCCACGCTCCACCGGCTCGATGGGCGCCGTCACCGAGCTGCGCTGGAGCCTGGCGGCCCGGGCGAGCTTCAGCAGTCTTTCCGCGTCGGCAACCGACGGAGTCAACGTCATGGGGCGAAAACGATGGTCGCGGTGAACGGGCCGGCCGGGCCCGTCGGAGTCGTGTCGGCGGGGCGGAGCGGGGCCGGAC
>JBJMPM010000382.1:0-15167 GCA_045803205.1 Longimicrobiaceae bacterium
AACGGATAGGACTCACACGGAGTCAACGGAGTCAACGGAGTCAACGGAGTCAACGGAGTCAACGGAGAAAGCCAGGCAGTTCCTCCGTTGACTCCGTTGACTCCGTGTGAAACCCATCTGTGCTGGTCTTTACCAATGCACAGTTATTTGGCAGAGATGGTATCAGTACGGCTCGTAGCCGTGGCCGCCGGTGGAGCCGTTGCCGTAGCCGCGGAAGTAGCGGCCGGGCTCCACGCCGCCGGCGTTGGAGCCGCGCCACGCCGAGCCGCCGTACGCGCCGCGGCCGTAGTCGCCCCAGCCGCCCGAGGCGCCGAAGCCGCCGCCGTACTCCTCGCCCATCCAGGTGTCGCCCTGGCCGGTGCCGCGCATCATCCCGCGGCCGCGCATGCCGCCGGAGGTGCCGCGGCCGCCCATCCAGCCACCGCCCATCTCCCGGCCCATCCCGCCCTGCATCCGCCCGCGGTCGCGGCCCAAGTCGCGGTCGTAGCCGGTGCCGCCCACGCGGTAGACCTCGCGGTCCTCGTAGTCCATGCCGTAGTACCCGCCGGCACGGTCCACCGTCCCCCAGTTGGCGTGCTGGTTGTTCCAGTTGTTGGTGCGATAGCCTTCGCCGCGGGCGCGGTCGGGCCCGCGGAGCCAGTCGCGGTGCGGCACGTCGCGGCCGCCGCTCCAGCCGTAGTCGCGGTCGTAGTCGCGCCCCCCGCCGAACCAGCCGCGCACCGTGTCTTCCGCGCGGTCCAGCCAGTTGCGGTGCTCGTAGTCCCGTCCGTAGCCTCGCATCGTGTCCCTCCCGATGATGGTGGATGCGTCTCCCGTCGCCCGACGGAATGGGGCGGTGAAAGGCTGCAAATCATGGGCCGCGAATTAGGCCAACACGTTGCTGTTGTGAGGTTTAGCGACTACTTCGACTTCGGTGACCGCTCCGGCTCGGCGCCCTCTCCGGCTCGCTCAGGCTCGCCACCACACCCGTACCGGGAGAGGTTGAATTCCCCGCCGCCTGTGCCACCCGAACCGGCAACGCGGAGGCGATTTCCGCACGGCGGCCCGCAGGCGACGCCACTGCCGCGTCCTCCCCCCTCTCCCGGTACGGGCCCGGTACGGGAGAGGGAATTGCGCTCCAAGGCGCAGGGGAGAGGGCGCCACGGCCGCGGATCGCGCAGGTGCCCGGAAATGAGCCAGATTCAGCGATTTGCGGTCGTTGACGCGCCATCCAGACGCGGGTAACCTTCGAAACCCGATTACGCTCGTACCTTCCGCAGAGCCGCCCATATGAGCACGATCGTCGAAGAAGCCGCCCCCGCCGCCGCGCCGCCGGTCGCGACGCCGTCCGTAGAGGACGGGGTGCGGGCGGCGGTGGAGCGCGCCCGCCAAGCCCAGGTAGCCTGGGGCGCGCTCTCCGTGCGCGAGCGGGTGCGCCGGATGCGCGCGCTCCGCGGGCTGCTGGTGCGGCGGATGGACGACGTGGTCGCCGTGGTCCGCGAGGAGACGGGGAAGCCGGCGGTGGAGGCGCTCGGCCACGAGGTGATGATCGTCGCCGGGCTGATCAAGGCGTACGAGAAGCGCGCGCCGCGGGTGCTGCGGCCCCGGCGCGTCGGCACCGGCATCCTGGTCAACAAGCGCGGGACGAAGACCTACGAGCCCTACGGCGTGGTGGGGGTGATCTCGCCCTGGAACTTCCCCTTCTCCATGCCGGGGATCCCCATGGTGGCGGCGCTCTTCGCCGGCAACGCCGTGGTGATCAAGCCGTCGGAGGTCACGCCGCGGACGGGGGCGCTGCTGGCCGAGCTCGTCCGCCAGGCCATCCCCGAACATCCCGACCTCGTGCAGGTGGTGCAGGGGCGCGGCGAGGCCGGGGCGGCGCTGGTGCGCGCGGGGGTGCAGAAGATCGCCTTCATCGGCTCCCCGGCCACCGGGCGGAAGATCCTGGCCGGCGCGGCGGAGACCCTCACCCCGGTGGTGATGGAGCTCGGCGCCAACGACGTGACCATCGTCTGCGAAGACGCGGACCTGGACCGGGCGGCCGCCGGGGTGGTGTGGGGGTCGATGAGCAACGCCGGGCAGATCTGCATGTCGGTGGAGCGCGCCCTGGTGCCGGAGCGCATCTACGACCGCTTCGCCGCGGCGGTGCGGCGGGAGATGGAGGCGCTGCGCGTGGGCCGCGGCGACGACGTCGACGTGGGGCGGCTGATCCATCCCCCGCAGCGCGCCATCATCCAGCGCGCGGTGGACGACGCGGCGGCGCGCGGGGCGCGGGTGGTGATGGGCGGGAAGGTGACGAGCGAGGAGGGGCCGGTCTACGCCCCCACGCTGATCCTGGACGCCACGCCGGAGATGGCGCTGAACACCAGCGAGACCTTCGGCCCCGTGCTTCCGCTGGTGCGGGTGAAGGACGAGGACGAGGCGGTGCGCGTGGCCAACGCGGGCCCCTTCGGCCTGAACGCCAGCGTGTGGACGAAGAGCCGCGAGAAGGGCCGCCGCATCGCGCGCCGGCTGCAGGCGGGGATGGTGATGATCGACGACGTGCTGATCAACTTCGGCATCCCCGAGCTCCCCTACGGCGGCGTCAAGCAGAGCGGCTTCGGGCGGATGATGGGCGACGAGGGGCTGCTGGAGTTCGCCCAGGTGAAGGCGGTCGCCGACACGCGCCTGGCGCTCCGGCGCGAGCTCTTCTGGTTCCCCTATCGCCCGAAGCAGCTCGCCCTGCTCAAGCGCCTCGCCCGCGCCGCCTTCGGCACCCGCGCCCGCTGAACGGCACCGTTCACCGCCAGGCCACCCCTACCGCGGTGTCATCCTGAGGGCCGGCCGCGCGTAGCCACGGATGCGCCGAGGGACGGCAGGCCCGAAGGATCTGGCCGCGGCCGCCACGTGGCCAGGGCGCGGCAGCGGCGCGGTGCCGACCAGCGACGTTCGTCCAGCGGTCGACGTGCGGCTTCCGCAGCCAGCCTCGCGGCGAGCCGATCAGATCCCTCGGCCCTGCGGAAATCGGTGTCGGGCGGATTCTGGTGAAGTCGGGCCTCGGGATGACACAGCAGGCTTCCAGCGAAATCTCACCTTGAGACGCACCTGATGGAAATCACCGCGATCGGACCCTTCCTGGGCTACTTCGAGGGGATCCGCGGGCGGACGCGGCGGGTGGTGGAGTGCATCCCGCCGGAGCACATCGAGTGGGCGCCGCGCGAGGGGGCGTTCACCTTCGGCGACATCGTGCGCCACCTGGCGGCGATCGAGCGGTGGATGTTCGCCGAGAACGCCTGCGGCCGCCCCAGCCGCTACCCCGGCCACGGCCGCGAGCTGGCGGACGGCAGGGACGCGGTGCTCGCCTACCTGGACCGGATGCACGCCGAGGCCGCGGAGCTCCTGCGCACCCTGACGCCGGAGGAGCTCCGCGGCCCCGCGACCACCCCCGGCGGCGCCACCATGGCCGCCTGGAAGTGGCTGCGCGCGATGGTGGAGCACGAGGTCCACCACCGCGGCCAGATCTACCTGATGCTCAACCTCCTCCGCGTCCCCACCCCGCCCCTCTACGGCCTCACCGAGGAAGAGGTGCACGCCCGCAGCCTCTGATCTCTCTGGGATCCATGTGCCATGTCCGGGCGGTGGCGGCTTTCGTGCGCGGGGTTGGCCGGCATCATGCCGATGTGTAGACTTGTCTCGGTCAACCACACATCCGACCTGGAGGAGCCATGCCCGACCTGGCCACCGCCGCCAAGGACGAGGTGATCGAGATGCTCCGGCGCCTGCCGGACGACGTCACCCTCGCTGACATCGCCTATCACGTGTCAGTGATGGCGGGCGTGGAGCAGGGCCTGCGCGACCTGGCCGAGGGCCGCACCGTCACGCAGGAGGAGGTGGAGCGGCTGATGGACGAATGGCCGTCGCCGTAATCTGGTCCATCACCGCTCTACGCGAGCTTTCCGCGATCCGGCAGTACCTCTCCGAACACGCCAGCCCCGAAGCCGCCACCCGCGTCACTCAGGAAATCGTCCGGGCCACCCGCCGCCTGCGCGACTTTCCCGATTCAGGGCGCACCGTCCCCGAATACCAGAGAACGGATCTCCGCGAGCTGATCGTTCTCAGCTATCGCGTGATCTATCGCCGCACCGATGACGCCGCCGAGGTGGCGCACATCGCCCACGTCCGCCGGAACCTGCGGAAGAAGGGGTTTCGCGATCTGCGCCAATAGACCTGCGCCCTCTACTCTGATCCTCCGTGCCTCCGTGAGAGGCCCTCTCATCCGCATTACGGAGTTTCGTTCAGCAAACGAATCCGTGAATTCACTGTGAATCAAGCCCTGACAAAAGCGTCTCACGCAGAGACGACGCGGAGTCACGGAGAGTGGTTCTCTCTGTGCCTCTGCGTCTCTGCGGCTGCGTGAGACGAATCTTTCCCCGGATCTGGTATCAGGATCAGAATCAGTCCGCCGAGAGCACCCGGACCAGGACGGCGGTGATGTTGTCGCGCCCGCCCCGTTCGTTGCCGCTCACGATCAGGTCGGCCACGAGCTCGTGCAGCTCCGCGTCGCGCGAGAGGATGCGGCGCAGCAGGCGGTCGGTGAGCATGCCGGTGAGGCCGTCGGTGCACAGCAGCACCAGGTCGCCCGGGAGAAGCGTCCCCGAGTAGACGTCGGGCTCGTCGAGCGAGTCGGCCCCCAGCGCGCGCGTCAGCACGTGCGACAGGCGGTGGCGGCGCGCCCCCATGGGCGTGAGGCGCCCCTCGTCGACCTCGCGCTGCACCCAGGTGTGGTCGCGGCTCACCTGCTCCAGCTCGCCGTCGCGCAGCACGTAGCACCGGCTGTCGCCGATGTGGCCCAGGCGGAAGGCGCCGTCGTCGCACACCACCAGCGCGGTCATGGTGGTGCCCATCCCCCGCGTCTCGGGCTTGGTGGCCGAGTAGTTGAGGATGGAGCGGTGCGCCTGGTGCATGCACTCGCGCATCACCACCCCCAGGTCGTCCGCGCCCAGCCCCCCGTCCACCCCCTGCCGCAGCGCCGCCCCCACCGCCTCGCTGGCGATGGCGCTGGCGATCTCGCCCGCCGCGTGGCCGCCCATCCCGTCCGCCACCAGGAAGACACCGCGCTGCGCGTCGACCAGGAACGAGTCCTCGTTGTGCGCGCGCACGCGGCCGACGTCGGTGGCGCCCGCGACCTCCCAGGTCGCCTTCACGGCGTGACCGCCTGCGCGGCCGGGACGGTGGAGGGCACCGGGATGGGCCCCGGCCGCGCCGGGCGCGACATCTCCACGATGGCCCAGGCCACGAGCGCCAGCAGGAGCACCACCAGCAGCGCCAGCCAGAGCGGGAAGCGGAAGCCGCGCCGCTCCTCCTTCAGCGTCGCCGCCTTCTCCGGCTCGGCCCACCCGGCGCGCGCGGCCTCCAAGTCCACCTCGGCCACCTCGCGGAACTGCAGCTTCACCCCGCCGAAGCGCACGCTGGAGCCGTAGGGGAGCGGCGTGGGGACGTCGGGGGCGAGCTTCACCCCCTCGATGGCGGTGCCGTTGGTGGAGCCCAGGTCGGTGATGCGCCAGGCGCCCAGGTCGTACTCCAGGCGGGCGTGCTTCGCGCTCACCGAGTCGTCGTCGATCACCACCTCGCACCCGGCGGCGCGGCCCACGGTGACCACCGGCGCGGGCACGGGGATCTGCTCGCCGTAGCGCGGCCCCGCCGCGACGCCGAAGGTGGCGAGCGGGCCGGCCTGGGGAAGGTTGGCCATATCCTCTGGGCTCCTGAACGGTCTTTTGCTGCAACGCTTTGCGGGCGCCGCAACGTATCGTGGAGGCCCATCGCCTGCAAGGCGGCGCGCCGCGCGAAGTGACCTCCACCCCCGGCTCCTCGTCAACTGCACGACGCCCGCCCCGCGCGGGCCTCCCGGAGCGCGACGGCGCCATGGGACCGGCGCACCCCCGAGGATGGCCCCATCGTCCTCCGCCACCCGGCGAAAACCCGCGGATTCCTTGACCCGCTGCAACAATATGGGTATCATAACGTTGCGGTTTTGCCCTCCCTCCCCTGGCGGCTCGCCGATTCCGTGACCCGTCGCATCCTCGCCTTTCTCTCCCTGACGGCGCTCTTCGCGCTGCCGGCGACCGCGCAGCGCGGCTCGCCCGCTGCGGGCACGCTGGTGCTGGGCGGAAGCTGGAAGTTCGCGCGCGGTGACGCGCCCGCGTACGCCTCCCCCGCCTTCGACGACCGCGGCTGGGGGACGATCGCCGTTCCCGGCGAGTGGGAGAGCGCCCATCCCGACTACGACGGCTTCGGCTGGTACCGCCGCGAGGTGTCGCTCCCGGCCGGCGCGGGCGCCGAGGCGCCGCTGGGCGTGGCCTTCGCCACCGTGGGCGACGCCTACGAGGTGTACTGGAACGGGGTGAAGATCGGCGGGCGCGGCACGTTCCCCCCGCAGTTCATGGAGGGGGTGGACCCCTCGCTCTTCCTGGTGCCGGCGGCGGCGCTCGCCCGGGCGCGCGGCGGGCGGCACCTGCTGGCGGTGCGCGTCTACAACGACTACGCCTACGGCGGGCTGATGGGCGAGGTGAAGGTGGGCCGCTACGACCTGCTGGCCGACCGCCGCTCGCCCCGCGACATGGTGATCGGCACGCTGGTGGCCTTCTTCCTGGCGATCGGCATCTACCACCTGGCCTTCTGGCTGCGCCGCCGCGCCGCGCGCGAGAACCTGTACTTCGCGCTGGTGTCGCTGGCGATCTCGGCCTACGGGGCCACCTTCAGCAGCCAGATCTCACAACTCGTGCTCCCCTTCGCCAACCCGTACCGGCTGGGGCTGATCGCGCTGCTGGCGGGCGGGCCCTTCTTCGTGGCGCTGGTCTACGCGCTCTTCGAGCTGCGGGTGCGGCTGCGCGAGCGGATGGTGTCGGCGGCGTTCCTGGCGATGGCGGCGGTGGCGGCGGTGCTCCCGCTGGGGCCGCTGGCGCAGCTCAACCGCTGGATCGACGTGGGGATGGCGGTGGGGATGCTGGCCATCGTGCTGCGGGCGCTGCGGGCCGCGTCGCCGCACCGGCCGCACGCGCGGCTGCTGGTGGCGGGCACGGCGGCCTTCGCCGCCACCTTCGTCTACGACCTGGCCAGCGAGTACGAGTTCGTGCCCGTGGCGCACGTGCTCCCCGGGGTGCCGTCGCTCTTCTGGATCGGCTTCATGGTGTTCGTGGTGGCGGTGGGGATCGCCACGGCGGGGAAGTGGGCGCTCACCGAGGTCACCGCGCTGGTCGACCCGCTCACCGAGCTCTCGCGGCGGCACGTGCTGGAGGACGCGCTGCGCCGCGAGGCCGACCGCATGCGGCGCTCCGGCGGCTCGCTGGCGCTGGTGATGATCGACCTGGACTTCTTCAAGCAGGTGAACGACGCCTACGGCCACCGCACCGGCGACGAGGTGCTCGCCCGCGTGGGCCGGCTGCTGCGGGCCACGGCGCGCAACATCGACCTCCCCGCGCGCTTCGGCGGCGAGGAGTTCGCGGTGCTGCTGTACGACTCGGAGCTGGGGGGCGCGCTGGCCTTCGCGGAGCGCTTCCGGACGCACCTGCGGGAGCTGGCGGTGCCGGCTCCCGGCGGGCGCACGGTGCGGGTGACGGCGAGCGTGGGCGTGGCGGTGGGCACCGACCTGGTCGACGCCGACGCGCTGGTGGAGGCCGCCGACCGCGCGCTCTACCAGGCCAAGAGCGAGGGCCGCGACCGCATGGTCGGCGTGGCGCTCACCGCTGCCGTCTCGAAAGCTCCGGCTCGGTAGAATCTCACGCAGGGACGCAGAGGCACGGAGAGGGCATGCGGCCGCCTCTCCGTGCCTCTGCGTCTCTGCGTCACCACGAGTCCAGCTCGTCGGTCTCCGGATTGAACACCTCCACGCCGCGTGACGCCGCGACATGGCCAAGTGCGGTGTCTGCGCTCATCAGGTAGACCGTCTCGGGGGGATACAGCGACTGCAGGTGCTCGAGCGTTGCCATGTGGACCAGGTCCATCCCGTTCGCGGCCGTCTCGCGGTACCCGTGGACGAGCTCCAGCGCCGCGGAGAGCGCTTCCGGAGCGACCGGTGCGATGCGGAAGAGCTCCTCGAAATCCAGCTCGAACTCGCGTTTGAGCCTGCGGTAGGTCTTGCGGGTGATGGCGCGGCTACGCCGGAGCTTGGTGAGAGTCCCGAGCGTCTCGATGGCGACCAGCTCGGAGGTGTAGAGGGAACCGCGCAGACGCCCGAACGCCTCGGTGGCGGTCTCGCTCCCACGCTCGGTGACGTACGCCCTGACCCAGGCGCTGGTCTCGACGAAGTACACCGGCGGGCCCGGCAGTCAGGAGAAGAGCCGGATGAGCGCAGCCAGCCAGCGTGGACGCGGACGTGCGATGAACCGCCGGCGCTCCGTCACCGGCCGCGTCGGCATCCGCACTCCGACCGCGCGCAGCACCTCGTCGCGCCTGGCGTCAGCCGCAGGATCGCTTCGGGTTTGCTGGATGTCGACGACGTGGCTCATCGGCTTCTCGGCCTGCCGGGTGACAAAGGGCTTTCAATAATCTCACCACGCACCGAAGCGACTGTCAAGAGTCGTCGGTTTTGCGCCACCGGGAGCACAGTGCGCGGGTAAAGCTGCATCATCTCACACAGAGACGCAGAGGCACGGAGAGGCGGCCACGAGCCCTCTCCGTGCCTCTGCGTCTCTGCGTGAGAATTGATCAGTAGAGGCGCGACAGCCAGTGCAGGACGTTGAGTGCGAACTGCTGGTCGTCGTGGCCCGGGACGTTGAGTCCCATCCGCATGGGCTCGCGGCCAGGGAGGTTGACCACCTGCGCGCTGAACATCGCCGCCTCGCCCAGGATGACCACGCGGCCGGAGCCGACGGTGAGCGCCAGCCCCTGCGCGCGCCCCGCGGCCGGGGCGTAGCGCTCCGACACCTCCTCGCGGATGGGGGTGGCGAGCACCGCGGTGGTGTCGCCGCCGCGGGCGCGCACCACGGCCGTCAGGCTGTCGATCATCCGCCGGCGGCGGGCGGCCATGGCCAGCGCCTCTTCGCGGGTGGGCGGCTGGCGGTCCTGCGCGGTGGGCGAGAGGCGGAGGAGCACGCCGGCACCGGCGGGGATGGAGAGCGACTGGCCGGTGAAGGTGACCACCCGCGACACCCGCTCGCCAGGGTGGCGCCCCTGCAGGATCGGGTGGTCGCCGAGCAGCCCGTTCTCGCGGTCGAAGCGCAGCGAGGTGGGGTTCGCCTCGGCCGTGCCGCGCGTGGTGTCGAAGGTCCACCCCTTGCTCATGTCGACGCCGAACTGCTGCGCCAGCGCCTCCGCGGCGGTGCCGAAGGGCGCATGGTCGGCGATCAGTAGCAGCGAGCCGCCGGCGCGCACCCACTCGCGCACCGCCACGCACTCCTCCGGCGTGAACGCGGGGTTGAGGAGCGCGTCGACCCCGGTTCCGCCGCGCGCGTTGGCGACCACCAGCACGTCGAAGGCGGCCAGCGACTCGCGGGTGAAGCGTGCCGTGCTCGCCTCCACCCGGTAGCCGTCGGCGCGCAGCAGCGTGGCGAACGGGCGGTAGTTGCCCGTGGCCGTGTGGAAGTTCAGGTGCGCCTCGTCGATCCCCACCCGTGGGCCGTTCCCGGTGTAGGCCGGGCGCGGGACGTTCGGCGTCCAGGTGGTGTCGGGACCCTGCTGCGCGAAGGCCGGGGTGGCGGCGAGGAGAGCAAGGACGAGGGCGGCGGGGATGGGAGAGCGCATGAGCGGCTCGGGGGCGAGGGGGATGGACGCGGGGGGACGCGCGTTCGATGCCCCGCAGTGATCCCAACGTTGCTGCGCGCGCCGGATTCAGGGAAGGGTGTCGACCAGCAGCTTCAGCACGCCCTCGGGATTGTCGGTGTTGATCCAGTGGCCGCCCTCCAGCAGGTGCAGGTGCACGCGCGGGTTCGCGCGCGCGGCGGCCTCCACCCGCGCGGTGGCCTCGGCGTCGAGCGAATCGGACTCCGTAGCCTTGACGACGTGGACGTCGACGCCCGGGGGCGGGCGCTCGACCACGCTCCACAGGTCGGTGCGGAAGAAGTCGCGCAGCATCTCCTCCATCGCGGCGAAGTCCAGGCGCCAGCGGTAGCGGCCGTCGGCGGGCTCCAGGTTGATCGCCATCCACTGCGCCACGCCCTGCGCGTAGCCGCGCGCCATCAGCCCCTCCACCGCCTCGGCGCGGGAGCCGAACTCGGGCGGCAGGCTCTTCACCACCTCGATCATCCTCCAGGCGGTGCCGCCCGGCTCGCGCACGGCGAACGTCGAGTCGACCATCCACGCCTGGCGCAGCTCGTCGCCGTGGTGCTGGAGGTAGGTGAACGCCACCTTCCCGCCGAAGGAGTGGCCGAGGACGGCCGCGGCGTGCAGGTCCAGGTACTCCACCAGCCGGTCGACGTCCGCCGCGCTCGCGGCGATGGTGTGCGGGCCGGCGAAGCCGCGCGACTGCCCGTGGTTGCGCAGGTCCACCAGCACCGCGCCCCACTCCGGCCGCGCGTCCGCCAGCCGCCGGGCGATGCTCCCCCAGTTCCGCCCCGCGCCGTAGATGCCGTGCAGCACCAGCAGCCACCGCTCCGGCTCCCTGCCGGCCGCGGCCACGCGCGCGTGTGCGAGGATGGGGTCGTCTGGCATCTTCAGTCTTTGCTTGTTAGCTCTCGAGAGACGCGCACGAACGTATCCGAATCAGCGGTGGCCGCAAACCGCGGACGTCTCCAAACTTTGCCTGCAACTGCCGATGGAGCCTCAAGCCGACTGCGAGCTGAAGGATGACGATAATGACAGCCTGGATGAGGTAAAGTTGCTGGAGCTGTTCACTCGCGCATGGAATGAGTTGGATCCTGAAGCGCAGCGTGACGAGCGTGCTGAACGTGAGCGCTGGCTCGCTGCATACTCAAATATCGATTGATCTCACCCGAAGACTCGGAGACGCAGAGAGAGCTATCGAGCCTCTCTGGGACTCTGTGTCTCTGGGTGAGACGCTGTTAGCGAGACCTCGCCCACAACCAGAGCTGCCTCACACCCCCTGCGGGCCCTCGGCGACGGTGGCGTCGAGATCCTTCTCCTGGGCGGCGACCTCGGGCTTGCGGTGGCGGAAGTAGCGCAGCGCCTCCAGGCCCAGCGCGCAGAACGCCGCCCATGCCAGCCCCATGGTGAACCCCGCGAGCACGTCTGTGGGGTAGTGCACGCCCAGGTACATCCGCGACAGGCCGATCAACACGATCAGGAGCGCCGCCACGGCGAAGGTGAAGCGGCGCAGGAACCGGGTGGCTTCGAGGCGGGTGACCAGATAGGCGAGGGTGGCATAGCACACCATCGCCGTCATCGAGTGTCCGCTGGGGAAGGACGACAGCCCCG
The DNA here is from genome assembly GCA_045803205.1 of Longimicrobiaceae bacterium. GTDB lineage: Bacteria > Gemmatimonadota > Gemmatimonadetes > Longimicrobiales > Longimicrobiaceae > Longimicrobium. The sequence goes on from JBJMPM010000382.1 coordinate 11,326, forward strand.
CGTAGGGAGCGCGCCAGGGGAAAAGCTGCGGGCGCGGCCGCTCGAAGAACAGCTTCATCGACGAGTTGATCAGCCCCGACCCCAGGATCGACACCCAGAGCAGGCCGACCGACCAGCGGTGGCGGGTGGACCAGAGGAACACGCTGGCAACGATCACCATCAGCCACACCGTCATCCCCGCGCCGAGCGCCGACACGTTCAACGCGACGTCGGTGAGCTCCGGGCTTGCGTGCTGGTTCATCCACAGCAGCACCGCGTCGTCGAACTCCTGCGTGCCGCCCGCCATCACCACGTTGGCCAGCATCGCGAAGAAGACGACGCACACCAGGATGATCGCGAGAGCCACGATCAGCAGTGCGCCGATCGCCGCGTGGAACCCGCGGACGTGCTCTCCGATGAGGCGGAAGAGCCCGAACATCGCCCGCCGCGCCGGCTGCGATCCCGTCCTTGGAGCGTCCCTGCGCTCCTGCCCGAGCGGCTCCGGGTGCGTGCTCATGCCCGCCGCGCGCGCATGAACCGTTCCCGGAAAGCGGGAGATGGGGGATGATCGGCAGCACGCGCAGGCGCGGCGCGGGAGCGCTCACCGCTCGTCGCGGGAGATCCACTTGCCGGAGGTGGGCGGGCGGAACGCGGCGAAGCGGTCCAGGAGGCGCGTGGGATCGGTGTCCTCGATCACCAGCGCGCGGTGCGGCGGGGGAACGAAGCCCTCCGCGACCGCGTGGTCGAAGAGCGCCAGCAGCGGGTCGTAGTAGCCGGCGACGTTCAGCAGGCCGCAGGGCTTGGGGTGGAAGCCGAGCTGCGACCAGGTGAGCACCTCGCAGAACTCCTCGAAGGTGCCGAAGCCGCCGGGGAGCGCCACGAATCCGTCCGCCAGGTCGGCCATCAGCGCCTTGCGCTCGTGCATGGTGCGCACGACGTGCAGCGCGGTGAGCCCGGCGTGCCCCACCTCGCGCGCCACCAGCGCCTCGGGGATCACCCCCGCCACCTCGCCCCCGCCGGCGAGCACGGTGTCGGCGACGATCCCCATCAGCCCCACCTTGCCGCCGCCGTACACCAGCCCCAGCCCCCGCTCCACCAGCACGCGCCCCATCTCCCGCGCCGCCCCGGCGTACTCCGGCCGCCGCCCCGGGTTGGAGCCGCAGAACACGCAGATGCGCCTCACCCCGGTCGTCTCCACGTCAGAACAGGCGATAGCTCGCCCGGCTCACCGTGAAGCCGTGCTGCGAGCGGTTGCGGCAGGTGACGCCGGCGCGGGCGACGACGCAGGTGAACGGGCCCTTTCGCCACGTCGACCCGTAGCCGAGCACCGGGCCCGCGCGGAGGATGGTGTCGCCGTGGCACACCCAGAAGGGACGCCCGGTCGCCCGCATCCCCACCGCGTCGCCGGAGTCGAGCTCGCAATCCCGGGCGGAAGGGCCCCGCCAGTCGCGCTCGCCGACGTCGCAGCGCAGCTCCCACCGCCCGTCCTCGTCCATGTCGTCGGCCATGCAGGCGATGTTGCCGCTGGGGGTCTGGAACGACTCGAGCTGCGGGTGCGCGTCGAAGCGGCCCGGCGCGGCCGTCGCCAGCACCGTCAGGGCGAGAAGGGCAGGACGAATGCTCATCGGTGGCCTCGCTTGTGGGGAGGAAAGCGGCGGAAGGGCGTCGGGAGCGGAGATCATGCCGGCCGTCCTACTGCCAGCGGAAGAGCTTGAGCGCGGCGACGAAGCTCAGCACCATCCAGGCGGCGACGATGGCGAGCGAGGGCCACCAGGCGGAGACCGGGAGCGCGTCGTTGTAGACGGCGCGCAGGGCGTTGTTCACCGCCGTGAGCGGGAGCGCGTTGATGAACGGCTGCACGACGGCCGGGTAGCGGCTGGCGGAGAAGAACACCCCCGAGAGCACGAACATGGGGAGCATCACCACGTTCAGGATGCCGCTCACCCCCTCGATGGTGCGCGCCCGGCTGGCGCAGAGCAGCCCCAGCCCGGAGAAGGTCATCGCGCTCAGCAGCACCACCCCCGTGAAGGCCGGCAGGCTCCCCCGGAGCTCCACTCCGAACGCCAGTCGGGCGAAGAGCACGATCGGCGGCACCTCGAGCACGATGAAGACCAGGCGCGCCAGGATCATGGCCAGCAGGTAGTCGCGCTTGCGCATGGGGGTGCTCACCAGGCGCTTGAGCTGCTTCTTGTTGCGCGCCTGCACCAGCCCGAAACCGATCCCCCACATCCCCGTGCTCATCAGGTTCAGCCCGATGAGCCCGGGGATCACCCAGTCGATGTAGCGCCCCCCCGGCCGCCGCTCGCCGTCGTCCGCGGTGGCGACGGGGCGCGCGCCGCCGGCCCCGGCCTGCACCGCCTGGTCGGCCAGGAGCCGCGCCACCCGGCTCTCGTCGCGCGCGGGGTCGAAGCGGTAGACCAGCCGGCCGCGCCCCGTGAGCAGCACCGCCACGTCGCCCTTGCGCAGCGCCCGCGCCGCCGCGCTGTCGTCCAGCACGGTGACCTTCAGCTCGCGCGACGCGCGCAGCGCCGGCAGATACCGCTCGCCGGCCGTGCCGCGCTCCACGCCGATGGCCGCGGGCTCCGGCGCCTTCTCGCGGAAGGCCACGCCGAGCCCCACCGCCATCAGGAGGGGGAAGACGAAGGTCCAGAAGAGCGCCTCGGGCTCGCGCAGGAAGGCGCGGATGCGGGTGAGCACCAGCTCCCGCAGCGGGCTGTACTCACTCATCGCGCAGCGCCCTCCCGGTGAGCGCCAGGAACACGTCCTCGAGGGTGGCCTGGTGGGTGCTGAGGGTGGAGAGCTCGCCCCCCGCGGCCTGCACCGCCGCCAGCAGCGCGGGGAGCGCCGGGGCGAGGTCCTGCACCGTCACCTGCGTGGTCTCGGCGCGGCGCGCCACGCGGGTGGCGCCGGGGATGGCGTGCAGCCGCGCCTCGTCGACGTCCGCGGTGGCGGCGAACTCGATCACGTGCTCGCCGCCGAGCCCGCGGATCAGCTCCAGCGGCGTCCCCTGCGCGATCACCTCGCCGTGGTCGAGGATGGCGATGCGGTCGGAGAGCGCCTGCGCCTCGTCCATGAAGTGCGTGGTGAGCAGGATCGTCCCCCCGTCCGCGCGGAAGGCCTCGCACACCTCCCAGAGCTGGCGGCGGGACTGGGGGTCGAGGCCGGTGGTGGGCTCGTCCAGGAAGAGGAGCTCGGGCGAGCCGGCCAGCGCGCACGCCACCGAGAGCCGCTGCCGCTGCCCGCCGGAGAGGTTGCGCACCTGCGTCTTACGCTTCTCCTCGAGCTGCACGAAGCCGATCAGCTCCTCGACGGCGCGGCCGGTGGGGTAGAAGGAGCGGAAGAGTCGCACGATCTCCTCCACCGTGGCGCGGTCGGGGAACTCGCTCTCCTGGAGCTGCACGCCCAGCCGCGCGCGGATGCGGTCGCCGTGCTCCTCCCAGCGCATCCCCAGCACCTCCACCTCGCCGGCGTCGCGGGGGGTGAGGCCCTCCAGGATCTCGATCGTCGTCGTCTTCCCCGCCCCGTTGGGCCCCAGCAGCCCGAAGCACTCGCCCCGGCGCACCTCCAGGTCGAGCGACTTCACGGCCACGGTCTCGCCGAAGCGCTTGTGCAGGCCGCGCACGCGGATGGCGGGGGATGGATCGGTCACGATTCGGCGCCCGGGTGACAAGGGGCGCTCAATCTACGGCGGAAAGACGATCTCTCACAGAGGTCACGGTGGCCACGGAGCTGTTCCTCCGTGGCCTCCGTGACTCTGTGAGAGAAATGCAGTCAGCGGAGCTTCGAGGCGTCGAGCTTCCAGAGGCCGTTGAAGAGGTCGGAGGCGTAGAGCTTTCCGTCCTGGTAGTGCACGCCCCAGATCA
>JBJMPM010000394.1:0-5666 GCA_045803205.1 Longimicrobiaceae bacterium
GCAGGGCCGTGAGGATCTGGCCGAGGAATGCGCAGGAGCCCGCCGCGGAAGCCCGCACGATCACCGCGTCCACGCCGGCCCTTGTCGATGCCTGGCTTTTTCCTGCGTGGCATTGACGAGTGAACGTGAGGCCGCGGCTTCCGCGCGAGCTTCCGCAGCCGGTTCCGGCGTGGCCGCAATCAGATCCTCACGGCCCTGCCGCCATCGGAGCGAAAGCTGATTCCTCGTGGCCGGGCCTCAGGATGACACCCAGGGGTGTCCGAAGACGGGTTCAGCAACACCCTCTGAGGAAGACGTTTCTCTCCGTGTCTCCGTGTCTCCGTGTCTTCGTGTCTCCGCGTGAGACGATCTTTTCGCTTTGCAGGAGCACGGCCCGCGAGTATTATTGCCGTGTACCGCCCCGCCTTCCCCGCACCGTCTCCCCCGCCACGCCCATGCAGCAGATCAAAGGCACCATCCTGAAGTCGCGGCTCGCGTTCGTGGAGCAGCACTGGGGGCGCGAGGGGGTGGAGCGCGTGCTCGCCTCGCTCCCGGCGGAGGACCAGCGGGCGCTCAAGCCCGTGCTCACCGTGAAGTGGTACCCGTTCGAGATCGGCGAGCGGCTGGACGCGGCCATCGTGGCCACGCTGGGCGACGGGCGCAGCGAGGTGTTCGAGCGGCTCGGCGCCGCCTCGGCCGACGCGAACCTCACCACCCTCCACAAGCAGTTCCTCGCCCTCGGCCGCCCGCACGTCTTCCTGGGGAAGGCGCCGCAGATCTACGGCTTCTACTACGAGACGGGCTCGCGCAGCTACGAGCAGACGGGCGAGCGCTCGGGGGTGATGACGACGCGTGACGCCGAGACCTTCAGCGTGCCCGACTGCCTGACCGTGGTCGGCTGGTACAAGCGCGCGCTGGAGATGTGCGGCGCGCAGGGCGTCTCCATCGTGGAGGACGAGTGCCGCGCGAAGGGCGGCGAGGTGTGCCGCTACCGCATCGAGTGGCAGAGCGCGTCCGCACCGTCCTGAAACCGTGCCGGGCCGTCGCGCGAGCCTCCGGACGCGGGCCCGGCGCATTCCCCACCATCGGATCCATCCCACTCCACCGGCGTACGTGACCCACCGCACCGACCTCATCCTCCGGCCGATGCGGATGCTCGCGTGCGCCGCGATCTTCGTGGCGGCCTCGACCCCCGCCCGGGCGCAGCGCGACACCTCGCGCGCGGGGGCGACGCCGCTCCCCGGGATCGTGGCGCGCGGCGAGGCGGCGGCGTGCCCCGGCCGCGACGACCCGCGCGCCCGGGCGCTGTGGACGGCCATGCGCGGGCGGTACGACCCGGCGCTCGGCTCCGCGTCGGTGTGGGCGGAGATGCAGGCGTCGGCCGGCTACGTCGCGTCGGCGAGCCTGATGCGCTTCGACACCGTGCCGTCGAACCACGCCGACGGCACCACCGACGGGTGGAACACGGGCGAGGCGAGGAGGGACGGGCTGCAGCGCCCCCTGGCCTTCTACGCGGCGCCGCGGGTCGGCCGAGGACGGCGGGGGATGTCGGGCGCGTTGCGGGGCTCGCTCACCCGCGAGATCGCGCGCGTGGGCTATGGGACGGTGAACCGCGGGATCTCGGCCGACCTCTCGCAGCTGTCGGCGGTGTGGAGCTATCCGCCGCTCGACGGCGAGCTGGCGTCGCACTTCATCGACGACGCGTTCGGCGAGCGGACCTTCTTCCGGGTGGAGCGGGAGCGCGGGCCGGTCACCCTCGGCTTCTGCACCGCGCCGCGCTTCCGCTCGCAGCCCTGGATCTCCGGCACCCTCTTCCTGCGGCCGGACTCGACGGTGGAGCGCGTGCAGTGGCACTTCCACACGCCCGAGCCGCGTGAAGACGCGGGGGGCGAGGCGCGCTTCGAGCCGCCCCGCCCCGGGACCGGCCGTGCGCTCCTCCCCGTCCAGGGCGAGATCTACCGCCGCCACGCGGGCGACCAGTTCTACCACCGCAGGCTGGTCTACACCGCCTGGACCGTCGACCCGGAGCCGTACCTGCCGGACGCGGTGGTCCGCGCCACGCCGCCCCACCCGATGCACGTCATCAAATCGGACCGCAGGCCCGCGCCGTGAGAGCCGACGGGTTGGAAACCCGCCGCTGGAACGGCACGAAGTCCGCCTTCGCGGACTATGCCGCGGCCCTGGTGTGTCCCCGACCGGCGGCGATGCATCTGCACTAACACGCTCCGTTGCAGGTCTCGCCTCCGCCGCGGCCACCTCCCTCTCCCGGTACCGGAGAGGGCTTGCGCTCTCAGGCGTAGGGAGAGGGCCGGCGCAGGGAGAGGGCGCCGCGGCCGTGGATGCACGACGAACTCCGGACCGGCGAAAAACCCGCTTTAGAGGTAGCTCAGCCACCAGTCCTTGCGCCGCCGCTTCACGCCCGCGAACCAGCGGCAGAGGGGATACAGCAGGGCGACGCCCGCGGACCAGCACAGGTAGGTGACCCCCAGCCCGAAGCCGGCGCCCGGCTCGGGTGGGGTGAAGCCGGGGAAGCCGAAGAGGTGCCCGGTGGGCTTCCCGGCGGCGAGCGAGAGCAGCAGGGCCAAGCCATGGGCCACCGGCCACTGCAGCAGGTAGAAGAAGAGCGGTACCTGGCCGAAGGTCACCAGCGCCCGCCCCACCGGGCCGCGGCGCAGCGTCTCCACCCGTGCCAGCAGCAGCAGCGCGGGGCCCAGCGTCATCAGCACGAACAGGAGCGAGGGCGGATACTTGGTGGTGTTGACGAACGACAGCACCGTGAACGCCGCGTTCTTCTGCACCGACCACGGCGCCGGGTCGCCATAGAGGTTCGGCAGACGCAGGGCGATGAAGGCGGCGATCATCCCCACCCCCAGCCACACCAGCAGGCGCCGCCGCCGTTCCGCGTCCCACGCGTACACCTGCCCCAGGGCGTACCCGCAGAGGAGCACTCCCAGCCAGGGGAGGAGCGGATAGAGCACCAGCAGCCGCGTGCCCAGGAAGGGGATGAAGCCGGGCTGGTGCAGCACCATCCAGAGCGCGCCGGCCGCGTCCGGATCGGGGCGGGGAACGTTCAGCGGGTCGGCCAGGTTGTGCAGCGCCACGATCGCGATCCCGAGCGCCGCGATCCAGCGCGTGCGCAGGTGGATGAGCCCCGCCAGCAGCATCATCGACGTGCCGATCGCCCAGATCACCTGCAGCATCCCGGGGAACGTCCGGTAGTCCAGGTCGAAGACGACCCCTAGGCGAATCACGGTGAGCTCCAGGAACACCAGCCAGGCGCCGCGCGTGAGCAGGAAGCGCGACACCTCGCCCTTCGAGCCGCCGCGCGCGAGCCGCAGCGCCACCCCGGTCCCCGCCAGGCACACGAACACCGGCGCGCAGAAGTGCGTCACCCAGCGGGTGATGAAGAGCAGGACGGTGGTCCGCGAGAGGTTGGCGGCGTCGAAGAGCGGCGCGTCGCGGTGCACGAACTCGCGCGTGTGGTCCAGCAGCATCAGCACCATCACGGCGCCGCGGAGCAGGTCCACGCTGTCGATCCGCGCGCGCCGTGCCGGCGGGGACGCCGCGGCCGTGGCGGAGATGGGTGGGGGAATCGCGGTTCGGGTGGCCATGCGGTGATCGTCCGGGGAACGAGTGGGAGCGCCCCCGTGACGATGTCGTCCACGGGGGCGCCGGTGGTTTGCGATTTGTAAGGATCTCGTAATGGATCTCACGCAGAGCCGCGGAGGACGCGGAGAGCCGCTGCGAGCTCTCCGCGGCTCTGCGTAATGCGTTTACCTGCTGCACGAGGGCTCGGCCGGGAAGCGCTCGCGGCACCAGCGCAGGACCTCCGCGGCGTCGGCGGCGTGGCCCTGCGTGGCGAGCTGCTCGGCGACGGCGCGGAGCGATTGCGGCCACATCGCGTGGGAGCCGGGGCGCGCCGCCATCTCCGCCGTCGTGGCGCGGAAGACGGCGCGCGCGGAGTCGATGCCGCCGGCCGCGTGCGCCTGCAGCACCAGGGCGGGGATGGAGCGCGGGAAGCGCCACCGCTCGCCGTTCACCGCCGCGGCGATGCGGCGGAAGGGGAAGTCCTGGTCGTTGCTGTTGGCGAGCTGCACGATGATGGTGCGCGTGGAGGGCTGCACGTAGATGCGCTGCCCCAGCGAGCCGTCGGCGTAGAAGTCGCCCCGCGGCGGGACCATGGGGTGCCACCAGTACAGCGTGTGCTGCATCCCCCACCAGGTCACCACCTCGGGCGCGGCGCGCGTGGAATCGTACGCCACCGACGCGGCCACCCACTCCGCCGGCACCACCTGCCGCCCGTTCCACCGCCCGCCCTCCAGGTACAGCCGCCCGAACTTGGCGAAGTCGCGCGCGGTGGCGTTCCACCCGGTGGAGGTCTTCTCCTGCCCGCCGCGGTGGTCCAGGATCCAGGAGCCGTCGTGCTCGGCGCCGATCGGCTTCCACAGGTGCTCCTCCATGTACGCCGCCACGGAGCGGCCGGTCGCGCGCGTGAGCACCCACCCCAGCACCTCGGCGTCGGTGTCCTTGTAGCGCCAGCGCGTCCCCGCCGGCTCCTCGCGCCGGACGCCGCGGAGCAGCCCGTGCAGGTCCGGCGTGTAGAAGATCCGCGCGTCGGTGCTGAACGCCTGCTGCAGGAAGTTGCCGCGCGCGTCGCTCCACGCCGTCCCCGAGCGCATCCCCAGGAGCTGGCGGAGGGTGACGGGGCCGTACGCGCGCCCCCGCAGCTCGGGGATGTACGCGCCCACCGAGTCGTCCAGGCTGCGGATCTCCCCCCGCGCCAGCGCGATCCCCACCAACGCCGAGGTGGCGGACTTCGCCATCGAGAAGGAGTTCGAGACCTTCGCCGAGTCGTGCCCGTTGGCGTAGCGCTCGTAGACGATGGTGTCGTTGCGGATCACCAGGAACGCCAGCATGCGCATGTCGGCGAGCGCCTGCGCCAAAGGTACGAGCCGCCCCGTGCGCGGGTCGCGGACGCTCAGCGTGTCGAGGTCGGTGCGCTGCCGCTCCGCTTTCGCGAAGCGGAAGGGCGTCTCGGCGGCGCGCATCACGCGGTGCGGGAACATCGACATGTCGCGCGCGTCCGGCTGGCCGTAGCGCACGGTGCGGATCAGCGTGCACCCGCTGAGCGCCGCGAGCGCGAGCAGGGCAAGGGCCCGGTGGTTCGGCATGGTCTCACCAGCGGTTTCGGGAGATGGATGACGTCGTGCGCATGGACGAAAGCATCGTCCCGTTACCGGCCGGTGCCGCACGCGTTACCGCCGCGTGTTATTTGCGAATATGCGACTGAAGTCGCCGCTACAACGGCACTCAGTCCGCCTTCGCGGACTTCAACGACACAAATCCCTTGGCCGATGCCCCCGCGATGACGTCATCCTGAGAGGGTGTTGCTGAACCCGTTCTTCAGGCACCTCCGGGTGTCATCCTGAGGCCCGGCCACGTGGAATCAGCGTTCACTCCGATGGCGGCAGGGCCGTGAGGATCTGATTGCGGCCACGCCGGAGCCGGCTGCGGAAGCTCGCGCGGAAGCCACGGCCGCACGTTCCCTCGTCGATGCCACGCAGGAAAAGCCCAGGCATCGACGAGCGCCGGCGTGGACGCGTCCAGCGTGCGGGCTTCCGCGGCGGGCTCCTGCGCATTCCTCGGCCAGATCCTCACGGCCCTGCCGTCTGCAGCGCCGACGCCAG
>JBJMPM010000168.1:0-24474 GCA_045803205.1 Longimicrobiaceae bacterium
ACCGCGTCGAGCTGCTCACGGGCAGCCTGCGCGCGACCGAGAAGCGACGCCTGCACAAAGACCTCGCCGCAGGAGACATTCACGCCGCGGTCGGCACGCACGCGCTCATTCAAGAGGCGGTCGAGTTCAGCAAACTCGGCCTCGTCGTCATCGATGAGCAGCACCGCTTCGGCGTCCTCCAACGCGCGGCCTTGCGCGAGCGCGGCTTCAACCCCGACGTGCTCGTGATGACGGCCACGCCCATCCCGCGCTCGCTCGCCATGACCGTCTACGGCGACCTCGAAGTGTCAGTCATTGACGAACTGCCGCCGGGCCGCACGCCCATCAAGACGGTCGTCGTCGGCGAAGAGAGGCGCGCCGGCGTCTACAAGGGCATCGAGCGTGAGGTGCGCGCCGGCCGTCAGGCGTACGTCGTCTACACCCTGGTCGAAGAGTCGGAGAAGATGGACTTGAAGGACGCGACGCGCATGTTCGAGCACCTGCGCGACCGCGTCTTCCCGAACTTCCGCATCGGGCTCATCCACGGCAAGATGAAGCCCGCCGAGAAGGAGGAGGTCATGCGCCTCTTCGTCCACGGCGAGACGCAGGTGCTCGTCGCGACGACCGTGGTCGAGGTCGGCGTTGACGTGCCGAACGCCTCCGTCATGGTCGTCGAGCACGCCGAGCGCTTCGGCCTCTCGCAGCTCCACCAGCTCCGCGGCCGGGTGGGGCGCGGGGGGGAGGAGAGCTTCTGCATCCTGCTGGCGGGCGGCGGCGAGTCGCGCGAGCGGCTCAAGCTCTTCGCGTCGACGGAAGACGGCTTCAAGATCGCCGAGTTCGACATGCGCCAGCGCGGCTACGGCGACCTGTTCGGCGCGCGGCAGACGGGGATCCCCGACCTGCGCTTCGCCGACCTGGCGACGGACTTCGACCTGCTGGGCCGCGCCCGCACCGAGGCGCGCCAGATCGTCGACGCCGACCCCGAGCTGCGCCAGCACCCCCAGCTCCGCCGCGTGCTCCAGGAGCGCTACGGCGAGCGGGCGAAGATGTACCACGTGGGGTGAACGGCACGGCAGGCCCATGTCAAGCGAAAGGCCGCCCATCGGGGGCGGCCTTTTCAACCGGCAGAGATTCGTGAAGGCTTACGCCTTCCCGTTCCGGTGCGGGGATTCTCCCGTCCTGCCGGCAGGCGCCTTCGGGAGGTCCGAACCCGGAGCGGTCGGAACGTACCCCCGCTCGACGTGAGGAGAATAGCCCCGGTTCAGCGGCTGAAACCCGCCACGCTCGACGCTGGTCTTCTCGTCACGCTTCTGCGCCACTGGTCACCTCCTGGTTCGGGACCGCGAACAGTTCCACGTAGGAATATTGCTGCTTTTGCAGCAGCACGCCACGGGTGTATGGTATCGGATCGCCCAAGGCACCGTCCTTATCCACGCCGTACACTGCTTCGAGGTAGATGTCACCATCGTTCGGGAACGTCCCGGCGTAGGAATTGGGCCCCCAATAGCCCGCAAGCAGCGCTCCACTGTTCAGGTGCACGAGCACGAACGCGGGCTCACGGCGATTGAAGAAGAAATCCCAGGCAGTCGGGTAGGGAATCTGGATGCGCCGGGCGAAACGCTGCGACTTGAAGACGGTGACGATCAGAACGGGCCAGATGAGCGGCGTCCCGAGGAGCAGCAGGAACGCGGCAACGCAGTAGCGGACCGGGTGTTCGACAGGATCGTAGCCGAACACCAGGGCGAACAGGATCGGCAGTCCAAGAACGAGGTTGATCGTGCTGTAGAAGAGTGCCTGCAGAAGTTCGTGCCCCCAGTCGACCGTTCGCGCCGGCATAATGAGCCGGTAGATGCGGATGGAAATCAGGCCAGGAAAAATGACAAGAATGAACAAGCCCACAGTCGGGAAATCCAGCTTTGCATCCATGCTTGTGAACGAGTGAGGGTGAGGCACATCGCGAATACGGACAGGATAACTAGACAGTGTGCAGTGCGGAAGTTTTTTGTTGAGATCACGCCTCCAAGGAGCCTACGCCAGGGGTCGAAGATGTTTCACGTAGGCTGACGGATACGTCTCACGCAGAGACGCGGAGTCGCAGAGCCAGAGAGAGGCCGGGCGGTTCTCTCCGTTTCTCCGCGGCTCCGCGTGAGACGATACTTTTGCTTGCTGCCCCGACCGTTTCGCGACTATCGTACGAAGCTGCGTCCACCCCCTCCGGCAGCATCCCCCGTCCCTCCGCCCCATCCATCCCGAGGACACCATGAGAGCCAGAGAAACGGTCAACGGCATCACCACCCGCGCGTTCGCCGGGAGCACCGGCGTGCTGCTGGGGATGAACGTCACGGACAAGATGCGGAAAGGCCTCCTCGGCTTCGCCATCCGCCGGGAGGACGTGAAGCGCAAGGAAACGGAGTGGCTGCAGAACCTGCTGCGCTTCGAGGGCGAGGCGGCGGAAAAGGGCGAGGCGCGCACCCCGATCGACTCGGACCAGGCGCCCTTCCAGAAGTTCCGCTGGTCGGACTACCGCGTGTACCCCGGGCGTGACTACCGGTACACGGTCCACGCGGCCTACGCGGGCGCGGGGAACGGGCTGAAGCTGGAGGAAGGGCCCACGCTCTCCGTCACCACCGCGCGGACGGACAAGGGGGAGCACCGCGTGCTCTTCAACCGCGCCGCGGCGGCCAGCCAGGCGTTCTCGCGCAAGTTCCCGAACGTCGAAGCGGAGATGAGCGAACACCTGCGCAAGATGCGCTCGCTCCCGAAGGAAGAGCGGACCGACTTCGAGCTCCCGCCCGAAGTCCGGGAGTGGCTCACGCGCGGCGTGCTGGAGCAGATCGTGGGCTTCATCGACTCGGCGAAGGGAGCCGGGGACGCGCTCGACATCGCCATCTACGAGTACGAGCTGGAGGAGATCGCGGCGGCGGTGGAGCGCGCCCACCAGCGTGGGGTGCAGGTGCGCGTGGTCTACCACGGCAAGGTGAAGGACGAGCAGACGAAGGAGAACGAGCACATGCTGCGCGGGCTGCCGGACGAGGCGAAGCGGCCCCGCGTCACCAACGCCATCTGCCACCACAAGTTCATCGTCCACAGCCGGGTGAAGAACGGCGAGCGCAAGCCGCAGCGGGTGCTGTGCGGCTCCACCAACTTCACCCACAACGGCGTGTACCGGCAGGCGAACGTGGTGCACGTGGTGGAGAAGGAGGAGGCCGCGGCCGCCTACCTGCAGCTCTTCGAGGTGCTCTGGTCGCGCGAGAACCCCGCCGCCACCCGGAAGTGGATCGACGAACACAACCCCATGAAGGCGGGGGAGGACCTGTTCATCGGCTTCTCGCCGCGCTCGAAGCTCAAGGACATCGACTTCTTCGTTGACGTGGTGAAGGCGGCGAAGCGCGACGTGCTCTTCTGCACCGCCTTCGGCCTGCACGAGAAGGTGCGCACGGCGCTGCTCGGCCAGCCGAACGACCCCATCCTCCGCTTCGGGATGGAGAACAAGCGCAGCGAGATCACCGGCTTCCACGCCGACCGCACCGCCGACTTCTCGGCCACCGCGTTCCTGAAGGAGGGGCTGGAGGGGTTCCTGAAGGAGAGCACCGCCGGGCAGCGCGGCAACATCCTGATCCACACCAAGCTGGTCGTGGTGGACTTCACCTCCGACACGCCCACGGTGATCAGCGGCTCGCACAACCTCTCCAACAACGCCTCGGGGAACAACGACGAGAACTACCTGATCGTCTGCGACAACCCCGACGTGGCCGACGTGTACGGCTGCGAGCTGATGCGGCTGTACGACCACTACCGCTTCCGCTTCGCCGCGAAGGGCGGGGTGACCGGCGGAAAGCCGCTCGCACTGTCGCGCGACGACTCCTGGACGGACCAGTACTACGTGAAGGACTCGCTGCCTTTCCGCGACCGGCTCTTCTTCTCCGGCACCTGAACAGAACGTTTCACGCAGAGACGCAGAGAAACTGAGAGTACGCGGAGAACTGCTGCGCTCTCTCAGTTCCTCCGCGTCTCTGCGTGAAACGTTTTTACAAAACCTGAACAACTCGCCACTGTTTCGGGCACAGTCGCTGCGCTCGATTGCGCGCATGCCGAACGAGAACGGGCTGCGCACGGTCGCGGCCGAGCCCTACTACGTGCCGCAGGGCGACGAGCGGGAGGTGTTCGCCGCCTGCCACGCGCGCAGGCTGCCGGTGATGCTCAAGGGGCCCACGGGGTGCGGGAAGACGCGCTTCGTGGAGCACATGGCGTGGCGGCTCGGCCGCCCGCTCGTGACCATCGCCTGCCACGACGACCTCTCCGCGAGCGACCTCACCGGCCGCTGGCTGATCCGCGGCGCGGAGACGGTGTGGGTGGACGGGCCGCTCGCCGTCGCCGCGCGCGCGGGGGCCATCTGCTACCTGGACGAGGTGGTGGAGGCGCGGCAGGACACCATCGTCGTCATCCACCCGCTCACCGACGACCGGAGGCTCCTCCCGGTCGAGAAGACGGGGGAGATCGTCGAGGCCGCGCCGGGGTTCCAGCTCGTGGTCTCCTACAACCCCGGCTACCAGCACGCGCTCAAGGACCTGAAGCCGAGCACGCGGCAGCGCTTCGTGGCGCTGGAGTTCGACTTTCCGCCGCCGGAGCGCGAGGCGGAGATCGTCGCCCACGAGAGCGGGATCGACCGGGCGATGGTCTTCGGCCAGAGCGGCCACGTGGTCCTGCGCCACGCCGACCAGCTCCCCCTCGCCCTCTCCCAGGCCGTCCGCCACCTCCTGGGGGCATAGGGGGCCTGCGGCCCGAGTTCGCGGAGAAACAGAGAGACGCAGAGGGCTCCGGAGAGGGCCTCTGCGTCTCTCAGTTCCTCTGCGAACTCGCGCGAAGCGCCCCTAGCGGGGCCTGGGTGCGAGGGTGTTGCGGATGCGCTCCAGCTCCGCCTGCAGCTCGCGGATTTGCCTGTCGCGGGCCTCCAGCCGAAGCCGCAGCCGCGCCACCTCGGCCGCGCTCGCGGGGCCGGCCTCGCCCGGCACCGTCACCGTGCGCGAGACCACCGTGGTGTCGCACCCCACCGCCGAGTCGCGCTGCCCGCAGGGGCTGCGCAGCTCCTGCGCGAGCCGCTGCAGCGTCTGCGCCTCGCGCCGGTGGATGCCGCCCAGCGCGCGGATGGAGTCGTCCGCCAGGTACACCCGGAAGTGCTCGTCGGCCACGCGGGGGTCCAGGTTGCCGCGCGGGTCCAGGCTCAGCACCCCCATGTAGTAGCGCGCCTCGTGCCCCTCGTGCGTGCGCGGGTGGTCCGACACCAGGCGCTGGAAGATCGCCTGCGACACCCGCACCGAGTCGCGCGAGTAGGCGTCGAACGCCTGGTCCCAGAGCTGCCTGCGGGCGGCGCCGTCGTCGCCCCCGCTCCGGCCGCCCCCCAGGGTGGCGCAGGCCGCGAGCAGCGGAAGCAGCAGCAGGGTGCAGGCCTTCTTCATCTGCGTCCGGTCAGGGCATGCGGGTCGGCTTGCGGCACGGGCGGCCGCTCGGGGAGGGTCACCCGGAACCGGGTGCCTTTGCCGACCTCGCTCGCTGCACTGATCGTGCCCCCATGCGCCTCCACGATCTCCTTCGCGATCGCCAGCCCCAGCCCCGACCCGGCGGAGCGCGGCTGGGCCGCGTTGTCCACCTGGTAGAACTTCTCGAAGATCTTGGGGAGCTTGTCCGGGGGGATGCCGACGCCCGTGTCGCGCACCTCCACCGCCAGCCCCGCGCCGTCGCGCCGCGCGTCGAGCGAGATCCGTCCGCCGCGCTCGGTGAACTTGAAGGCGTTGGAGAGGATGTTCCCCAGCACCTCGTTCAGCCGGTCGGCGTCGGCCTCCACGTTCACCGGCGCGTCGCCCGCCACGTTCACCGCGAAGTCGATCCCGTTCTGGAAGGCGAGGACGTGAAAGCCGCCGGTGAGCTCGTCCAGGAAGTCGCGCACGTTGAGCCGCCGCAGCTCCAGCCGCCCGCCCCCCGCCTCGAAGCGGCTGATGTCGAGCAGCCGGTGCACCAGCCGGGTGAGGCGGTCCACCTGGTCGCTGACCGACTCCAGCGTCTTCTTCTGTTGATCGTTCACCGTGCCGTAGATCCCGTCGGCCAGCAGCGAGACGTAGCCGCGGATCACCGAGAGCGGCGTCTTGATCTCGTGGCTGGCCACGGAGACGAACTCGGCCTTGAGCCGGTCGAGCTCGGCGAGCTGCGCCGTCATGGTGTGGAACGAGCGCGACAGGTCTCCGATCTCGTCGGTGCGCGCCACCGGCACCTGCACGTTGGGATCGAAGTCCCCCTCCGCCACGTGCGACATCCCCCGCCGCAGCTCCTCGATGGGCCGCAGCATGGCGCGCGTCATCAGCACCCCGATCACGATGGTGATCGCGAGCGCCAGCGCCAGGGCGGTCAGCGTGGTGTTGCGTGCGGTCTTGGCGAGCTCCACAGCCCGTCCCACCCGCTCGGAAGTTTCGTTCTCGAGCGCACGGGTGATCGGGTCCATCCGCTCGCTCATGCGTCCGAACGCGGGCTTCACGTGATTATCACGAAACACCGACTGCAATGAGTCGGAGCCCTCGCGGCGCTGTTGCTCCCGCTCCACCGCCGCCCGCAGTTCTCGCCATTGCCGCTCCGCTGCCGCCACCGCGCGTCGGTACTGGGGGGAGGAGTTTTTTCGCGCGCTCAACTCCGCCAGGTGGGTCTCGGTCTCGCGCATGGCCGACCGTGCCGAGCGCTGCCAGATCGCGGAAGTATCGGGGGAGACGTTCCACAGGGCGACGGTGTTGGCTTCGGCGGATTCGAGTTGTTCGAGCGAAGTCCGCAGCTTGCCGAGCGTTTCCGTCGCACGGGTGTCGCGCGTGCGCAGCTCGGTGGCGATCCGCTGGAGCGCACCCAGCTGAACCAGACCGTACACCGCCGGGATTGCCACGAGGGCGATGATCGCCACCAGCGTCAGCACGATGCGTTGCCGCAGTCTCATCGCCCCGTCTCCGGCCCCCGGATGATGCTTCTCATCGCCCGCAATTCGCGTGTCACCCTCTGCGCCCTCTGCGTCTCTGCGTGAGACGGATCAGTAAAAGCCCGCGTCACCGCGCACCCCGTTCGCGGCGCTTGACCTCGTCCCAGAGCACGTCCAGCTCCTCCAGCGTCGCCCGTCCGAACACGATCCCCCGCTCGGCCGCCAGCGCCTCCACGCCCGCGAAGCGCCGCTCGAACTTGGCGTTCGCGCGCGAGAGCGCCGGCACGGGATGCGCGCCCGCGAGGCGCACGAGGTTCACCACCGCGAAGAAGAGGTCGCCCAGCTCCTCCTCCAGCTTCGCGGTGTCGCCGGCCTCCAGCTCGTGGCCGACCTCGTCCACCTCCTCGCGCACCTTCTCCCAGGCGCCGCGCCAGTCGCTCCAGTCGAAGCCGAACTCGGCCACGCGCGCCTGCACCCGGTACGCGCGCGCGAGCGGGTCGAGCCCCGGCGGCACCGCGTCCAGGATCGACCCGCCGCCCCCGCGCTCCGCCCGCTCGCGCGCCTTGATCGCGTCCCACGGCTCGTGCTCGCCGCCGTAGAGGTGGGGATGGCGTCGGCGCATCTTTTGCTCGACGCGCTCCACCACCTCGTCCCGCGAGAAGTCGCCCGCCTCCTCGGCGATCACGACCTGGAAGGCGACGTTCAGCAGCAGGTCGCCCAGCTCGTCTCGTAGCGCCGCCGGGTCGCCCGCGGCGATGGCGTGGGCGGCCTCGTGGGCCTCCTCGAGCAGGTAGGGCTGGAGCGAGAGCGGCGTCTGCGCCGCGTCCCAGGGACAGTTCGCGCGGAGGAACCCGGCCAGCGCCAGCGCGCGGTCCAGGGTGCCGCCGGAAGGCGGCGCGGGGGGCGGGGTTTCGGCTTGCGACGGCTTCACAGGCGGCCTAGAATAGAGGGTTCGTGTCCGATCCGTCAACCGCGGCAGCGCGGGCCTGGGTGGAGGTCGACCTGGGCGCGCTGCAGACGAACCTGCGCCGGGTGCGCGAGGCCGCCCCCGGCGCCGGGGTGGTGCCCATGCTGAAGGCCGACGCCTACGGCATGGGGATGGCGCAGGTGCTGCGCGCGGTGGTCGAGGCCACCGCGCCGCAGGGGCCCTGGGCGATCGGCGTGGCCGCCGTGTCCGAGGGCGAGGCGCTCCGCGGCCTGGGCTGGGCGGGGCGCGTGCTCGTCTGCGCCCCCGCGGCGCCGGGCGAGGAGCGCCGCGCCGCCGCCGCCGGGCTCACGCTGGCCGTCTCGGACCTCGCCGCGCTCGACCGCTGGGCGGCCGCCGCGCGCGAGGCGGGGCGGCCGCTCGCGTTCCACCTGGAGGTCGACACCGGGAT
The DNA here is from genome assembly GCA_045803205.1 of Longimicrobiaceae bacterium. GTDB lineage: Bacteria > Gemmatimonadota > Gemmatimonadetes > Longimicrobiales > Longimicrobiaceae > Longimicrobium. Next base: position 8,305 of record JBJMPM010000168.1, read on the forward strand.
GGGGCGCGCCGGATTCCCCGCGGACGGGGTCGCCGGGTGGGGTCCCGCGGCCGCCGCGCGGTCGGGGGATCTTCTGGCATGGGAAGGGTGTTTTACGCACTTCCATTCCGCGGACGAGCCCGACCTGGCGCCCACGGACGAGCAGGTGCGCCGCTTCCGCGAGGTGCTGGCGGCGCTCCCGGAGGGGCCCGCGGGGGTCCCCCGGCGGGTGGTCCACAGCGCCAACAGCGCGGCCGCGCTCCGCCGCGGCGGCTACGGGATGGACCTGGTGCGCCCCGGCATCTTCCTCTACGGCGGCCGCGCGGGAGCGGAGGTCGAGCCCGAGCCGGTGGCCGCGGTCCGGGCCCGGGTGGGGCGGGTGGCCACGGTGCCGCCCGGCGCCACGGTGGGGTACGGCGCCACCCACCGGGCGCGCGGCACCGAGCGCTGGGCCACGCTGCTGATCGGCTACGGCGACGGGCTGCGCCGGGCGCTCGCCCCCGCCGGCGGCGAGGCGCTGCTGCGCGGGAGGCGCGTGCCGATGGTGGGCCGCATCTCCATGGACGTCACGGTGGCCGACGCCGGCGCGTTGCTTGACGTGGCGCCCGGCGACGTGGCGACGCTGATCGGCCGCGACGGCGCGGAGGAGATCACCGTCGACCAGGTGGCGGCCCGGGTGGGCACCATCAGCTACGAGATCCTGACCGGACTGGGCCCCCGCCTGCCGCGGATGTACCGCCAGGGCGGGGCACACACATTCTAGATCGCCGCACCGAATGCACTTCCGAACCGTCCGCGCGCGCGCCCTGCCCGGCCTGCTGGCCCTGCTCGCGGCCGCCGCGTGCAGGGACCAGACGCCCACGCTCACCGGCGACCCGTTCTTTCCCGGCGGCGCCCGCCCGGTGACGCTCGAGGCCATCCTCCCCGCCTCGCAGTTCCTGACCACCATCGGGTCGTTCAGCGGGTACGAGGAGCCGAGCACCTTCACCGCCCAGATCGTGGCGAACCAGTACGGCGGGGCGCTGAGCGCGCACCCGCTGCAGCGCTACATCATCCCCGATACGATCGACTTCTCGGTCGGTGGCAACACCATCCGCGACGCGCAATACACCATCCTCACGGCGCGGCTGGTGGTGGGGGTCGACACGCTGGGGAGCCGGCTGACGCCGACGACGCTGCAGCTCTACCCCATCGCCCAGAAGTATGACTGGCTCTCGGCCACCTGGACGCTGGCGGTGGACACGGGCGCGGTGCACACGCCCTGGACGGAGGCGGGGGGAACGAAGGGCCCGCTCCTCTCCTCCGCCGTCTACACGCCGCACGCGGAGGGCGACTCGCTGCTGCTCCCGGTCGACACCGCGCGGCTGAGGGTGCTCCGGGTGGACTCGGTGCCGCTGCTGCTGGCCACCGCCGAGGCGAACACGCGGCTGCAGCTCTCGCGCACCCTGCTGCGGCTCTCGATCAAGCCGTCGAACGCGGGGAAGGACACCACCATCACGGTGGACGTCAACCCCGTCAACAACACCTTCGTCTTCACCCCGCAGCCGCCGGCGGCGGGGGGCACCTTCCAGGCGGGCGGCATCCTGGCGGACCGCACCCTCTTCAAGGTGGACCTGGACCAGCCGCTCCCCGGGTGCGCGCCGGCCGACCAGCCCTGCCCCACGGTGAGCCTGCGCGACGTGCGGCTGAACCGGGTGTCGCTGCTGCTCAGGCCGCTCCCCGTTCCGCTCGGCTTCGACCCGCTGCGCGCGCTCCCGCTGGAGCTCTACCTGGTGAACGAGCCGGAGCTGGGCCGCCGCGCGCCGCTGGTGCCGGCCCGCTTCGCGCCCTTCGGCTCCGTGCTCGACTCCGTGCGCGTGTTCCAGGCACCGGCCGACACCGTGGTCGAGCTGCCGTTCACGCTGCAGGCGGTGCTGCAGACGCAGACCGAGGGCGACTCGCTCAAGGCGTCGTTCGCGCTCCTCGGCGAGGTCACCGGGACCGGCGCCAGCCTGCGCACCTTCGGCCTGGGCCGCTACGAGGGCACGCCGCGGCTGCGCATCGTCTACACGCTTCCCACCCGTCCGAACCTGCCATGACGTCGACGTTCGCACGCGGCGCCGCGGGCGCGGCGCTCCTGGCCCTGCTGGCCGCGCCCGCCGGCGCGCAGTCGATCCTGGCCAGCCGCGGGCTGGGCTACCCCGTGGAGCCGCTGGACGCGCGCTCGCGCGGGCTGGGGGGCGTGACCACCGGCCTCCCCGACCCGGCCATCTCCATGGTGAACCCCGCCTCGGCGGTGGGGACGCCCGCCTACGGCTTCGTGGTGGCCATGCAGCCCGACCGCTACGACGCCACCGCCGGCGCGGTTCACAGCACCGGCACCACGGTGCGCTTCCCGCTGCTGATGGCGATGATCCCCGTGCGGCAGCGGGTGGCGCTGCAGGTGGGGTACGGCGCCTACCTCGACCAGCACTGGCAGGTGGTGCAGAGCGACTCGATCGACCTGAGCACGGGGCGGGTGGGGGTGCAGGACCGCTTCACCTCGTCGGGCGGGGTGGCGCGCTTCCAGGCGGGGGCGGGGTACCGGGTGAGCGAGCGCCTCTCCGTGGGCGTGGCGGCCGACGTCTTCACCGGCGCGGCGCACGACAGCACCGAGCGCACCATCACCGGCTTCCTCCCCGCGCAGAGCGAGGTGGTGTTCCGCTACTCGGGGATCGGCGCCCGGCTGGGCGCGCGCTTCCAGCCGAGCAGCCGCAGCAGCGTCTCGGCGGTGGTGCACGGCGGCGGAAGGATCCGCGCCGAGTCGCAGGACACGGCCGGGAGCGAGCGGAAGGACTACACCACTCCGCTGGGCGTGGACGCGGGCGCCTCGGCGCAGGTGGGGGAGAACACCATCGTGGTGGCCTCGGCCCGCTGGGCGGGGTGGTCCGCCGCCGACGACGAGCTGGCCGCCTCGGGCGGGGCGCGCGACGCGATGGCCGTCGCCGGCGGGGTGGAGTACCTGGGGGTGAGCCTCTTCCGCAAGACGCTCCCGCTGCGGCTGGGGGCGCGCTACGGGCAGCTCCCCTTCCGCTGGACTCCGTCGTCGGAGTTCCCCAACGAGCGCGCGGTCACCGGCGGGCTGGGGCTGGGCTTCGGCGGGGGCGCGGCGCTGTTCGACGCCTCGGCCGAGCGCGGCTGGCGGGGCGGCGCGGCGGCGGGGGTGGACGAGCCCTACTGGCGCTTCTCCTTCTCCCTGCGCATCCTCGGCCGGTAGGAAACGGCGGCTCGACCGAAGCACGGAGACGCGGAGGGCCTCTCTGCGTCTCCGTGTCTCGATCATACCCGTTCGACTGATTGGATGTGCGTTCCAACCAACGGAATGGACTCACACGGAGTCAGCGGAGTCAACGGAGTGCTGACCTGTCCTCCGTCGACTCCGCTGACTCCGTGTGAGGACCATCCGTGCTGATGTCTTCGAATGCACGGTCATTCGTCTGATCTGGGATCAGGATCAGAGGCAGATCTTTTGCGGTTCGGTGGGTTATCAACGGGCAGCCGCGGGATGGTGGCCCGCGTTCGATCTTCCGGAGGCACGATGAAGCTGAAGCGTACCGTGATCGCCCCCGCGCTGGTGGCCGGCGTGGCGCTGGTGAGCGGCGGATGGCTCCTCCAGCAGGGGGTGGACGGCCAGCAGAGCGTCTACCAGCGCGCGCAGCTCTTCGACGAGGTGCTGCGCTACGTGCAGACGCGCTACGTGGACGAGCACTCCCAGGGCGACCTGTACCAGAAGGCGATCGAGGGGATGCTGCACGAGCTGGGCGACCCGCACACCGTCTTCATGACGGCCGACGAGTACGCCCAGCTCCACCTGCAGACCAGCGGCGAGTACGGCGGGCTGGGGATCCAGATCGCCCCGCGCGAGAACTACATCACCGCCGTGGGCGTGCTCCCCGGCACGCCGGCCGAGCGCGCCGGCATCCGCATCGGCGACCAGCTCCTGGAGATCGACGGGCGCGACGCCAAGGGGTGGACCGACGACTTCGCGGTGAAGGTGCTGCGCGGCGCGGTGGGCACCCCGATCCGCCTGAAGGTGCGCCGCGTGGGGGTGGACCAGCCGCTCAACTTCACCATCACCCGCGAGGAGATCCACGTGCGCTCGGTGCCGTACGCCTACATGGCGGCGCCGGGGATCGGCTACGTGGACCTGACCGTGTTCAGCCAGTCGTCCACCGCCGAGCTCAGGGCGGCGATCGACTCGCTGCGGCTGCGCGGGGCCCGCAAGCTGGTGCTGGACCTGCGTGGCAACCCGGGCGGGCTGCTGGACCAGGGCGTCGCCGTCTCCGACCTCTTCCTGCGCCGCGGCCAGGCGATCGTGGAGACGCGCTCGCGCGACCCCATGGAGAGCGAGACCTACCGCGCCGGCAGCGACGAAGCCTACGACCTGCCGATGGTGGTGCTGGTCGACGCCTACAGCGCCAGCGCCGCCGAGATCGTGGCCGGCGCGCTGCAGGACCACGACCGCGCGCTGGTGGTGGGCGCCACCAGCTACGGCAAGGGGTCGGTGCAGTCGCTCTTCCGGCTCTCGGGGGGGAACTTCCTGAAGATGACCACCGGCAAGTGGTACACGCCGGTGGGGCGCTCCATCCAGAAGCCCTTCCGCGCCGAGGACGCCGAGGCCGAGGACGACAGCGTGCCCGACGACGGCGCACAGGCGGCGCCGGACACCACCAAGCGGCGTGCCTACCGCACCGACGGCGGGCGGACGGTGCTGGGCGGCGGCGGGATCGTTCCCGACGTGGTCGTGCGCCCCGACACCACCACCGCGGCCGAGCGCACGCTGATCACCGCCGTGGGGCGCAAGGCGAGCGTCTTCAACGACGTGATGCTGCGCTACGCGGTGGAGTACGAGCGGCGCACCCCCAACCTCGCGCGCGACTTCCCGATCACCGCCGAGATGCACCGGGAGCTGTTCAACCGGCTGCGCGCGGCGGGGGTGGAGCTCACCTGGGAGCAGTTCGAGGCCGGGCGCCGGCTGATCGACGCGCGGCTGGTGAACGAGATCGCGGTCTCGCGCTTCGGCCCGGCGGCGGCGGCGCAGCGCAACGACGTGGACGACCGCACCCTGCAGCAGGCGGTGCGGCTCCTCCAGTCGGCCGACACCCAGGCGGCGCTCTTCCAGGCCGCGCAGCGCCTCCAGCCGGCGGTCGCCGCGGCGCCGCGGTAAAGCAGCTTCGTCTCACGGAGACCCAGAGACGCGGAGAGGGCCGGCGGCTCCCTCCGCGTTTCTGCGTCCACGCGAGGGTTTTGCGCCCGTGTGACGGCGGTGGCCGGATGCGGGCGGGCGGCCCTTGCGTGCGGTTTCGGGCGGGGTCGGGAGACCCTATCTTCCTCCCCTCCAGACGACGGACGGGAGACGGATGAACGGAGCGGCGGAGTGCGTGGTCGAGGTCACGCGCGGCGCGGTGGTGGAGAGCCGGCACCGCGTGCACGCGGCCGTGGTCGACGCCGGGGGACGGCTGCGCGCCTTCGCCGGCGACCCGGAGCTGGCCACCTTCTTCCGCTCGGCCGCCAAGCCGCTGCAGGCGCTGCCGCTGGTGGACGACGGCGCCGTGGAGCGCTACGGCCTCACCCTGGAGGAGCTGGCCCTCTGCTGCGGCTCGCACTCGGGGAGCGCGGCGCACACGCGGGTGGCGGAGCGCATCCTGGAGAAGGCGGGGGTGACGTCGGAGGCGCTCGCCTGCGGGCCGCACCCCCCCTTCGACGACGAGGCGCAGCGGCTGCTGGCCGAGGCGGGGCTGGAGCCGGGGCGGCTGCACAACAACTGCTCGGGGAAGCACGCGGGGATGATGGTGCTCGCGCGCGCCCGCGGGTGGGACCCGGCGGGGTACGAGCGCCCCGAGCACCCGGTGCAGCAGCGCATCCTCTCCGAGGTCGCGCGCTGGACGCGCATGCCGGTGGAGGCGATCGGCCTGGCGACCGACGGCTGCGGCGTCCCCTGCTTCGCCCTCCCGCTCCGGCAGATGGCGCTCTCCTTCGCCGCGTTCGCGGCCGCGGTGCGCGCGGGGGAGCGCGGTCCGTCCGTCGTCTTCGCGGCGATGACGGAGCACCCCGGCATGGTGGCGGGGTGCGGGCGCGTCTGCACGGCGCTGATGCGGCAGGCGCACGGACGGCTCTTCGCCAAGGTCGGCGCCGAGGGGGTGTACTGCGTGGGCGTTCCCGGCGCGGAGCTGGGGATCGCGCTGAAGGTGGAGGACGGGGCCGCCCGCGCGGTCGCGCCCGCCATCCTGGGCGTGCTCCGCGAGCTGGACCTGATCAGCGAAGACGACTACGGCGCGCTGCACTCCTTCGCCTACGCCGAGCTGCTGAACACCCGCGGCGAGCCCGTCGGCCAGATCCGCCCCGCCATCCGCCTGCGGGTCGCGGATGCCTGAGGCGGGCGGCGCGGGGCGGCTCGCGCTCCTGCGCGTCGCCGCGGCGCTGGGGACGCGCGACGCGGCCGCGGTGCGCGACGCGCTGGAGGCGGCGCGCGGCGCGGCGGACGCGACCGCGGTGGAGGAGGTGATCCTCCAGTCGCACCTCTTCGTCGGCTTTCCCGACGCGCTGAACGCGCTGGGCGCCTGGCGCGAGGTCGGCGGGCTCCCCGCGCCCCCCGCGAGCGGCGAGGACCCGGCGGGGTGGGAGGCGCGCGGCGAGGCGGTGTGCGAGGCGGTCTACGGCGCGAACTACCGCAAGCTGCGCGAGAACGTGCGCGCGCTGCACCCCGACTTCGAGGGGTGGATGGTGGCGGGGGGATACGGCCGGGTGATCGGCCGCCCGGGGCTGGAGCTGGCGACGCGGGAGCTGTGCATCGCCGCGCTGCTGGCGGTCTGGAACGTGCCTCGCCAGCTCCACTCGCACCTGCGCGGCGCGCTGAACGCCGGCGCCTCGGTCCGCGAGGTGGACGAGGCGGTGGAGATGGCCTGCTCGTTCGTCGAGGAGGAGGCCGCGGGACGGGTGCGGGCGCTCTGGGCGGAGATCCGCGCGAAGGCGGGCGGGATTTCGTAAACCGCGGCAGGCCGGCGGTTGCGCGGCGCGGCCGCCCTCTCCCTGCGCCTGAGAGCGCAAACCCTCTCCCGTACCGGGAGAGGGGGCGGCCGAAGTGGTGGTGGCGCCTGCGAAGCTTCGAGCGAGTCAGCGGCAGCGTTGCCGGACGGGATCGGCGGAGGTGCCGAGGGATTCAACCTCTCCCGGTACGGGAGAGGTGGCGAGCCTGAGCGAGCCGGAGAGGGCGCTGAGCCGAGGCGGCTCAGGAACTTTCAAGCCGCGACGAACCAGGGGCAGAGGCGGACGTGTTTCTCGACTACGCGGAGATCCAGGTGAAGGCGGGCGACGGCGGGCCGGGGGCATCCTCGTTCCGCCGCGAGTCGTTCGCGCCGCAGGGCGGGCCGGACGGCGGCGACGGCGGGCGCGGCGGCGACGTGGTGCTGCGCGCCGACGGCCAGCTCTCCACGCTGATGGACTACCGCTACCGCAAGCAGTACGCGGCGCCCAACGGCAACCGCGGCGAGGGCTCCAACTGCACCGGCCGCAGCGGCGAGCACCTGGTGCTGCGCGTGCCCCCCGGCACCGTGGTCCGCGACGTCGACAGCGGCGAGGTGCTCGGTGAGCTGGTCGAGGACGGACAGGAGCTCGTGGTGGCCGCGGGCGGGCGCGGGGGATGGGGGAACGCGCGCTTCGCCACCTCCACCAACCAGGCGCCGCGCCGCGCCGACGCCGGCCTTCCCGGGGTGGAGCGGCGGATCGCGCTGGAGCTCAAGCTCATCGCCGACGTGGGGCTGGTGGGCGAGCCCAACGCGGGGAAGTCGACCTTCCTCTCCGCCGTCTCCGCCGCCACGCCCAAGGTGGCCGACTACCCCTTCACCACCCTCACCCCCAACCTGGGCGTGGTGCAGCTCTCCGGGCATCGCTCCTTCGTGGTGGCCGACATCCCGGGGATCATCGAGGGGGCGCACGAGGGGAAGGGGCTGGGGCACCAGTTCCTCCGCCACATCGAGCGCACCCGCACCCTGGCGCTGATGATTCCCGCCGACGCGCTGGAGGTGCAGGAGGAGTACGCCCGGCTGATCGACGAGCTGCGCGCCTACTCGCCGGAGCTGGCGGGGAAGCCGCACTGCGTGGTCTTCACCAAGGCCGACCTCCTTCCGCCCGACTGGCCGCCGCCGCGGGTGGAGGCACCGGGGGCGTGGGGGCAGTTCGTGGTGTCGTCCGTCGCGCGGCGCGGGCTGGAGCCGCTGCTGGAGGGGCTCTGGCAGCACGCCGCACGCGAGATCGGGCGCGAGCAGGCCCCGGCCGAAGACGCCGAGCCCTGGCGTCCGTAGCCCCATGCCGCTCGCGCCCGCCGCCCTGGAGCCCGTCCTCCGCCTCGCCATCGTCGAGGGGATCGGCCCCGCGCGGCTCTCCGCGCTGATGGCGCGCTTCGGCTCGGCCGAGCGCATCCTCGCCGCCGGCGCCGACGAGCTGGCGGCGCTCCCCGGCTTCGGCCCCGAGCTGGTGCGCCGCCTGCGCGCCGCCGCCACCGACGAGGGGCGGGAGCGCGCGCGGGCCGCCCTGGCCACGCTGCGGCGGGCGGGCGCCGTCTCCCTCACCCCGGCGGACGCGGCGTATCCCGACGCCTTCCGCACCCTCCCCGATCCCCCGTACCTCCTCTTCGCCGCCGGGAAGCTGGAGCTGCTGGGCACGCCGGGCGTGGGCGTGGTGGGCACCCGCTCGCCCACGGACTACGGCCTGCGGACGGCGGCGTCGCTCTCCGGCGAGCTGGCGCGCGCGGGGCTCACCATCGTGAGCGGGATGGCGAAGGGGATCGACGCCGCGGCGCACGCGGCGGCGCTGGACGCGGGCGGCGCCACCGTCGGCGTGCTGGGGCACGGGATCGACCAGGTGTATCCCCCGGGGAACGCGCGGCTCTTCGAGCGGGTGCGCGAGCGGGGGCTGCTGATCACCGAGCTGGCGCCGGGCGAGCAGCCGAACGCCGGCAACTTCCCGCGGCGCAACCGGCTGATCGCGGCGCTGAGCCTGGGGGTGCTGGTGGTGGAGATGGGGGAGAAGAGCGGCGCGCAGCACACCGTGACCTACGCGCTGGAGCAGGGGAAGGAGGTCTTCGCGGTCCCGGGGCCCATCAGCTCGGCGCGCAGCGCGGGGACCAACCAGCTGCTGAAGGACGGCGCGCGCCTGGTCACCGGCGCCGCCGACATCCTGGAGGAGCTGCGCGGCGTCGGCCACGCCATCGCCGCCCCGCCGTCCGCCGCGGTGCCGGGCGCGGGCGCCGACGTCCCCCCGCCGCCCCCGCCGGACCTCGCCCCCGACGAGGCGAAGGTGTACGCCGCCCTCGGCGCAGACCCGCGCCACGTCGACGACCTCGCCTCGGCGAGCGGCCTGGCGCCGAGCAACGTCCTCGCGGCGCTCCTCGGCCTCGAGCTGCGCGACCTCGCCGAGTCGCTTCCCGGCAAGCAGTACCGCCGCCGATCGTCAGCCTGATCTCACGCAGAGGCGCAGAGATAGAGATGAATTCATCCAGGTAAAGCCTGTAATATTTACATCAATGTGTACTCTCGATGGCCGATGTTGAGCGGATTACTGGGAAGGAGGGTGGAATGTTCTTCTTGAAATGGACGATCGTGCGATGTACCTTCCCCAGCTTCCACGGATCAAGTCTGCTCACCCGCTGTATATACAAATCGGATGCTGGAAGAGTCGCCTCCGCCCGGGTTCGAGTGGGATCCCAGGATGAACGAGCGGTGCGACCAGCAGTGGTTCTTCACGTTTTTCGATGTGGCGCGGATCTTCAGCGACGATGAATATGACTTTCTCAACCTCGGGCCGAAGGAGTTCCGCTATCCGGACGGTCGCGTTGAGGAACGGTACGTGGCGATCGGGATGCTGGAGCGAAGCAGCCTGATCATTGCAGTTGTGTATACGATGAGAGAAGGTCGGCGGCGCATCATCACGGCCCATCCGGCGCCCGAGAAACAGCGGGCTGCGTTCCGGGCCCACAACGAAATCGAGTGAATGGTCGCGACGCGTGCCGAGACGGAGGTGCTCCCCTGCGTAGTCTGCAGCGGCCCCACAGACCCTGAAACCGGGCGCTGTCTTTCACGGCCGTGCCCGGGCTACGAGGGTGGAAAGATGAGACGCGTGTACGAGTTCAGCGAAGCCGAGATCGAAGCCGCCATCACGGAGGACCCGAATTTTCCCGCAATTTCAGACGACGACCTGCGCGACGCGGTAGCCGTAAGCGCGAACGGACGTGTCAAGCATCCGGTCTCGATCCGTCTCGACGAGGAGATTCTGGAGTACTATCGGTCGCTGGGACCGCGATACCAGACGCGAATCAATCACGATCTGCTGGCACTCGTTCGAGAGCGGAAGCTCGAACGGGCTGCTGCTGATTCGAAGCAGTACCGCCGCCGAAAGTCAGCCTGATCTCACGCAGAGGTGCAGAGAGGCGCGGGTACGGAATGATCATCGATCGTCGCCGCTGGCTGCGGCCCGTGCTCGCCGCGCTCGTCGTGCTCGCGCTCCCGGCGTGCCGCGACGAGGGGCGGATGCAGCTGTCGAACGAGCTCAGCGAGCGCTACGGCACGGCGATCGTGGGCGCGCGGGATTCGCTCGCGAACGCCCTGGTGGTCGTGTTTCCCTCGTCGCCCTTCGCGGAACGCGCGGATGCCGAGCGGCGGGGGACCGCGAGGAAGGTCGCCGAGTACGTGCGCGACCACTACCTGGGCTACAAGGGGATCGACAAGGTCACCGTCGAGTTCCTGACGACGAAGGAGATGCTCGCGGACACCCTCAAGCACATCCCGGCGCGCTACACCTTCACCCGCGCGGATCTCGGCCCTCCCCGGCCGTAGCCGCACCCGCCGCCGGCTGCGGTGTACCAGCGCGTCGCATGGACACGACCTACGCGACCGCGCCGCATCCCTCTCCCGGGACGATCCCAGCGGGGCCCGACGCACGGCCCCGCTCGCTGTACGTGCACGTGCCGTTCTGCGTGCGGCGCTGCTCGTACTGCGACTTCGCGGTGCAGGCCACGCGCGAGGCGCCCACCGGCGCCTGGCTCGACGCCGTCGCCGCCGAGATGCGCCTGCTCGCGGCCGAGCGCGGCTGGGACGCGCCGCTCCGGCTCGACACGGTGTACCTGGGCGGCGGCACCCCGTCGCTCCTGGGGCCGGAGGCGATGGCGGAGCTGCGGCGGCGCCTGGAGCCGTTCGCCACCTGGGACGACGCGGCCGAGTGGACCTGCGAGGCGAACCCGGAGAGCTTCACGCCCGGGGTGGCCCGCGCGTGGCGGGCCGCGGGGGTGAACCGCATCTCGCTCGGCGCGCAGACCTTCCACGAGCCGGCGCTGCGCTGGATGGGGCGGATGCACGGCGTGGAGGGCCCGGCGCGCGCGATGGACGCCGCGCGCGCCGCGGGGTTCGACAACGTGAGCGTGGACCTGATCTTCGGGCTCCCGGAGCGGCTGGGGCGCGACTGGGGGGCGGACCTGCACCGGGCCCTGCTGCTGGAGCCGGAGCACGTCTCTCTCTACGGCCTGACCGCCGAGGCCGGCGCGCCGCTCGGCCGCTGGGTGGGCGAGGGGCGCGAGACGCTCGCCGACGAGGACCGCTACGCCGACGAGTTCCTCCTCGCGCACGAGCGGCTCACCGCGGCGGGGTTCGAGCACTACGAGGTGTCGAACTTCGGGCTCCCCGGCCGGCGCTCGCGCCACAACTTCGTCTACTGGATCGGCGCCCCGTACGCGGCGCTGGGGCCCGGCGCGCACGCCTTCCATCCCCCGCTGCGCCGCTGGAACGTGCGGAGCTGGGACGCCTACCGATCGATGGTGCTGGGCGAGGGCCGCCTCCCCACCGACGGCGAGGAGGCGGTGGACGAGGAGACCGCCGCGCTGGAGCGCGCCTGGCTCGTCCTGCGCACCGACGCCGGGTGGCCGCTGGCGGACGCAGGCGAGGCGGAGCAGCGGCTGGCGGAGAGCTGGGTGGGGCAGGGATGGGCGGAGGTGCGCGGCGACGTCCTCCGCCTCACCGCGGAGGGGTGGCTCCTGCTCGACCGGCTGGCGGTGGACATGGCCGCCGCGGCGGAGCGGAAAGAAGTGCTGAGTGCTGAGTGCTGAGTGCTGTTCTCTCTGTTCCTCAGCGCCTCTGCGTGAGACCTGCCGTTCGCTGACCCTGCACGCCTGACAGTCGGCGGGCCGCGCCGCCGCCGCTTCGGCAACTCCACCGGCCGGATCGGCGGACGGAGACGGCCCCGCTTCTTGCGGTTGACGCCCTGCGGTGCGGGGCGGCAGATTCGACAGGTTTGTGCCGCATTTCCCGGGACGCGCGTATGCCCGAAGAGCCCCTGAGCGAGCGAGAGCACGCCATCCTCGAGGCGGTGATCCGCACCTACGTGGAGACCGCCGAGCCCGCCGGCAGCCGCATGGTGGCGCGCCGGTTTCCGCTCGGCATCTCCCCGGCCACGGTGCGCAACACCATGAGCGACCTGGAGGAGAAGGGATACCTCTACCATCCCCACACCTCCGCCGGCCGCGTGCCCACCGACCGGGCGTACCGGCTGTACGTGGACTCGCTCATGCGCCTCTCCCCGCTCTCCCCGCGCGAGCGCAGCACCATCCGCCGGCAGCTCGAGGCGGGCGGCGAGGGCGCGGCGGTGGAGCACGTGCTGCGGCGCGCCGCGCAGGTGCTGGGGCTGCTCACGCAGGAGCTGGGGATCGCCATCGCCCCGCGGCTCGACGAGGCCACGCTGGAGCGGCTGGACCTGGCGCCGGTCCACGAGAGCAAGGTGCTGCTGGTGCTCACCCTGCGCTCGGCGGGGATCCGCACCATCTACGTAGACGTGCCGGCCGCCATCCCCCCCGCCACGCTGGCCGCGGTGGCGCGGGTGCTGAACGAGCGGCTGGGCGGGCTCACGCTGCGCGAGATCCGCGCGACCCTGCCCGCGCGGCTGCGCGACACGGCCGGCGGCGACGCGGCCGCCGCGGAGCTGCTGAACGTGTTCGTGCAGGGCGCCGACGAGCTCTTCACCAGCCCGCAGCCTCCCGAGGGGGGCGACCTGCACCTGGGGCGCGCGTCGGTGCTGGCCGACCAGCCCGAGTTCGCCAGCGGCGAGCGGCTGCGCTCGCTGATCGAGCTCACCGAGCAGCGCGAGCTGCTGAAGCAGGTGCTCGGGCGCCGCGCCGAGGGCGGCCCGCACGTGACCATCGGCATCGAGCACGGCGACCCGGCGCTCTCGGAGTTCACCGTGGTGACCTCGGAGTACCGCTCGGCCGGGCTGCGCGGGGTGATCGGGGTGATCGGCCCCACCCGCATGCCCTACGACCGCGTGATCGCGCTGGTGGAGAGCACCTCGAACCTGATTTCCGACTTCCTGGCCTGAGCGCCCTTTTCGATGATGCGATGAGAGACTACTACGAGATCCTGGCCGTGGCGAAGGACGCCGACGGCGAGACGATCAAGAAGGCATACCGCAAGCTCGCCCTCCAGTACCACCCGGACCGCAACGGGGGCGACAAGGAGGCCGAGGAGAAGTTCAAGGAGGCCACCGAGGCGTACGAGGTGCTCCGCGACGCCGACAAGCGCGCGGCCTACGACCGCTTCGGCCACGCGGGGGTCAAGCGTGGCGCGGCGGCGGGGGGCGGCGCGGGGTTCGGCGGCGGCTTCGGCTTCGAGGACGCGCTGAACATCTTCATGCGCGACTTCGGCGGCTTCGGGGGGATCGAGGACCTGTTCGGCGGCGGCGCGCGGCGGCGCGGCGGGGCGCAGAAGGGGAAGGACCTGCAGGTGCGCATCCCCATCACCCTGACCGAGGTGGCCACCGGGGTGCGCAAGACGCTGAAGCTCAAGGCGCTCGACCCCTGCTCCCAGTGCCAGGGCACCGGCTCGGCCGACAGCGGCGGGCCGATCACCTGCGAGGCCTGCCAGGGCGCCGGCCAGGTGCGCCGGGTGCAGCGCAGCGTCTTCGGCCAGTTCGTCTCGGCCAGCGTCTGCCCTACCTGCGGCGGCGAGGGGAAGGTCATCCGCAACCCCTGCAAGAAGTGCCACGGCGACGGGCGCGAGCGCGGCGACCGCACGGTGGAGGTCGACATCCCCGCCGGCGTGAGCAGCGACAACTACCTGACGCTCCGGGGGATGGGGAACGCGGGGCCCCGCGGCGGCCCGCGCGGCGACGTGCTGGCGGTGATCGAAGTGCAGGACGACCCGCGCTTCATCCGCGACGGGGCGGACCTGGTGTACGACCTCCCCGTCTCCTTCAGCCAGGCGGCGCTGGGGCGGGAGGTCGAGGTCCCCACCGTGCACGGCGAGGAGAGGGTGAAGGTCCCCGCCGGGGTGCAGAGCGGCGACGTGCTCACCCTGCGCGGCAAGGGGCTCCCGCACCTGGGCGGCGGCGGGCGCGGCGACCAGCACGTGCGCGTGCACGTGTGGACCCCCACCGAGCTCTCCGCCGAGCAGCAGGAGCTCTTCCACAGGCTCGCCGAGGTCGAGGGCCCCGCGCCCAGCGGCCGGCAGGGCGGCGGGAAGGGGTTCTGGGAGCGCGTGAAGGACGCGTTCGCGGCGTGATCGACCCCGCGCGGTGGCTGGTGCTCACCGTCCGCGGGCCGGGCGGCGAGCTGGCGGGGGAGGTGGCGGACGGGCTGCTGGCGCTGGGCGGCGCGGCGGTGGAGGAGCAGGGCGGCGCCTCCACCACCTGGCTCCTCCCGCCGGACGATCCCGACGCCTTCGCCGCGGAGGCGCGGGCGCGGCTCGCCGAGTGGCTCCCGGAGGGGACGCCGCTGGAGGTGGAGTGGCGCTGGCAGGCGAACGAGGACTGGGCCGCCGAGTGGAAGCGCGGCCTGGGCCCGCGGCAGGTGACCGGGCGGCTGGTGGTGAAGCCCACCTGGACGGAGTGGGAGGCCGCGCCGGGGGAGGTGGTGCTGGAGGTCGACCCGCAGATGGCTTTCGGCACCGGTGAGCACGCCACCACCCGCGGCTGCCTGCGCCTGCTCGACGATGCCGTGCGCGCGGGCGACCGGGTGCTCGACGTGGGCTCGGGCTCCGGGATCCTGGCGATCGCGGCGGTGCGGCTGGGGGCGGGGGAGGCGGTGGCGGTGGAGTACGACCCCGACGCCAACCTCAACGCGCGCGAGAACTTCGCCCGCAACGGCGTGGAGGGGCGCGTCCGCCTGCTGGAGGCGATGGCGGACGACGCGCTGCTGGACGGGCTCGGCCGCTTCGACCTGGTCCTCGCCAACATCCTGAGCGGCGTGATCCGGCCGCTCCTCCCCGCGCTGCACCGCGCGCTCGGCGGCTCGCCGGAGGGGCGGCTGATCGTGAGCGGCATCCTCCGCGACGAATCCCCCGACGTGGTGCGCGACGCCGAGGCCGCAGGGTTCCGCGTGGAGCGGGTGGACGAGGAGGAGGAGTGGTGGAGCGCGCTGCTGGGCCCGGCGGGCTGAATCGTCGTCGCTGTTCGATCTTCATCGTTGGTTGATTTTCCATCCCTGCCCCCGCATGGACCGCCTTTCCGCGTGCCTCCATGACGAGCATACCGGGCAGGAGACGGCAGAGGTTCTACGAGAAGAAGACGGTCGTCGAACTCCTCGCGGTCGTTCCGCCGGTGGTCATCGGCGCGGTGACGGCGGCCATCAATCTGCACGATCCCAATAAACGGCCCTTCGGCTGGCTCCTCGCCGCCGCGATCGGCTGGCTCGTGGTCGCCAGCGTCGTGAAGGTTCTGCGCGCTCATTCACAGGATCGCGAACAGAAGCGAAGGGAGGAATACGACGGCCTGCTCGGGGCACTCCACGTCCTTTACGCCGCCGTCAGCGCCCGCGCCGGGATCGACCGGCAGGACGGGCGCCTGCGCATCACGATCCACCGCGTGGTGCCGCCATCGGGAAAGGGAAAGGCCGCCGAGGAGCTGGAGCAGCTGCTCCCGTACGTGGGCGGGCCGGGGAGCGACCCGGGCCGAAGGTTCTCCATCCGCTCCGGAGTGATCGGGAAAGCGGTCCGTGAGAAAAGCGTTTTCGCGGCGTCGCGCCGGAGTGATACCAGATCCGGGGAAAGCGTTGGCGCATCTCACCGACTCACGTGCTGACGCGGTTATAGATCCTTCGGCCTGCAAGTTATTCCGCAGACAATGATTGCAGCATGGCCGGCCTCAGGATGACGTCGTTTGTTTGAGGTGCGTTCAACACCAGGTGTTCAGGCGGATTTGGTA
>JBJMPM010000052.1:0-3819 GCA_045803205.1 Longimicrobiaceae bacterium
ACTCTCTCCGTGCCTCTGCGTCAGCGGGCGGATAAATCCGCAGCAACAAAAACACGAAGTCCGCCTGCGCGGACTCCCGTCTGTCGTGCCACCTCAGCCCCTGGGCACGCGACCGACCCCGCCGCGACCGCAGTCCGCAAACCCCGGATGAGGGAAAGCTTGTCGCGCGCCACCCGGCCTCGGCTGCACCGCGGCCGGTAGTCCGCGCAGGCGGACTTCGTGTGGTTGTTGCAGCGAATTCATTCGCCCTGCCGCGTGTAAAAGCCTTCCGGAGCGCCGTCTCCCGTCGCTACTTTCCGCTGCCGCTGGTTCTCGTCTCCCTCACGCCGACCGGCACCGTGCTCATCCGCTCCCTCCCGTTGCTCGCCCTGCTGGCCGCGGCGCCGGCCGCCGCGCGCGTGATCCCCTCGGCCGAAGCCTCTCCGCCCACGCCGGTGGGAATGCGGGTGCGGGTGGATTCCGCGCGCAGCGAGATGCTGATCGAGGTCGGGCCGGTCGACATGGCGCCCGACGGGGAGCACCACCAGCTCCCGGCCTTCCACGCGCGGCTCCCGGTGAGCGGCTGGCTGCGCGGGTACCGGGTGGAGATGGTGGACGGGAACGGCCGCACGCTCCCGAGCCGGATGCTGCACCACGTGAACCTGATCACGCCGGAGCAGCGCGAGCTGTTCAGCCCGATCATGCTGCGGGTGGGCGCCGCGGGGCAGGAGACGGGGCCGGTGATGCTGCCGCGGATGCTCGGCTACCGCTTCCGCCGCGGCCAGGAGCTGATCGTCACCTCCATGCTGCACAACCCCACCGGGCGCGTGCAGCGGGGCGTATGGATGC
This sequence comes from Longimicrobiaceae bacterium, assembly GCA_045803205.1. Taxonomy (GTDB): domain Bacteria; phylum Gemmatimonadota; class Gemmatimonadetes; order Longimicrobiales; family Longimicrobiaceae; genus Longimicrobium. The sequence goes on from JBJMPM010000052.1 coordinate 829, forward strand.
GGCTGCGCCTCCCCTACACGCCCGCGGACGCGGTGATCAGGCCGATGGACGTGCTCCCCTTCTACATCGACGTGATGCCCCCCGCGTCGCTGCACGCGTACGACCTCCCCCCCGGCCGCTCGCGCCGCTCCTGGGACGCGCGCCCGGCGATCGCGGCGCGCATCCTGGCCATCGGCGGGCACGTGCACCGCTACGGCACCGCGCTGCGGCTGGAAGACCTCACCGCGCGCAGGGTCATCTGGGAAGGCCGCCCGGTGCTGGGGCGCGACGGCGAGATCGCGGCGATGCCGCACGCGCGCTTCCTCTGGAAGCTCGGCATCCCGGTGCGCCCCGGCCACCTCTACCGGGTGACGGCGGAGTACGACAACAACTCGGGGAAGACGATCCCCGGCGGGGCGATGGGCACGGTGGGCGGCGTCCTGGTTCCCGACGACGCGTCGCGCTGGCCGGCGGTGGACCGCGACAGCCCGGAGCTCAAGCTCGACTGGCACCTGGTGCACACCGGCAACCAGGGCGGCCACATGCACATGCATGCCGAGGCGGCCCCCGCCGCCGGCCAGGATCACGGCCGGATGCCCGGGATGAGCCAGGGCGCCGCCGCCAGACCCGCCGCGCGGGCGGACGCGACGGCCGGCGCGACCCACGCGCACGCGCATGACCACCCGTCGCATCGCTGAGTCGATGGGGTGCGATTTCTCGCGGCCAGCCGCATCGTGACCGGCGCTCCGCCCGCCGCCGACATCCTGGCGCGGCTCCACGCCGCGGATGGGGATGCGCTCGTGTGGCTTCCGGTGAACGGCCGCACCTTCGCGCCGCTGCTGCGCCCGGGCGACCAGATCGGCGTGGAGCGCTGCGCGGCCGGCACGCTGCGCCGCGGCGACGTGGCGCTCGTCCGCCGCGCGGGCACGTGGACGGTGCGCGTCGTCGTCGCCACCTCGCCGCTCGGGCTGGGGACGCTGCGCGGGGGGGTGGACGATGCGCCCGGCGGCGAGGTGCACGGCCGCGTCGCGGCGATCCGGCGCGGCGGGCGCGCGCTCGGCTTCGGCGCGGCGCGGCGGGCGGCCGCCTGGGGGATGCAGCGCACGGCGGCGGCCGTGAGGCGGGTGCTCGACCCCGCGGCCCGGTTCGCGAAGGCGTCCGCGGCGGGGCGGCGGATCCGGGGGCGGCGCGTGGGGCCCGTGCGCATCCGCCCCGTGCGCCCGGACGACGCGGAGGCGCTGGACGCCTTCGCCGCCGAGAACCTGAAGCGCATCCGCCCCTGGATCGTCGCCCAGGCGCGCGGGCGATGGGAGACGACGGGTGCGGCCGTCGCCGCGTTCGACGCGCGCGGCGCGGTGCGCGGGTTCGCGTTCGTGGACGAGTACGCGGCGGAAGGGGTCGCGCTTCCCGGGCACTGGCTCCGCGCGGTCGCCGTCGACCCGTCCGCGCGGCGGCTGGGGCTCGGGCGCGCGCTGGTGCGCCAGGTGTGCGCGGAGGCGCATCGCCGCGGCGTGCGCGAGGTGAGCGTGGACGTGCTGCAGGGGAACCACGCGTCCATCGCGCTGATGCGCGGCGTGGGCTTCGCCGACGCGCCGCCGGGGCTCGCCGCGGAGGCCGACCGCGTCCTCGCCGTGTCCGGCGAGGGGCCGCGCGTCATCCTCCGCGCCGCGCTCCCGCTCCCCGATCCGCGGCCGTAGTGCCGATTCCAACGATCCTGACGATGCAACGATGCGAATGAGCTCGCCGCTACAACGGCATACAGCCCGCCTGCGCGGACATCGACGGCGGGCACGTCTCGCCAGGCGGATCGTCGTCGCGTGCGCCGCGGCCGCGGCGTGGTCGATGGCGCCGCGCGCGGCGGAGGCGCAGAACGTGATCTGGCGCGGTCGGTCGGCCGGGTACGACATCACCTGGAGCGATCGCGACATCACGGCGCGCCGCGCGAGCGACGCCACGATCGTCTTCTCCGCCCGCCGCATCGCGGACGCCGAGTGGCGTAAGATGGACAGCGATCACGACGACGAGGTGCCGGTGCGCGAGTACGAGCAGCGCTACCGCCTCCTCTCCGTGGTCGGATCGATCCTGAGCCTGGAAGAGGCGACGTACTGCGACTGCGGCGGGGCGCACCCCATCTCCTGGACGCGCTTCGTCTCGTACGACGTGGCGCGCGGCACCGTCACTCGTCCGCGCCCGGCCGCGGCGACGGAGGTGGTGCCCGAGGCGGCGCTGCTGCGCGCGCTGATGGCCGACCGCCTGATCCGGCAGGCGATGGATTCGGCGGACGTGCGCACCTTCGCTTCGGTGCGCGCGCTGGCGGAGGGGCTGAAGATGCAGGAGATCCAGCCCGCGCGGAGCGAGTGCACCTTCCACGTGGGCGAGGAGTTCGCCAACGAGTTCGCCTTCCACCACCTGGAGGGCGGGCGCGTGGCCATCCGCTTCAGCCTGTCGCACTGGGTGGAGGTCTGCCGCGGGATGATGACGCAGGTGGGCGTGCTGGTGGCGCCGCTGCCGCGGTGGAGCGCAGCCCTGACCGCCGCGAGCGCCCGCCGCACCGGCTACCTGATGAAGGACGTCGCCGCCGTCGCCGGCGGCCGCCGCACGGTGTTCAACTACCGCCCACGTGGACGATGAGGGGCTGGTTGGGAACCTCGTTCCCCGAAGACGTCATCCCGAGCGTCGCCGCTGCTCGTAGCCATCCCGAGAAGTGAAGCATGGCGGCGACCGAGGGATCTATAGCCGGGGCATCAACACAGTCTGCGAGTTGCACGGTGCCGCCGGACTCGAGCGTGCTCCGATAGTGTGTCGCGACGCCGGCAACCGCGTCAGCACGTGAGTCGGTGAGATGCGCCAACGCTATCCCCGGATTTGGTATCATACCATCTCTGCCAAATGACTGTGCATTCGTAGGGACCAGCACAGATGGGTCTCACACGGAGTCAACGGAGTCAACGGAGGAACTGCCTGGCTTTCTCCGCTGACTCCGTTGACTCCGTGTGAGTCCTATCCGTTGGC
>JBJMPM010000059.1:0-13651 GCA_045803205.1 Longimicrobiaceae bacterium
CCTCTCTCCGCGACTCCGCGTCTCCACGTGATTAGAGCGGATTGCGCTCGGGCCCGGAGCTCATCGCGTCCGCGGCCGCGGCGCCCTCTCCCTGCGCCTTGGAGCGCAAACCCTCTCCCGTACCGGGAGAAGGGGCATGCCGCGGCATTGCTCATCCTGCCGCCAGCCGTGCGAGAACAGCCGCAGCGCTGCCGGCGAGGAATGGCGCAGGCGGCAGGACATTCAACCTTTTCCGTACCGGGAGAGGTTGAAGTGAATTCTCAGTACCTGCGTGCTCTACACCGGCAGCGCTGAAGCCGATTTCGCACGGTTCTCCGCAGGCCTCGCCATCGCTGCGACCACCACCCTCGCCCGGTACGGGAGAGGGGATTGCGCTCTCAGGCGCAGGGGAGAGGGCTCCGCGGCCGCGGGTACGGACGGTCTCTGCACCAGCGTGAAAACCGCTTTGAAGCTCAGGCGTAGAGCTCGAGGAAGCCGCAGCGCTCGCAGCGGTCGGCCACCACGGGGAAGCGGCGGCGGCCCTTGAGCTTCAGGCCGGTCCAGAGGCTCTTCTCCGCGGCGCCCTCCACCCACTCCGTCACCTTCGGGGCGTCGCTCGAGTCCAGCAGGAACCCGGTCGTCATCGGACTCCCGCACTTGGGGCAGGTCATCGCCGGCATCGCGTCACCTCGGCTTCAGCATCATGCGGCTCACCCGGCGCGACTCGGCGCGCGGGCGGTCCAGCGGGATCTGCCAGAGGCGGCCCGTGCGCCACATCGCCGTCTGGTCGCGGTAGTGGCGGCTGGTGGGGACGCCGCTCTGGCCGGTGGGGATCACGAACCCGCCCTGGCCGTCCACGTCGCCCATGTCCACCACGTGCCGCTGGCTGGGGCCGTAGGCGTTCACGAAGGGCGGCGTGCGCCCGCCGTAGCCGGCCACCTTCACCGTGTTCCCCGATCCGCCGTTGGGGAACGGCCCGATGTTGAGCCGCAGCGACCGGTCCAGCACGCCCACCACCCCCAGCGGGTGGTCGATCTTCGTCACGTGCAGCTCGCCCCACCGCTTCGTCCCTACCGTCGCGACGGCCTCTCGCATGGCGGCGGCGAGCTGCTCGTCCAGCGTCTCCACCTTCGACGTGAGCACGTCGTCCACCCAGGCGCCGCCGCCGCGGTCCAGCACGCGTTCCAGCGCCGTGCGCGGGAAGTAGACCGGGCGGCCGCGGAACTCGTCGTCGCCGATGCGGTGCCGCAGGTTCTCCAGCCAGACGTAGAAAAGCGACGCCGCATGTGAATCGGTGCTCGCGTCGCCGCTCCACGCGCGCAGCTCGCGCGCGGCGGCCGAGTCCCCCGCCAGCTCCGCCCCGCGCACGGCGAACGCCTTGTAGCGCAGCGCCATGTGGTCGCGCACGTCCATCTGCTGGCGCGCCACGTCCGCGGCGGTGAGGGCGCGCCCGGCCAGCACCATCTCGCGGATGCGCATCGCCCGGTACGGCTCGGCCCAGTTGCTGGCGATGGCGTGGGGATACCCGGCGGACGCGGCCACCTGGCGGTTGTTGGCGGTGACGATGAAGCCATCCGCCGGGTTCAGCGCGTGCGGGTGCTGGTCGAAGGCGAGCCAGCCGGTCCAGTCCCCCTCCCCCGTCCACCCCGGCGTGGGGAGGATGCCGTCGCCGCCCCTGCGCACCGGCACGCGGCCGCCCATCCAGTAGCCGATGTTCCCGTCCGCGTCGGCGAAGACCACGTTCTGGTGCGGATTGTTGAAGGTGCGGAGGGCCTGCATGAACTCCGCGGCGCTCCGCGCCTGGTTCATCGCCAGCATCGCCGTCATCTCGGTGGACGGGTCCTGCGCCGTCCACCGCATCGCCAGCACCTTCCCCCCGGCGCGGTCCTCCACGTCGCTCAGCACGGGCCCATGCCGCGTCGTCCGCACCGTGTGGACGACCGGGGCGGCGCCCTTCACCCGGATCGTCTCCGGGCGCGACTCGAAGCGCGCCCACCCCTCGGGCGTGCGGTAGCGCGTCGCATCGGCCGAATCGACCTGCTCCACGAAGAAGTCGACGTCGTCGATCATCGCGTTGGTGAAGCCCCACGCGACCCGCTTCGAGTGGCCGATCACGATGGTGGGGACGCCCGGGATCATCATCCCCGCGGCCTCGATGCCGCCGCCGTGGATGGCGGCCAGGTACCAGAGCGAGGGCGCGCGCAGCGCCAGGTGCGTGTCGTTGGCCAGGATCGGCTTCCCCGACCGCGTCCGCGACCCGCCGATCACCCACGCGTTCGACGCGCGCGCCGTCGACACGCCGTCCAGCAGCTCCAGCGCGAGCGCGGGGACGTTCGGCAGCGGCACCGCCGAGCGCCGGCCGGCCGAGGTGTCGGAACGCGCCGCCGGCGGCAGCGGTGGCCGGCCCGCGGGCGCGGCGGCGGGAGAGGTGCCCTTCCCCTCCCACTGCCCGTCGGCGCCGAGGATCGTCGTCCCCCATTCGGGATAGGACGGCGTGAGGTCGCGGGCGAGGGCGGGGCCCACGGCGTCGGTGGCGCGCTGCAGGTCGAGCCCCAGGTTCCAGTCCGCCAAGTCCCAGGCCATGATCCGGCCGATCGACAGCGTGTTGCGCACGGTCCAGCGCTCGGGCCGGAAGCGCAGCGCCAGGAACTCCGGCGGGAGCGGGCCGGGGTGGTGGTCGATCCACTGGTTCACCCCGTCGGCGTACGCCTGCAGCAGGCGCCGGCTCTCCGGGTCCAGGCGGCGCTCGTTCTCCGCGGCGGCGCGGCCCATCCCCAGCGTGCGCAGGAAGCGATCGGTGTCGAGCAGCCGCGGGCCCAGCACCTCGGCCATGCGCCCCTCGGCCACGCGGCGGAAGAGCTCCATCTGCCAGAGCCGGTCCTGCGCGTGCACGTAGCCCACGGCGCGGAAGAGGTCGGCCTCGTCGCGCGCCCAGACGTGCGGCACGCCCAGCGAGTCGCGCCACACCTCGGCCTCGGCGGAGAGCCCCGGGAGCACGGCGCCGCGCGAGGGGTCGGCCTCCGCGCGCCCCACGTACCAGCGCGCGCCGGCGGCGATCACGACCACGAGCAGCACCAGCCCGAGGAGGACGTAGAGGAGCTTACGGAGCATGGGCCGGGAAGGGAGATGGGGCGATGGAGGGAGTGCGTGCGCGGAATGATGCGCGGCCGGGCGAGGCGGGGTCAAGCTCCGCCTCGCCCCGGCGTGTCCGGAAAGCGGATGGAAGACGCCGGCCCCGCGCCCGGTCGAAAGACTTTTGAGAAACCACACGGAATTCTGAAGACGTCATCCTGAAGACTTTCGAGAAATCTCACGGAATCCTGAAGACGTCATCCTGAGGCCGGTCACGCCGCCATTTCGTCCACAGGAGACCATCCAGGCCGAAGGATCTATCACTGCGGCAGCACGTCAGTCGGTGAGATGCACCCAGGCCGGGGCGATGACGGCTGAAGCGCGCTACCGCGGATAAGTGCTTACACCAGCTATAGATCCTTCGGCCTGCAAGGGATCGGGCAGCGGGACATCCCGGTGTGGTCGGCCTCAGGATGACGTCCTGGCGGACGAGATTCTCAAAAAGTCCCGGAGGCCGTCATCTGTGTCCGGCGCGGGCCGCTGCGGCGTGATAGTTGCCACCCCCCCGGCCCCGCGCCACGGCCGGCGCGCGACCCGTTCACCCCCAGCGAAGGAGAGCACGGTGGCCGAGATCAAGGTGGAAAACCGGGACCGCCGGGACGGCGTTCCGCCCCGTGAAGGCGGGTTCAAGTGGTGGTGGCTGCTCCCGCTCCTGCTCCTCGCGCTCCTCGCCTGGTACCTGATGAAGGACCGCGACGACGACGACGCTGCCGCGCCGGTGGTGGCGGACACCACCACGATCGCGCCCGCGCCTGCCCCCGTGGCCGCCCCGGTCGCGGTGGACACCACGCCCACGACGACCGACACCACGGCCGCGGATGCGGCGGGCGCAGGGGGGACGGGCGGAGGAGGAACGGGCGGAGGAGCGGCCGGAACCACGCAGGATACGACCGGGACGGACACCACCCGACCGCGGCCGTAGCCGGCGGCCCGGCCGCGGGGCGGAGATCCGCTTCGCGAGGGCCGCCTTCACCCACGAAGGAGTGAACCGCTCATGAACGAAGACGCACGCGGGCTGGTCCCGCTCGACGAGGCCGGCGACCTGGAAGTGGCCGAGGGCTACACCGACATCCGCGGCTTCGACGCGTACCTGCCGGACGGCCGGAAGATCGGGGAGGTCGACGAGCTGCTGGTGGACCGCGCCGCCCGGCGGGTGGCCGCCATCACCCTGGACCTGGACGACGACGGGCCCGACCTGGGCCGCGACGCCGACACCCGGGTCGCCATCGAGCACGTGGAGATCGACACCCCCAGCCGCCGGGTGCTCATCCGCTCGGAGGGCGTGGGGGCGCTCGGGGTGACCGGCGGCGCCGCCGCGGCCGGCACCACGCGCGGCGGGCTCTTCGCGGACACCACCGGCCGCGGCACCGGCGAGGCCGAGGAGCGGATGACGCTGGCGAAGGAGGAGCTGGACCTGCGCAAGGAGCGCATGGCCGCGGGCGCGGTGGACGTGCACAAGCACGTGGAGACCGAGCACGTGCGCGAGAGCGTGCCGCTGATGCGCGAGGAGGTCTCGGTGGAGCGCCGGCCTATCACCGAGCCGAACGCGGGGACCGAGGCGCGCTTCGAGGGCGACGAGATCCGCATTCCTGTGGTGGAGGAAGAGGTGGTGGTGGAGAAGCGCCCGGTGGTGCGGGAGGAGCTGGTCGTCCGCAAGCGCCAGGTGCAGGAGGAGCAGGTGGTCGAGGCCGACCTGCGCCGCGAGCGCGCCGAGGTCACCGGGACCGGCGACGTGCGCCGCCCGGACGGCCTGCGCGCCGACGAGAGCCTCCGTGCGGACCGCGAGGGTGCCGACCTGGAGCACCCGTTCCGCGGCGGCCGCGACCTGGACGGCGACGGCGTCCGCTGAATATGCCCAGACGGGGCGCCCGCCGGGCGGGCCTCCGTCCGGAGCGTGCGGGATGGGGAGGCGAGGAACAAACGTTGCACCGGGGTTTGCCCCCCGATTTCCGCGGAGAGCCCGCGGACGGGAGCCCCACATCATCAGCAGGGAGAGCCGGCATGCCTGAGAACAACGACAATCTGGACCGCCTCGGCAACCGTCTGGACTCGGAGGAGCGCCTGGGCGAGCGCCTCGACGAGCGGATGGACGCCGCCCGGCGCGACCTGGGCGAGCGGGAGGAGCGGATCACGCTGTCGGAGGAGCAGCTCGCGATCGGCAAGCGCGAGCGCCAGGCCGGCGAGGTGGGGGTGGAGAAGCGGGTGGAGACGGAGCACGTGCGCGAGAGCGTGCCGGTGATGCGTGACGAGGTGACGGTCGAGCGCCGGCCGCTGAGCGGCACCGACGCGCTGCACGCCGAGGGCGCCTTCCAGGAGGAGCACATCAGCGTGCCGCTCCACAAGGAAGAGGTGGTGGCGGAGAAGCGCGCGGTGGGCGCCGAGGAGATCGTGGTGCGCAAGCAGCAGGTGCAGGACACCGAGATGGTGGAGGCCGACCTGCGCCGCGAGCGCGCCGAGGTCCACCAGACCGGCGACGTGCGCCGCGTGGACGGCATGCGCGCCGACGAGAGCCTCCGCACGGACGGCGAGGGCGCCGACCTGGAGCACCCGTTCCGCGGCGGGCGCGATCTGGACGGCGACGGCGTGCGGTAATCGGGGCGAGCCTCTCCCGGAGGCGCGGAGGCACGGAGGCACGGAGGGGGCGCGGAGGCATCCGCGCCCCCTCCGTGCTCAGGACCCGCCGAGCTTCTCGCGGAGCACGGCGCGCACCGCGTCGCCGCCGAAGCCGCGGCGCGCGAGGAAGGCCTGCAGGCGCGCGCGGGCGCGGGCGGGCTCCTCGCCGGGGCGCGGCTTCCAGCGGGCGGCGGCGGCGCGGGCCAGGTCCAGCTCGGTGGCCTCGTCGCGCTCCATCACCTCGGCGATGGCGGCGCGCGCCGTCTCCTCGTCCACCCCCTTCGCCCGCAGCTCCCCGGCCAGGCGGCGCGGCCCCCGCGGCTTGAGCCTCACCCGCTCGCGCACGAAGCTCTCGGCGAACGCGGCGTCGTCCACCACCCCCAGGTCGTCCAGCCGCTCCACGGTGGCGGCGGCGACGTCCTCGTCGAACCCCTTCCGCTTCAGCCGCCGCCTGAGCTCCGCCGAGGTGCGGGCGCGGCAGGAGAGGAGCGAGAGCGCCGCGTCGCGCGCCTTCCAGGGCTGGTCCATCGCCTCCAGCGCCGCGAGCCGCGCGTCGTCCACCTCGTCGCCCACCCGCACCCGCTCCTTCAGCACCAGCTCCGCCGAGAGCTCCAGCCTGAACGCCCCGTCCACGTGCACGTTCACCCGCTCCGGGCGCAGCCGCTGCGGCTCGATCATGGTGATCTTCATGAACGTTGGCCCGCGATCAGAGTATGACTAGATTTCAGGAATGAGCCTCGACGTCGAGTGGGACCCCGAGAAGGCGGCGGCGAATGCCGCCAGGCACGGCGTGACCTTCTCCGAGGCAGCCACGGTGCTGGCGGACCCGCTCGCAATCGACCTACCCGACCCGGACCATTCCATCGAGGAGGAACGACTCCTGCTCCTCGGCCAGTCCGAGAACGGACGCCTCCTCATCGTTACGCTCACTGTACGGGGTGACATTGTGCGCATCATCAGCGCCAAGCCCATGACCAGCCGCGAAAGGCGAACCTATGAGCAAGCAACCGGACGCTGACGAGTTGCGGGAGGAATACGATTTCACCGTCGAGGAACTGCGCGCAGCCGGGCGTGGCAGGTTCGCCAGCCGGTATGCCGCAGGGACGAGGCTCGTCCCGCTGGACCGCGACGTAGTGGAGATCTTCCCCGATGCTGCCGCCGTCAACGACGCGCTTCGGGCACTGGCCGGTATCATCAGACAGCGCTCCCGCCCCGCCGCCTGAATCAACCCATTCGATCCCCACCCCGCAATACAAAACGCGGTGGAGCGGGACCTCTGCGTCTCCACTCCGCCGCGTCTCTGATCGTCACGGAGAAGCCGGGGCGGTTCTCCGTGACCTCTGTGCCTCTGTGAGAGCCCGCCGTTTCTCAGGCGGATGAACGCGATATCCTTGCGTTCTCCGCCAGAAGCGGACTACTTGGGAGGCAATTGATGCGACCCGCCACTGATAGGATACACCTCCCCGCCGGACCTCCGACCCATGCGAACCCTCCCGCTCTTCTCGCTCCTGGGTGCCGCCTGCGCCCTCTCCGGGATCTGCGCCGCCCGCACCGCAGCCGCATCACCCTCCGCCGGCAATGCGTTCGCGATCGACACCGGGCGGGTCGCCGTGGAGGGCGGCACGCTCTACTACGAAACGCGCGGGAGCGGCCCGCCGGTGGTGCTCCTGCACGGCGGCGGCCTCGACCTCTCGATGTGGGACCCCCAGATGGAGGCGCTCGCCCGCTCGTACCGCGTCATCCGCTTCGACGCCCGCGGCCACGGACGCTCCACCGCGCGCATGCCGCCGTTCTCGATGCACGAAGACCTCCGCCGGGTGCTGGACCACCTCGGCGTGGAGCGAGCCCACCTCGTCGGCCTCTCAATGGGCGGGGGAACGGCGTTCGACTTCGCCACGGCCTATCCCGCGCGCACGCTCACGCTCACGCTCGTCTCGACGAGCGGTCCGCCGCCGGGAGTGCCCGTCCCTCCCGGGACTCCGCCGCAGCTCACCGAGGAGGCCGGGCGGGCGCGGCTGCGTGCCCTCCCCATGCCACGGGCGCTCATCGTCGGGCGGGGAGACTCCCGAAGCGTTCTCGCCGTGGCCGAGCGCGTGGAAGCGGAGGTGCCGGAGGTCCTCGTGGAGCGGATCGCGCAGGGAGAGCATCTGGTCAACCGGGACGCGCCGGCGAAGTTCAACCAGGTGCTGCTGCGGTTCCTGAGGCGAAATCGCGATTGACGGCAATCTCGCACACGCACGGAGGCCACGGAGAACCGAGCGGTTCTTCGTGGCCTCCGTGCCTCTGCGTCTCTCTGTTTCTCTGCGGACTCGCGAAGCCCTCACCCGCGAGCGCGGAAGTTCACGATGGTCTGCGTGCCGTCCTGCCGGCGCGCGGTGATCGAGACCACCTGGCCGGGACGCAGCCCGTCGATCAGGGTGCGCAGCTCGGCGACCGACCGGATCTCCTTCCCGTTCACCCGCTCGATGACGAGCCCGCGGTAGAGCTGCTGCGCCGCCGGCCCGGCCGGGTCCACCCCCGTCACCACCACGCCCTGCGCGTTCGGCATGCGGAGCTGCGCCGCGACGTCGGGAGTGATCTGCATGGCGCTGAAGCCCACCTTCTCGGCCGGGCCCGCATCGTCGTCCTCGCCCGCCACCTCCCTCGCGGCGGTGCGGGCGGCGTCCATCTGCGTGAGGCGGAGCGTGGCCGAGCGGCGGCTGCCGTAGCGCACGTAGTCCACCCTCACCGCGTCGCCGGGCGCGTGGCGCATCACCGCCTCCATCAGGTCGCCGCCGCTCTTCACCGGCTGCCCCTCGAGCGCCACGATCACGTCGCCCATCTGCATCCCCGCCTCGCGGGCCGCGCCCTTCGGCTCGCTCGCGACCACCGCCCCGTCGGGCGAGGGGAGGCGGAAGACCTCGGCGTCGGCCGTGGTGGCGTCGCGGATCTCCACCCCCAGCATGGGGCGGTGCACCACGCCGTACTTCACCAGGTCGTCGGCCACCCGCCTGGCCAGGTTGATCGGCACCGCGAAGCCGTACCCCGAGTAGTAGCCGGTGGGCGAGGCGATGGCGCTGTTCACGCCCACCACGCGCCCCTGCAGGTCCACCAGCGGCCCGCCGGAGTTGCCGGGGTTGATGGCGGCGTCGGTCTGGATGTAGTGCTCCAGCGGCGCGGTGGCGCCGTCGCGGCTCCCCATGATGCCGATGCTGCGCCCCTTGGCGCTCACGATCCCCGCGGTCGTGGTCTGCCCGAGCTGCAGCGGGTACCCCAGCGCCAGCACCCAGTCGCCGGTGTCGAGCTGGTCGCTGTCGCCCAGCCGCACGGTGGGGAGCCCGCGCCCCTCGATCTTGAGCACCGCGATGTCGGTGTTGGGGTCGCGCCCCACCACGCGCGCGTCGAACTCGCGCTTGTCGCTCAGCACCACGCGGATGCGGGTGGCGCCGTCGACCACGTGGTTGTTGGTGACCACGTAGCCGTTGGCATCGGTGATGAACCCCGAGCCCGACCCGGACTGCGGGGCCATGCGCATCCGCCCGCCGAACATCTCCTCGTACGGGGTGCCGCGCAGCTCCGGCGGCACCTGCTGCGAGACGGTGCGCCCCGCCGCCTCGGTGCGCACCTGCACCACGGCGTCGATCGCCGCGTGGCTGGCGGCGCGGAAGGCGGTGGAGAGCGCCGCGGGCGAGCCGGGGTCGCCGGCCACGACCGCGGCGCGCGACGCCTGCGCGGCGGCGTCGGGTACGGGGTCCTTCATCACGTCGGCCACCGTCGCGCCGGCGCCGATCCCCGCGGCCAGCAGGGCGGGGAGCGCGAGCTTGCGAAGTCGCGTGTTCATCGTCAGTTCTATGGTTGTGGGTCCCGAAATCCTGAATCCGTCGCTGCGGAACACTACACAGGAATGAGGCCGGCGGTTCTGGAAGTGGATTAGACGGCGGTTAGACGAAGATTAGCCGCGCTTAATCCAGGGAATTCCCCGGCCCCAACCCCCTGCTCGCGTGTATCGGACGCACCCGAAGGCGCACCTCCGCGCTCACGCACTTCCGCACCCGCCGCCATGCGCATCCTGATCGTCGAAGACAACCCCCGCATCGCCGGGTTCCTGCAGAAGGGGCTGCGCGAGGAGGGATACGTGGTGGAGGTCGCGGGCGACGGCGACGCGGGGTTCCAGAAGGCGACCGAGCAGGGCTTCGACGCCGCCGTGGTCGACGTGATGATCCCCGGGCGCGACGGCTTCCAGCTGGTGCGCGACCTGCGCGCCGAGGGCGTCGCCCTCCCCGTGCTCCTGCTGACCGCGAAGGACCGCACCGAGGACAAGGTGGCGGGGCTCGACTCGGGGGCCGACGACTACCTGACCAAGCCCTTCGAGTTCTCCGAGCTCACCGCGCGGCTGCGGGCGTTGCTGCGGCGTGCGGCGGGAACGGGGGCGCCGGCCACCCTGAAGGTGGGGGACCTGGAGATGGACCCCGCCACGCGCGACGTGCGGCGCGACGGGCAGGCGGTGGAGCTCACGCCCAAGGAGTTCGCGCTGCTCGAGTTCCTGATGCGCAACGCCGACCGCCCGCTCTCGCGCGCCACGCTGATGGAGCACGTGTGGGGGATCCGCTTCGACCCCGGCACCAACATCGTGGACGTCTGCGTGAACTCGCTGCGCAACAAGCTGCAGGACCGCGACCGCGGGCTCATCCAGACGGTGCGCGGCATCGGCTACGTCGTCCGCAACCCCGGCGAGGCGTCCGGCGCCGCGGGCGAGGTCGCCGCGGCCCGCGGAGAGGCGCCGGAATGAGCGTGGCCCCGCTCGCCGCCCCCCGCGGCGCGCCCGCCCCCGCCGACCCGGCCGAGGGGCCGCGGCCGGCGGCGCGGGGCGCGCCGCAGCCGCTCCCGCCGCGGTCGCTGCGGCGGGAGATCGTGGTGGGCTACTCCACGCTGATGCTGGTGTCGCTCGCGCTCTTCGCGGGCGCCACCTACCTGATCCTGCGGCAGACGCTGGCCCGCGCCGGCACTCAGTCGCTGCAGCAGACCGCGGCCGCCGCCGAGCAGCTCATCGTTCCCGCCACCGTTCCCCGCGTGGCGGTGCAGCAGGAGCGCGTCCGGCCGGGCCCGGGCGACGTGGAGGCGCTGCGGCGCACCACCCGGCTCGCCTCGGGCGACGTGATCACCATCTTCGTGGCGCGCACCGGCGACGTGGAGGCCACGGCGGTGCGCTCCTTCGGGCTGATCGCGCTGGTGCTGATCCCGGTGACGGCGCTGGTGGCGGCGGCGGTGGGGTACTCGCTGGCCAACCGCATCCTCCTCCCGCTGAACCGCCTGGTCACGGCCACGCGGGAGATCGGGATCGCGGGGCTGGGGCGGCGGGTGGACGAGCCCGGCAACCCGGCCGAGCTGCGCGAGCTGTCGATGGCCTTCAACGGGATGCTGGCGCGGCTGCAGCGGGCGGTGGAGGCGCTCCGCTCCTTCACGGCCGACGCGAGCCACGAGCTGCGCACCCCGCTCACCGCCATCCGCGGCACCGCGCAGGTGGCGCTGGCCCGCCCGCGCAGCGCCGACGAGCTGCGCGAGACGCTGGGCGAGGTGGCCGACGAGACCGAGTCGATGCTGCGGCTGGTGGAGGACCTGCTGACGCTGGCGCGCGGCGACCAGGCGGTGGCGCCCGCGCTGGAGCCGCTGGACCTGGCTCCGGTGCTGCGCGACGTGCAGGACGTGGGCGAGGCGCTGGCGATGGGGAAGCCGGTGGAGGTGCGGCTGGAGACGCCGGAGCGGCTCCCGGTCGCGGGCGCGGCGAGCCCGCTGCGGCGCCTCTTCCTGAACCTGGTCTCCAACGCGGTGAAGTTCACCGACCGCGGCACCGTCTCCATCGCCGCGCGCGTGGTGGACGAGCCCGCGGTGGACGAGGGTCCCGGCGCGCGCTGGATCGAGGTGGCGGTCACCGACACGGGGGCGGGGATCCCGCGCGAGGCGCTGCCGCGGGTGTTCGACCGCTTCTACCGCGCCGACACCGCGCGCCAGCAGAGCGGCGGCACCGGCCTGGGACTCGCGATCGCGCGGATGATCGCGGAGCAGCACGGCGGCACCATCACCGCGCGGAGCGAGCCTGGCCGCGGCAGCACCTTCACCGTGCGGCTCCCGGCGCTCTGATCCTCCGTGTCAAAGTCCTCTAAACTGAATGCATCACACGGAGTCAACGGAGAACGACTCCGCTGACTCCGTGTGAGTTCTTCTGTCGAAGCCGGGGAATCAGAATGATCCTCGGCAGCACGGTATGATATGAGATGACCTGCTTCAGGCGGCGGGCGACGGAGCGGCGAGGCGGTTGAGGAAGACCTCGGCGCGCTCGAGCACGGCGCGCTTGCCGGGGAAGCGGAGGAGGCGATGGGCCTCGTCGTAGGCGGCCCAGCGGAAGGCCTCGGCCTCGTGCGAGATGGTGACGGCGTCGGTGTGCGACTCGGCGATGAAGTAGACCACGCGCTTGACGATCAGCACCCGCGCGTCGCCCTTCCCCTGGGTGAAGACGTAGCGCTCCTCCTCGCGGAAGCCGTCGAGCACGCGGTAGTCGCCCACGCGCAGGCCGGCCTCCTCCTGCAGCTCGCGCTCGGCCGCCACCTCGTCGGTCTCGCCCGTCTCCACCCCGCCCTTGGGGAACTCCCAGATCGGCCGCCGGGTGAGCGCCGAGCGCACCAGCAGATAGCGCCGCTCCCCGTCGACGACGTGGAACAGCACGATCCCCGCGGCGATCTGCGACACCCTCCGCATCCATCCTCCGGACGGCAGGAACGGCTCGAAACCTGCGCCAATCTGCTACCCGGACCGCGCGCGGGCAACGGAGCAACTCTTTTGCGCCGTGACGCTTGCGAGCCTGCGCGTGCCATCCCGTACGGCCCTTCCCGATGCCCGAGCACCCTCCCCGCCCGGCACGCGCCGCCGAGCCGACGCCGCTTTCCTGGCCGCTCTGGAAGCGGGTGTGGACGGAGCTGCGCGCCGACGACCTCCCCAACCAGGCGGCGAAAGTCGCCTATTTCTTCTTCCTCTCGCTCCCGCCGCTGCTGATGGCCGTCTTCGGCCTGGCGGGGATCTTCGGCGGCGACGACACGGCGGCGTGGCTCACGGGGGCGCTCCGCGCCAACCTCCCCGCCGAGGCGGGCGCGCTGGTGAACGGCTTCGTGACCGACGTGGTGCACGGGAGCCACCCCGGGCTCCTCTCGGTGGGCCTGCTGCTGGCGCTCTGGTCGGGCTCCAGCGTCTTCACGGCGCTGGAGGACACGCTGAACGCCATCTACGCCACCTCCCGCGCGCGCGGGTTCGTGAAGCGCCGCACGGTGGCGCTCGGCACGCTGCTGGGGGTGGGGGTGCTCTTCCTGGCGGGGAGCGCGGCGGTGCTGGCGGGGCCGGCGATCGCGAAGGCGGTGGGGATGGGCGCGGCGTGGAGCGTGGCGCAGTGGCCGCTGGGGTTCGCGCTGGTGGTGGGCGCGTTCTGGATCGTCTACTACGTGCTCCCCAGCCGCGAGCAGCGGGGGAGCCGATGGGTGCTGCTGAAGGCCAGCGCGGTGGCGGCGGCGCTCTGGGTGCTGGCGACGCTCGCCTTCCGCCTGTACGCCGCGAACTTCGGCTCGTACAGCAAGACCTACGGCGTGCTCGGCGGGATCATCGTGCTGCTGCTGTGGATGCACTACACGTCGATGGTCATCCTCCTCGGCGGCGAGATCGCGAAGGAGATGGAGCGCGGCCGCTAAAGCGGATTGCACGCGGATCCGAAGGACGTCGCGCTTCCGCAGCCGCGGCGCCCTCTCCCTGCGCCTGAGAGCGCAAACCCTCTCCCGTACCGGGCTACCCATTAGTCACATGTCGTGACCGTGGGGCGAGGGTGCGAAATGCGAGGACGAAGTCGGCCAAGCGGCGTAGTCCGCGCCAGATCACCTTCACGCCTGGTTCTCCATCCGCCTTGCGGCCC
>JBJMPM010000062.1:0-3751 GCA_045803205.1 Longimicrobiaceae bacterium
AGGATCGCCGGTCGCCGCCGGCGGTCGGCGCGCGGTGCAAGATTTTCGTACAGTACGTCTGTAAAGGTGTGATCGCAACAATATTCGTCGGCGATGGTGAGAGAGAGGGTGAAGGTTTTGTGCGGGAATGTGCGAGTGAACTCGCCGCTACAACGGCACACACTCCGCCTGCGCGGAGTCCGTGCGCGACGCGGCGGCGACGCGGACCCGCGACCCCGCGCGGCCGAGGCGGCGCAGGTGGAGGGGTATACGCACGATGTCATCGTCCTCGAAGTCCGCGAAGGCGGACTGCGTGATGTTGTAGCGGCGAGTTTACTCGCATAGTCGCAACCATTCGTCGCAGCGAAATAACCCTTCGGAAGCACCGGAATTCGACCGATGATGCACTACCTCCCCACCCCGGCCGAGACGCGCGGCCTCGACACCGACGCCCTGCGCGGTGCCTTCCTCCTCGACGGGCTCTTCGCCCCCGGGCACGTGGCGACGCGCTTCGTGGACCTGGACCGCGTGGTGGTGGGCGGCGCGGTGCCGCTGGACCAGCCGCTGCGGCTCACGGCGCCGCGGGAGATGGCGGCCGACTCCTTCACCGAGCGGCGCGAGGTCGGCGTGCTGAACGTCGGCGGCGCGGGCGCGGTGACGGTGGGCGGCGAGCGCTTCGATCTGGGGATGCGCGACGGGCTCTACGTCGGCCGCGGGAGCGGCGACCTGGAATTCGAGAGCGCGGACGCGGGCGACCCCGCGCGCTTCTACCTGGTCAGCTACCCCGCCCACGCCTCGCACCCCACCACCCGCGTGGCCCACGCCGACGCCGAGGCCACCGAGCTGGGATCGGACGAGCAGGCCAACCGCCGCGTGCTGCGCAAGTACTTCCACCCCGGCGGCGTGCGCACCGCGCAGCTGGTGATGGGCGTCACCGAGCTGATGCCCGGGAGCGTCTGGAACACCATGCCCGCGCACACCCACGCGCGCCGCACCGAGGTCTACCTCTACTTCGCCCTCCCGGCGGACGCCGTCGTCTTCCACATGATGGGCGAGCCCGACCGCACCCGTCACCTCGTGGTCCGCGACGGGCAGGTGGCGCTCTCGCCCGGCTGGTCGATCCACGCCGGCTGCGGCACGCGCGCCTACTCCTTCTGCTGGGCGATGGGCGGCGAGAACCAGGCCTTCGCCGACATGCAGGGCGTTGCGATGGAAGACCTGCGCTGACCCGCCGCGGTTGGGGGTGCGACAATGCGAGTGAACTCGCCGCTACAACGTCACACACTCCGCCAGCGCGGAGTTCGTGCGCGCCGCGGCGGCGGTGCGCGTCCGCGGCGTCGTTGCGGCCTCGGCGGCGCAGGCCGATGGGATGCGCGCGAGCCATCGTACCCGAAGTCCGCGAAGGCGGACTGCGTGAAGTTGTAGCGGCGAGTTCACTCGCATAGTCGCGCCCTTACCTCCGCTGACCCTCTCTCCGCGTCTCTGCGTGAGACGGCCGTTGCCTGACTCGACCCTGTGACCGAGCCGATGAAACGCATCCTGCCGCTCTTCGCCGCCGCCCTGGCGCTCCCGCCCACGATCGCCGCGCAGGCGCGCCCCGCGAGCGTGGTCGTTCGCGCGGTGAACCCGCTGCAGGCCGAGCGTCCCGACGAGGTGCTGGAGCTCCCCTGGGCCGCGCTGCGCGCCCGCCTCCCCGCCCTCGCCCCCGGCCGCGTGCGCGTGGTCGACGCGGCCACCGGCGCAGAGGCCCCCACCCAGGCGTTCGACGGCGACGGCGACGGGACCATCGACCAGCTCCTGGTCCTGACGTCGTTCTGGCCGGGGGAGACGAAGGAGCTGGTGGTCCAGGACGCCGCGCCCGCCGCCGCGCCGAAGCCGCGCGTGCACGCCCGCCACGACGATCACCGCGACGACGTGGCGTGGGAGAGCGACCGCATCGCCTTCCGCATCTACGGGCAGGGGCTGTGGAACGCGCACGAGTACGAGCCGCTGGTGAGCAGCGGGCTCGACGTGTGGCTGAAGAGCGTGCGCGACCTGGTCGTGGAGAAGTGGTACGGGAAGGGGCATGACGCCTACCACGTGGACACCGGCGAGGGCGCCGACTTCTATTCCGTGGGCCCCACCCTGGGCGCGGGCGGCGACGCCGTCTGGCGCGGGGGGAGGATGTATCCCGCGAAGAACTTCAGGAGCTACCGCATCCTGGCCGACGGCCCCATCCGCACCGTCTTCGAGCTGCGCTACGATCCGTGGGACGCGGGCGGCGTGCAGGTGAGCGAGGTGCGCCGCTTCACCCTGGACGCCGGGCAGAACCTGAACCGCGAGGAGAGCACCTTCACCACCGCGGACGGGAGCGACGTGGCCTACGTGATCGGCACGGTGAAGCGCGCGGGGCTGGTCGGCTCCACCAGCCGCGCCGGCGCGTGGGGATGGCTGGCGACGTGGGGGCCGGTCGAGCGGAAGAACGGCGGCCACGGCGAGCTGGGCACCGCCGTGCTGATGCCGCGCGACCGCATCGCCGAGATCCGGGAGACGGCGGACCACTTCGTGCTCGCCTCCACGGCGCGCTCCGGCGTTCCCGTGGTGCATTACGTCGGCGCGGGGTGGACCGACAGCGGCGACTTCCACGCGGTGGAGGACTGGTGGCGCCACCTGGACCGCCTCTCCGCGCGGCTGGCGAACCCCGTCGCCGTCTCCATCGTCCCCGCGCGGTGATGCGGCGGCTCCTGCTCGCCGCGCTGGCGCCCGCGCTCCTCGCCGCCGCCTCCATCGCGGCGGTGCGCGCCGCGCACCCGCCGGCGTACGACGCGGTGGTCGACGCCTCGTACCGCGGCCCCCAGGGCGCGCGGGTGGAGGGCGCGCGCCGCTACCGCACCGTCGGCGCCGCGCTGGCGGACGCGCCGCGCGACCCGGCGCTCACCTACGTCGTGTTCATCCGCGCGGGGCGCTACCGCGAGAAGCTGAGCGTCGACCGGCCGCACGTCACCCTGCTGGGCGAGGACCGCGACCGCACCGTCATCACCTTCGACGCGGCGGCGGACACGCCCGCGCCCGGCGGCGGCACGTACGGGATGCGCGGGAGCTGGACGCTGCGGGTCACCGCGCCCGACTTCCGCGCGCAGGACCTCACCATAGAGAACGCCTTCGACTATCCGTCGAACTACGCGAAGCGCGACGACGATCCCACCAGGCTGCGCAACCCGCAGGGCGTGGCGCTGATGCTCGACGGCGGCAGCGACCGCGCGGCGTTCGAGAACTGCCGCATCACCGGGCACCAGGACACGCTCTTCGCCGACGCGGGGCGGAGCTGGTTCCACCGCACGGAGATCGTGGGGCACGTGGACTTCATCTTCGGCGCCGGCCGCGCGGTGTTCGACGACTGCGACATCGTCTCGCGCGACCGCGGCGCGCACGGCCGCAACGGGTACGTGACCGCCGCCAGCACGCCCATGTCGCAGCCCTACGGCTTTCTGGTGATCCGCAGCCGGCTGAAGAAGGAGACGCCGGCGCTGGCGCCCGGCTCCGTTGCGCTCGGCCGCCCCTGGCACCCCTTCGCCGACCCGTACGCCGCCGGCAGCGTGGTCTACGTGGACTGCTGGATGGACGACCACGTGGGCGCGGCCGCGTGGGACTCGATGTCGAGCGTGAGCGCGGCGGGCACGCGCTACTGGTATCGCCCGCAGAACGCGCGCTTCTTCGAGTACCGCACCACCGGCCCCGGCGCCGTCGCCAGCCCCTCTCGCCGCGTCCTCAGCGACGGCGAGGCGCAGGCGTA
>JBJMPM010000076.1:0-20871 GCA_045803205.1 Longimicrobiaceae bacterium
CCGCGCCACTCTGCGTCTCCGCGTTCTCTGCGTGAGATTACGAGGCTTTCAGCAGTGCGGCTTCGATCGGGGCGGGGAGCTCGACTTCGGCGAAATACCCAACGGGATACAGGTAGTCGTCACCCGACTCGTCGATGACGCGAAGCTGGCCGTGCGCGGCCGCGTCGCTGTCGGCGACCACGCGGTAGAGCTTCCGCACCTCGAGAGAGGCAGGGTAGTCGTCGTTCTGGAGGCAGACCACGAACCGGGGTCCCGCCCTTCCGTTCTCGCCCATGGCTGCTCAGTCGAGAAAACGCTTGATCTTGAACTCTTTCTTCCCGATGCCAGCGGCTTCGTACCAGTGCAGCTCCGCTTCGCGAATCATCCTGCCGCCGAGCTCAATGGTAGCGTCGCCCTTCCGTTTTCTCCAGCGTCCGATGCCGTAAAGCTTCCGGAGGCGCGCCAGCTCGCGTATCCCCGTTCCGGTGGCAATCGTCTCGATGTTCCGCAGAGGTCCCAGGATTCGGAAGAACACCGGACTGCCAACGTTCGGGTGGGGTCATACCGTTGTTGACAGTATAAGCAACTGAATGAGGACAGAACAGACAGCCTCATTCACGCAGAGGCGCGGAGACGCAGAGAGGCCGCCGCGCCTCTCTGCCTCTCCGCGTTCTCTGCGTGAGATCAGCCGCCGAAGTCTCCCGTCACTAGGGCGATGACGATCTCGCGCGTCTCCGGACTGAAGCGGGCGAGCTCTTCGTCGGTCACGACGCCGAGGCCGTGGATCCGGGCGAGCTGAAAGTAGGCGGTCGAGCGGCGGAAGTCGTTGAACGCGAAGTCGATGTCCCGGTCGCGCTCCTGGAGCAGCCGGTAGAGCCGAAGGTAGCGCTCGTGGTTCGTCGGCTTCGCGTCGCGGAGCACGGCCGCGCACTCCTCCAGCACGCGGGCGCAGAAGCGGTCAAGCGCGGCCGCGCGCACGGTGCGGAAGATCTTCCAGTCGCTCTCGGGGATGTCTCTGCCGGTCATGAGCGTGGTCTCCGGCTTACAAGCCCATGTCGTACTGCGGTTCCGCAGCCGCGATGGTCGTCTTCCAGAACTGCTCACCGAGCTCGTGCCGCGTGTAAAGCGCGAGCGAGTAGAGGTATACTCCCATTCCGGTCACCTTCACCGGGACGGTATCCTTCATCTCCCGCCGACGGAAACCCAGCCGCTCCATCGCCTCGTCGAACTTCTCCGTGACGAAGCGGATGAACTGCCGGTCGGGCCGCTTCGCGGTGCGCCACTGCTCGCGCCAGTCCGGGGCGTCGATCAGCGCACCGAGCCTGTCTTCTCCCTCGTCTTCCAGGTAGCGCCGCAGGTTGCGCCTGACGTCATAGCCCAGCGGCAGCATCACCAGGAAGTCGATCTTGTACCGGCTGAGCTGCCGGATCACATCGAAGTCCAGGTCGACCCGGAACGGATCGACGAAGCAGAGCGCGATCATCCCCTCGCCACGCGTGGGGTCGTAGTGCGGCATCGCCCTCACGATGTCGGGAACGGCATCGTTTACGGGCTTCGCGATCAGCGTCACGTCGAAATCGGAGCCAAGTGCCGCGATACGCGCTTTGAGCGCCTCGATGCAGCGCGCGTCCGAATCGACGAAGATATACCTGGTGAACGGGTACTCCTGGCGCAGAACCGCCAACGCGGACGTTTCGACGAGTTCGCCGCCGGGCTGGACCAAGGCGCGCCCGGCGCCGGCATAGAGCCCGATGTACACGCGGTGACGCCATCGCCGGTGCATGGCCTTGGAGAAGAGCGCCGCGTAGTAGTTGTGGCGGCGGATCTTCTCCAGCGAGTGCCGCTTGATCTCGGGACGATAGAAACCGTCCTCCTCCACTCAGGCCCCCTTCCGCGACAGCTCGGCGCCGCCGGGCATCTCGTTCCACTCGATCCCATCGAGCTCACGGCCGCCGGCTTTCGGAGTCCGTCCCCCCCACTGCTTGAAGAAGAACGGCACTCCGGCGCGCTGGCAGCGGTCGCGGATCGTCCGCACCCAGGCCGAGTCCATGGGACGCCGCCGGATGCCGCTCTCTCCCCCTACGATCACCCACTCCAGGCCGGTGGGGTCGAAGGTCACCGGACCGATGAGCGGCTCGCAGGAGAGGAATCGCACGGTCGCCGGCACCTGCCGCAGATGGCGAATCCGGTGGACGGCAGCCTGGTTCTCCACCGACGTGCCGATCCAGATGTGCGGCGGCAACTCGCCATCGGCGAAGAGCTCCCGGTTCTGTTCGACGAAGCGGCGTGCGCGGGAGGGGCGTTTCGTCAGGACCTGGTACGTGTGCCAGGGCGCCTGCAGCATCACCTCGAAGATTTCCCGGACGAAGAGCGCCGGAACATCTCCGTGGAAGAGGTCGCTCATGCTGTTGACGAAGATGTGCCGCGGATCGCGCCACCTCAGCGGGTCGTGCAGGCGCTCGGGCCAGAGCCGGACGGCGAACGGATCCCTGCGCGTGATGTCGGAGTCCACCTGGGGCGCACGGGCAAGGTAGATGTCCTTCAACAAGCGGGACGCGAGCGTGGCGGCATAGCAGTTGTCGCACCCCGCACTGATCCGGGTGCAGCCGGTGACCGGATTCCAGGTGGCGTCGGTCCACTCGATTGCCGATCGCTGTCCCATTGTGTCCTTTTTCGTCGCGAGCGGGGCGGAGGAAGCCAAGATAAACTTGCAGGCGCAAACCGCACAATCCGAACGAACACGCCCGGCCGGTTGCGATCCGGCCGGGCGTGTTTTCCTCGAACCCGAACGTCAGGTCAGACCGCGTCCGAGAGGGAGGTGAAGGTGAAGTCGCGGGCCTTGACCGCGGGGACGACCACGGGGCTGTCGGCGTCGCCGCTCTCGTTGGCGCTCACGCGCACCGGGGGGCCCAGCATCTCCACGTTGTTCAGCATGAACACCGGGCTCTCGTTCCAGCGCAGGTTCTTCACCGCGCTGGTGATCCGCCCGTTCTCGATCAGGAAGGTGCCGTCGCGCGTGAGGCCGGTGAAGAGGATGGTGCGCGGGTCCACCGAGCGGATGTACCAGAAGCGCGTGACCAGCAGCCCGCGCTCGGTGGAGCGGATCATCTCCTCCACGCTGCTGCTCCCGCCGGCCATGCTGAACCCGTCGGGGAACCCGGTGGGCTGCTTCCCCTGCCGCTGCGCCCAGAAGCGGGAGTAGTTCAGGTTCGCCACCGTCCCGTTCTCCACCCAGCTCATCCGCCGGTTGGGAAGCCCGATCCCGTTGAAGGCCGACGCCGGCGCGTCGGGGTTCCCGGGGTCGCTGGTGATGTTGATCCGCGCGTCCAGGAACTTCTCCCCCAGCTTGTTCCCGCCCCCGGCCTTGGAGAAGAACGAGCGCCCCTCGTCGGCCTGGCGCGCGTCCATCGCCCCCACCATGAGCTGCACCAGATTGGCCACGGCGGTGGGCTCCAGCACCACCGTCCACTTCCCCGGCTCCACCGCCTTCGGGTTGCGCGAGAGCTGCGCCTTGCGGATGGCGCGCTCCGCCAGCTCGCCGGGGTTCAGCCGGGCCCAGTCGTTCTGCCCCGTCCCCGCCCACCCCGAGCCGGTGCCGTCCGGCGTGCGCACGGTGGTGGTGAGGTTCACGTTGGTCCCCGTCCGGTAGGCGAAGAGCCCCTTTTTGGTCGCCACCGCGACCGAGCCGACGACGATGTCCAGGAAGCCGGTGGAGACCAGCCCCTGCCGGTCGGCGGGCTCGGTGATGGCGCGCACGGCCGTGGCCCGCTGCTCGGGGGTGAGGTCGGCGGTGGACTGGAAGAAGGCGCGGCTCTCGGGGTACTGCTGCGGCCCCAGCTCGCCCAGGTACTCGGGGTCCTCGGGGACCAGCCGCGCCAGCCGCTCGCTGGTCTGCACCACCGCGCGCAGCGACGCGTCGTCGAAGCGGTTGGTGGTGGCGCTCGCCACCTTCTTGCCGAAGGCGCTGGTCACGGAGAGGGTGGCGTCGTACGCGTCGCCGCCGGTGGAGACCTGGTTGCGGGCGAAGCGGGTGTTGCCGCGGGTGCCGCTCTGCAGGGCCACGCGGGCGTCGTCGGCGGTGCTGAAGGAGAGCACGCGGCGGGTGATGGCCTCGGCCTCTTCGCGCGGGATGAATTTCCTGTCGGGCATCGGCGGTTACGCTCTGCGTCCGGTGTTGATCACGTTGACCCGGCGGAAGCGGGCCGCGGGCGAGCCGTGGTTGACTGCGTTGGACTGGCTGGGCTGCCCCTTGCCGTCGTTGAAGGAGCCGCCCAGGAAGTAGGTGCCGCGCCCGCCCAGGCCGTCCATCGAGTTCCAGAACTCGGGCGTGCGCATCTGGTAGGCGACGTCCTTGAGCAGGCCCACGATCTTGCCGTCCTTGATCTCCTTGAACACCTGGCCGCCGAACTGCGCGTTGTAGCGCTGCTGGTCGATGGAGAAGCTCCCGTCGCCGTCGATCAGGATGCCGTCCTTCACGTCGGCCACCAGCTCGTCGACGCTCACGTCGCGCTCGGCGTTGGGGAGGAGGTTCACGTTGGGCATGCGCTGGAACTGCACGTCGTCCCACCCCTGGGCGTACGAGTTGCCGTGGCTGCGCACGGGGCGTCCCTGGCTGCGGTACCAGTCGGCGAGCCAGGGGGCCTGCTCGCGGGTGGTCTGCAGGTCGTTGACGATCCCGTTCCTGATGATCAGGAACTCGTCGGGGCGCACCCCCTCGTCGTCGTAGCCGACGGAGGAGAGGCCGCCGGGGGTGCTGCGCTCGCCCTGCACGTTCATGAAGTCGGGGCCGTAGCGGAACTTCCCCAGGTAGTCGGAGATGGGCGAGATGAACGAGGTGCCGGCGAAGTTCGCCTCGTACCCCATGATCCGGTCGAGCTCGGTGGGGTGGGCGATGGACTCGTGGATGGTGAGCCAGAGGTGCGTGGGAAGGAGCACCAGGTCGTAGCGGCCGGGCTGCACCGGTCTGGCGGAGAGCTTGGCCGCGGCCTCCTGGGCCCAGCGCCCGGCGTTCTCCACCAGGTGCGCGTCGCGCACGTGCTCGTACCCCAGCCCGCGCGGCGCCACGTCGCTGCTCCGCCGGGTCTGGAAGTCGCCCGCGCCCACCGCGGTGATGTTCATCGTGGGGAGGGCGCGGTGGAAGGTCTGCTCGATGTACGAGCCCTCGGTGCTGGCGAAGCTCTTCTCCTGCTTGAGGAAGAACATGCTGGAGGTGACGAAGCGCGCGCCCTGCACCTTGAGCGCCTCGGCGTTGGCCCGCAGCAGCAGGTCGACCTTCTCCTCGATGGGCACGTTGAAGGGGTCGATCTCCAGCGGCGACGACCACTTCGCGTCGGGGTGGCGCTCGGTGGGGGCGAGCTCGACCGGGCGCTTCATGGCCGCCGCGTTGGCGCGCGCCTGGGCGACCGCCTGGCGCGCCACGCGCACCACCTCGTCGGCGGCCACGTCGCGGCTGGCGGCGAAGCCCCAGGCCCCGGCCGCCAGCACGCGCACGCCGAAGCCGAAGGTGTCGCCGTCGTTGAAGAAGGTGATCTGCCGCTCGCGGGTGCCGAGCGACTGCTGCCGGTTGCGGGAGATGCGCACGTCGGCGTAGGTCGCGCCGGCTTGGCGGGCGGCGTCGACGGCCCGCATGGCGAGCTCCCGGGTGGCCGGGTCGGCCAGCCAGTCCTCGCGCGTGGGCGCGGCCGAGAGCATGCGTGGCAGCAGCGCGGAGCCGGCGGCCAGCGCGGTACCCTGCAGGACGAACTCTCTGCGTTTCATGGGCACTCCGGGAGGGGGTGGCGGTGATGTCGGCTAACCTAGAGCGGGTGCCCGCCCGCAGCAACGGGGCCGGGGGCGGCGGTGTCTGACGCGGGCCGGACGGCGGCGGACGCGCCACGGATCGCGGTGGTCGGCGCGGGTCCGGCGGGGCTCGCGGCGGCCTTCGCCCTGGCGCGCGCGGGGGCCGCCGCCACCGTGCTGGAGGCGGCGCCCGGGGTGGGCGGCCGCACCTGGACGGACGAGGTGGACGGGTGCCGGATCGACGCGGCGGCGCAGCTGTTCGGCTCGGTGTACGCGCGCTTCCTGCGGGTGTTGCGCGAGGCGGGGGGCGCCGCGCTCTGCGAGCGCGCCGAGGGGCGCGACGCCCTCTGGCGCGGGGGGAAGGCGCACGAGGTGGTGTACGGCTCGCCGACCTCGATGCTGGCCTCGGGCGCGCTCCCCTTCGGCCTCAAGCTTCGGCTGGGCGCGCACTACCTCCCCTACCTGCACCGCCACGCCGACGCGCTGCACCTGGACGCGCTGGAGCGTGCCGCGGTGGCGGGGCTCGACCGCGAATCCATCGCCGCGTGGGGAGAGCGCGAGGTGGGCGGCGGCTTCGTGGACCTGCTCGCCGCGCCGTTGCTGCAGACGCTCTACGGCACCACGGCCGGGGAGGCGAGCGCCGGCTTCTACCACGCCCTGGCGCGGTCGGGGATGTCGCTCGACGTGCTGGCGCTGCGCGGCGGCGCCGCCGGCTTCTGCGAGGCCGTCGCCCGGGCCGTCGTCCACGCGGGCGGAGAGGTGCGCACCGGCGCGGCCGTGCGCGAGCTGCGCGCGGACGGGGGCGGCGTGGAGCTCCGTGGCGACGGCTGGAGCGAGCGCTTCGCCGCCGTGGTGGTCGCCGTCCCGGCGCCGGCGGCGCGCGCGCTGGCCGGAGCGGCCTGGCCCGCCGCGGGCGAATGGCTGGCCGGCGTCGAGGTCCGCCCCTCCATCACCGTCGGCATCGTGCTCGACCGGCCGGTGGGGGCGCGCTGGTTCGGGCTGTCGTACGCGCGCGGCGAGTCGCGCGCGCTGGCGGCGGTGTGCTCGCAGGAGGCGAAGCTCCCGGGGAACCTCCCCCCCGGCCGCGGCGCCCTGCTCGCGCTCCCTCTCCCCCACGCCGGGCCGCGGCTGATGGACGCGAGCGCCGAGCAGGCGATGGACGCCATCCTCCCCGACCTGCGGAAGCCCTTCCCGCGCATCGAGGGGATGGTCCGCACCGTCCGCGTGTACCGCTGGGAGCACGCGTGGACGGTGTTTCGCACCGGCATGCTGCACCATCTCGCCCGCTTCCCGATGATCCAGAAGCACCCCCGAATCGCGCTGGCGGGCGACTACCTCGTGGCGCCGAACGTGGAGGGCGCGGTGATCAGCGGGCTGCGCGCGGCGGAGCGGGTGCTGGGGAGCGGCGGACAGGAGTCAGCCTAGCGGTGCAGCCGCGGCCGTCGCCGCGCTCACGAGCGTCGACTCGCGGGGATCGGACCGCGGCGCCCGGCTGCGCTCCGCTCACGCGGACGGCGAGGGTTCCCGTCCGTACGGGTGAACCGTTAACCTTGAAGTGGCACCTTTTCCTCGACTCCGCGCCGCATCCCATGACATCGCGCTTCCGATCCATCTTCGCAGCCGGCGTGGCGGCGGCATGGCTGACCTGGGCCGCGCCCGCCACAGCGCAAAAGGGAGAGACCAAGCCCACCGCACCGGGCGGGGCGATCCCCACGGGCGGCGCATACGAATTCAGTGAGGTTGAGGAGCCGCCGCACCTGCAGAACGCGCGCGAGGTGGAGCGGCAGATCGCGCGTCACTATCCGAGGGCACTCCGCCGAGCCGGGGTCACCGGCGAGGTGAGGCTGAGATTCCGGATCGCGACGGATGGGAGCGTGGACCCGTCCTCACTCCGGGTGGAGTCGTCCACCAACGCGGCCTTCGAGGAGCCGGCCGCCACCGCGGCGGTGCGGATGCGCTTCAGCCCCGCGACGCTGGGTGGGCGTCCGGTGGCGGTATGGGTCAGCGTCCCGATCATGTTCGGTCTCGAGAACGTTCGTCCACGCAAACCTTCGCCCTGACGGACACGGCCCCGGGCGCAGGACGCGCGGACCTTCTCCCGCCCAGCCTGAATTCCGGCTGTTCCCATCCGCCGCGCTGGCAGGGCGACTGAAGAAGTCGCGGCTACAACGACACGAAGTCCGCCTTCGCGGACGACCACCTTCGGTCCTGCCGAAGTCCGAGGGCCCGCGACTCTGTCCCAGCGAGGCCGAGGTGAGCACACCGCGGCTAGCATCGCTTGCTCCGGCCGCGCATGGCTCGGATGCGTGCGAAGGAACTGAAGCCGCACCGCGGCCTGGAGTCCGCGCAGGCGGACTTCGTGTGGTCGTTGCCGCGGATTCATCCGCCCCCCCCAAGGGCTATTCCCGCGGAGAGCCGGAGGTGCCGCCTGGTGCGATTTGTCCAGCGAGCCGCCGAAAGTGTTCCCATCCATCGCAACAAAACGTTAGATTCCATCGACGGCCACCGGTCCCCATCCCACGCGTCCCTCCATTCCTGACATGCCGACACTCTGCCGACCGCTCGTACGCGTGGCGCTGCTCGCCGGTGCGCTCCTCATCGCCGCCGCGCCCGCACGCGCCCAGAGCGCCACGCCCGTGCGCAACGAGCCCGACACGCAGCCCGTGCTGCTCACGCGCAACCTTCCGCAGCTCACCAACGCGGCGTACCCGATCCACCTCCGCGGCCACGCCATTCCGGGGAGCGCCGACCTGCGGATGAAGATCCTGGAGAACGGCCAGGTGGACAGCGCCAGCATCTCGATCGAGAAGAGCTCCGACCACGCGTTCGAGACTCCGGCCATCCAGGTCGCGCTGAAGCTCCGCTTCCGCCCGGCCACGGTCGCCGGCCAGCCGGTGCCGGTGTGGGTGACCTATCCGATCCACTTCGCCCGCTGGACGGACGGAACGTCGACCATGACCCGGCGCATCCCAAACCCGCGCCGCTGACCCGCGGCGACGGGCCCGCCCGCCCGCTCCATCCGACGCGACGAAGCCCCGGTCCTGTGCCGGGGCTTCGTCGTTGTGGGTGGATGGCAGGCGGGCGGGGCGGGGGATAGATTCCCGCGCGTGCCCCATCTACCGATGACGAAAGAGGATACGAGCGACATGGCGACGGATTCGCCCGCGCTGCACGATCCCGACCTCTGGAGCGCGCTCTCCGACCGCGAGCGGCGCGAGGCGCTGGCGCGCGCGCTGACGGATGCGCTGCGGGAGGCGCCGGGGGTGAAGGGCGCGCGCGTCGAGGTGGGGCCGGTGGAGCGGCCGTACGACTACACGGCGGTCGCGGAGACGGACGTGGGCGACCTGCGCACGCCGCTCTGGTCGCACGCGCGGGCCACCATCTTCTGCGACGCCTCCATCCACCCCGCCAACCGCCGGCAGCTCGCGCCCGCCGTGGAGGTGGAGCGCGCGGCGGAGCGCCTGCGGCGGCGGCTGGCGGTGCCGTTCACGCTGGAGGCGCGCGGGCTGACGCTGACGCTGGAGCCGGAGCCGGGGGTGGAGCGCACCTGGACCGCGGAGCGCAGCCGCTTTCGCAACCGGACCGCGGTGACGCGCGAGGACGTGGTGACCGCGAAGGCCGCGGAGACCGACGTGCGCGACCTGCTGGCGCACTTCTACACCGGCCCGTCGCTCCGCGCCGTGGGCGAGGACGGGACGGCGTTCCTCCTCCCCGCGGCGCACGACGAGGAGGGGCGGACGGTGACGCTCTGCCCCGCGTGCGGCCGGTGGCACGAAGGCGGCGCCCCCGTGTGCCCGTCCTGCGGCGCGGCGGCGGAGGTCGTCGTCGTGGCCCGGGCCCCGCGGCGGGTCGGCTGACGGAACGCCTCACGCAGAGGACGCGGAGGAACTGAGAGAACGCAGAGAACTACCGCGCTCTCTCAGTTCCTCCGCGTCTCTGCGTGAAACGGCCGTTAACCCGGGCGGCGGATCGCGAGGATGGCGGCGACGAGGTCCTCGGGCGGGTCGCCCAGCCCGGGCTCGGAGAAGGCGTCCTTCTCCAGCTCGATCGTCATCCGGTAGCTCTGCAGGTAGTTGCGGCAGCTCGCGCAGAGCTCCAGGTGGCGCTCGAAGGCGGCGGTGCGCATGGGGTCCAGCTCGCGCGCCTCGTACTCGCCCAGGAACTCGAGCACCTCGCGGCAGGTGGGGAGGGCGGTCGTCATGCGGCCTCCCCGCGCATCCAGGGATCCAGCAGGGTGCGCAGCGCCTGGCGCGCGCGGTGGAGGCGCACCTTCACGGCGCCGGGCGAGATCCCCAGCGCCTGCGCGGCCTCGTCGGTGGTGAGCTCCTCGATGTCGCGCAGCAGCACCACGGTGCGGTAGGCGTCGGGGAGCCGGTCGATGGCGGCGCGCACCCGCTCGCGCACCTCGCGCCGCTCCGCCCCCGCGTCGGCCGGCCAGGGCTCGCTCGGCTCGGCGGCGTGGCCGTCTTCCACGAAGCGCGGCAGCCACTCGTCCAGGCTCACCTCGTCGGCGCCGGCGCGGGCGCGCAGGCGGGCGAGGGCGGCGTTGATGGCGATGCGGTAGATCCAGGTGGCCAGCCGCGACTCGCCGCGGAAGCGCGGGAGCGCGCGGAAGGCGGAGACGAACGCGTCCTGCACGGCGTCGCGCGCCTCGTCGTCGGAGCGGAGCAGGCGCGAGGCCACGCGCAGCAGCGCGGGCGTCTGCTCGCGCACGAGCTGGGCGTACGCGGCCTCGTCGCCCGCCCGCAGCCGCGCGAGCAGCTCGGCTTCGGTGTCGGCGGGCGATGCGCTCGGCGCTGGCGAGGCTGGCTGCACGGGCGCGGGGAGGCGGTGCGGGCGCCGCGTTGCGCGCGTGCGCCGCGGCCCCGGTTGGACGAGGAGAAGTGGTCGGAGGAACAGATACCGCCGCGTGCCTTGCATGCGCAACAGCCCCGGTGGGTGGGTGAGGTTCGCACGTGGTCCGATGCGGTTGGACGGCGACAGGTTACGGGCGCAGCCGGAGTCGGAGTGCGATACGTTCCGGTACGCGGGCGATTCGAGGATGCGGTGCGGCGGTGGCGGAATGCTGGCGGAGGGTTGCGGAGGCCCTTCGACGGGTTTGATTTTCGACGGGTTGGCGTTGTCGACGGGTTGGCGTTGTCGACGGGTTGGAAACCCGCCGCTGGAAAAGCACGAAGTCCGCCTGCGCGGACTCCGGGCCTCGGCATCGTCGCGGTATGCTTGTCCTTTTCGTCCGGAATGGGCCCGTGAGAAGCCACGCGGAGATCTACCTGCACCTCGTGTGGGGGACGTGGGATCGGCACCCGCTCCTCACCGGAGATCGCGTCGAGACGGTATATCGTGCGATCCATCACAAGTGCACCGAATTGGGGGCGCGGGTGATCGCCATCGGCGGGATGGAGGACCATGTGCACCTGCTGGTGCGCGTGCCGGCGACGCTCTCGGCTGCCGACCTCGTCAGGCAGGTGAAGGGCGCCTCCTCGCACCTGGTGAACCCGGTGCATGGGCGGGAGGCGCCGTTCCGATGGCAGGGCAGGTACGGCGCGTTCAGCGTCTCGCGCCAACATGTCGAACGAATCCGACGGTACGTGCTGAACCAGGAGGCACATCACCGTGAGGGCAGAATTGCCCCCTTCCTCGAACCGGAGTTCATCCCAAACAAAACCGCCGGCCCCGAATGACAGAGCCGACGTGCAATCCGCGAAGGCGGATTTTGTGCCGTTCCAGCGGCGGGTTTCCAACCCGTCGTATCCCAACCCGCCGATAGACCCGTCAGTGGCCGCAGCCGCAGTCGTCGCCGCAGCCGGGGCCGTCCTTCGCGGCGCGGCCGGCGAGGACGGTGCGCCAGAAGCGGCGGCCCACGTAGGCGAGGGCCGCCAGCACGATCAGGCCGGCGATCAGCGTCTGCAGCATCGCCCCCTCCATCAGTGGAAGCCCAGCGCGAGGCCGCCGCGGTACACCAGGAACGCGGCCCCGTAGGCCAGCGCCAGCATGTACGCGAACTGGAAGCCCGCCCACGCCATCCCCTTCCGCCCCCCGCCCGTCTCCCGCACCACCACCGCGAGCGTGCTCATGCACATCATCGCGTAGACGTAGAACACCATCAGCCCCACCGCCACCAGCGGCGTGTACACCGGGAGCCCGGTGCGCTCGTGGCGCTCGGCGCGCAGCCGCCCGCGCAGGTCGGCCGAGGTCTCGTCGGCCGAGCCGACGCCGTAGATGGTACCCATCGTGGCCACGAACACCTCGCGCGCCGCGAACGAGCTCACGATCCCCACCCCGATCTTCCAGTCGTACCCCAGCGGCCGCACCGCGGGCTCGATGGCGTGCCCCATCCGCCCCAGCAGCGAGTGCGCGAGCTGCTGCTCCTGCGCGGCCTCGGGCGGCGTCCCCGGCGCCGGGCTCGACTTGGGATAGGTCGCCAGCGCCCAGAGCACGATGGTGAGCGAGAGGATGATCGTTCCCGCCTTGCGCAGGAAGAGGCTCGCGCGGTGCCCCACCGAGAGCGCGAGCGACTTCACGCTCGGCAGGCGGTAGGGCGGCAGCTCCATGATCATCGGCCGGGCGCGGCCCTTCAGCAGCGTCTTCTTGAACACCGCCGCCATCGCCAGCGCGGTGAGCGTGCCCAGCAGGTACATCGCCAGCAGCGTCATCCCCCGCAGGTCGAAGATCCCCGCCACCGCCACGGGGGGGATGAAGGCGCCGATCAGCAGGGTGTAGATGGGGATGCGCGCCGAGCAGCTCATCAGCGGCAGCACCATGATGGTGGCCAGCCGGTCCTTGGGCGCCTCGATGGTGCGCGTGGACATCACCCCCGGCACCGCGCAGGCGTAGCCGGAGAGGAGGGGGATGAAGCTCCGCCCGTGCAGCCCCACGCTCCTCATGAAGCGGTCCATGATGAACGCGGCGCGCGCCATGTACCCGCTGTCCTCCAGGATGCCGATGAAGAGGAAGAGGATGGCGATCTGCGGGAGGAAGACCAGCACCGAGCCCACCCCGCCGATCACCCCGTCCACCAGCAGGCTCTGCAGGTCGCCCGCGGGGAGGACGGAGCCCACCGCGCCGCCCAGCGCGCCGAAGAGCCCCTCCACCCAGTCCATCATCGGCGCGGCCCAGGTGAAGATGCTCTGGAAGACGAGCGCCATCAGCGCCACGAACACCAGCGGCCCCCACACCCGGTGCAGCGCCACCGCGTCGATACGGTCGGTGAGCGTCTTCTTCCCGGTGGGCGTGTGCGTCGCCGTCCGCTCCACCACCCCGGCGATCCAGCCGTAGCGCGCCTCGGCCTCCAGCGAGCGCGGCGGGATCCCCGCCGCCTCGACGGCCGCGCGGGCCTCGTCCACCGCCGCCCGCAGCCCCTCCACGTGCGCCAGGTGCGCGCCGATCTGGTTGACGGCGAGGAGGCGGAGCGCCTCCATCGCCGCCGCGCCGGGGTTCAGCCCGCCGCGCGCCAGGCACGCCTCCAGCGGCGCCAGCGCCCGCGCGGCCTCCGGCGGGAGCTCGAAGCGGCGCTCCGCCGGGGCGAGGCCCACCGCTTTGCCGATGGCGCGCTTGAGCAGCTCGACGCCCTCACCCTTCGTGGCCACCGTGGCGACCACGGGGGCGCCCAGCTCCAGGGTGAGCTCGATGGGGTCCACGCGGGTGCCGGCGGCGAGCGCGGCGTCGACCTGGTTGAGGGCGATGACGGTGGGGAGGCCCAGCTCCAGCACCTGGCTGGCCAGGAAGAGGTTGCGCTCCAGGTTCTGCGCGTCGGCCACCACCACCACCACGTCGGGGCGGGCGACGCCCTGCGCGCGGCCGAGAAGGACGGAGAGGGCGATCTCCTCGTCGGGAGAGCTGGCGGAGAGGGAGTAGGTGCCGGGGAGGTCGAGCACGGCCACGGGGTGCCCGTCGGCGTCGCGGTACCGGCCCTCGACGCGCTCCACGGTCACCCCGGAATAGTTGCCCACGCGCTGACGCATCCCCGTCAGCGCGTTGAACAGCGTGCTCTTCCCGGTGTTGGGGTTGCCCACCAGCGCCACATGCAGCAAACCCCCGCCGCGCACGGGGGCGGGCGAGGGTGCGTGGGCGCCGGGAATGACCCCGGCCTCGGCTACGTCCATCTACTCCACCGTGATGTGCTCCGCCTCCGAGCGGCGAAGGGTCAGCATGAACCCGCGCACGCGCACCTCCAGCGGGTCTCCCAGCGGGGCGACGCGGATCACCGAGATGGTGGTGCCGCGGATCACGCCCATGTCCATCAGCCGCTGCGCGCCGTCGCCGTCGCCGGCGATCTCCACCACCCGGCCAGCCTCTC
Source organism: Longimicrobiaceae bacterium (assembly GCA_045803205.1). Classification (GTDB taxonomy): domain Bacteria; phylum Gemmatimonadota; class Gemmatimonadetes; order Longimicrobiales; family Longimicrobiaceae; genus Longimicrobium. The sequence goes on from JBJMPM010000076.1 coordinate 14,054, forward strand.
CCGGCTGCAGCGCCGAGAGCTTCCGCCGCTCCGTCACCCGGCGAGCGGAAGGACCTTGATGGTGCGGGCCAGCGTCTCGCCGAGCGCGAGGCGGGAGCCCTTCACCTCGAGGAGCATGCCGTTGCGCGAGTCGAGCACGCGCACGCAGCTCCCCTCGAACAGCCCCATCCCGCGCAGCCGGTGGGCCTCGCCGTGCTCGCACTCCATCCGCAGCACCGCGGCCGTGCACCCATTGGCGCAGGCCGCGAGCGGGCACTCGGCGCACCGCGCGGCGGCGGCGGGCCGGGGCCGGAGACGGTCGAGGAGGCGCTTCAGCATCGTCAGGAGACTGCGTCGCCGCGCTGCGGGTGAGAATGAGTTTCAACCACGAGCGAAACATACAGGCTCGCACGCGCACACGCAAGCTGGATGTATGGCCTTACAGTGGACGATCGCTCCCTCGTTTGGGGCGGTCGTACCGGGGGAGGGGGATGGTTGCGCGGCGCGGCCCCATGAACGGTCGAGCGCGCCGCTCTCCGTCGGGGTCGGTCGAAGGATCGCAGTTCCGCTCGATGAACCCTTCGGATCGAGCCATAGGGTGGGGTGAGGTCGGTCTCCGTGATGGCGTCCGGTGCTTTCATGGTCGTGATGTCCGGAGGCATCCCGGGACGACGGATGCCGATTTGCGTTTATAGAATATCCCAAAGTAGATGATAAAACGAATATTGGAGGCCCTGGCCTCATTTGTATGCTCCTGTAATCCGTAGCAGATACGCGGTGTTCAACCAAAACGTTGGATTTCGTCCGATACACTTTATTAGACGTTAAAAGATTGTTATCTTCCCGCCTGCCCTGAATGGCCCCCCGATCTGGCGGGCCAGGGCATTCCCCCACCCAGAGAGGTTTCGCATGCAGAGAGTGAAGGCCTGCACGCTCGCCGCGCTGCTCGTGTTCGCGGCGGCGTGCGACCGCCAGCCCACGGAGCCGTCCACGCCCGCGCCGGCAGAGCGCACGCCGGCACCCCTGTTCTCCGCCGCGAGCGGCAGGGCCATCCCCGGCTCGTACATCGTCGTCCTGCAGGACGGCTCGCAGCCGGGCGCGGTAGCGGCGGGCGTGGGCGCCACCCCCCGCTTTGTCTGGACGAAGGTACTGAACGGTTTCGCCGCGGATCTCAACCAGGGGCAGATCAACGCGCTACAGCACCATCCCGCGGTAAAGTATATCGAGCAAGATCAGGAGGGCACGCTCCACACGACGCAGTACAGCGCGACGTGGGGGCTGGACCGCATCGACCAGCGGTCGCGTCCCACCAACGGCACCTACATGTATGAGGCCGACGGCGCCGGGGTGCGCGTGTACGTGATCGACTCCGGGATCCTGACCAGCCACAGCGACTTTGGTGGTCGCGCGAGCGTCGGCGCCGACTTCGTGGGTGACGGTCGCAACGGCATCGACTGCTTGGGGCACGGCACGCACGTGGCCGGAACGGTGGGTGGAGCCACGTGGGGCGTCGCGAAGGCGGTGTCGCTAGTGGCCGTTCGCATCGCCGATTGCGCCGGCAATCTCACGTCGGCGAAGATGATCAGCGGGATGAACTGGGTGGCGACGAACCGGATCACGCCGGCGGTCGCGAACGCCTCCTTCGGTACCGGCGCCACCCAGGCGGTGGACGACGCCATGACGGCAATGATCAACGCGGGTGTCACTGCGGTGGTGTCTGCGGGCAACAACAACGGTAACGCGTGCAACCTCTCGCCGGCTCGTGTGCCGGCGGCGCTCACCGTGGGCGCCACGTCATCCAACGACGCGCGAGCCGTCTGGTCGTCCCTCCAAGCGTCAAACTACGGGACGTGCCTCGACCTGTTCGCCCCCGGCACCAACATCGTCTCGGCCGGGATCGCGAGCAGCACGGCCACGGCCACCATGAGCGGGACGTCGATGGCCAGCCCGCACGTGGCCGGCGTGGCCGCGCAGTACCTGCAGTACCACCCCACCGCCTCGAACGCGACCGTAGCGTCGGCCATCATCGGGTACGCGTCTACGGGGATGGTGAGTAACGCGGGGACCGGGTCGCCCAACCGGCTGCTGTACTCGCAGATCCCGCTCCCGTCGCCTAACGTGACGGTTACCTACCCGGGCGGCGTGCCCACGCTGTCATGGGGGGCGTTGATCAACGCGCAGTCGTACACCGTCAATTACGTGGTCCTGCACGTTTACGACGATGCGGCCGACAACATCCACCAGGAGTGGGAAGACACCCAGTGGCTGGGGAATACCAGCGCCACGACGCTCACCGACACCGGCCGCACGTACACCGGCAACTCGTTCTGCATGCTGTCCCAGGGTATGTATACGCAGGAGTATGAGGAGCATTTCTACGACGTGATCGTGAACTACGCAGGAAGCACGTACACCACCCGCGTCCAGGCCGCCGTCGCGCAGTGCCCCTACTGAGCCGGCCCGACCCGCGGTGATCGAACGGAGGCGGCGTGACGCGAGTCGCGCCGCCTCCATGAGTGTGGAGGAACGGAGAGACCCTCTGCCCTCTCCCTTTCTCTGCGTACTCGGGGCGCAGCCCCTCCTTGCCTGTCCAGCACGTACGGGTTAGCGTTGCCGGCGTGAATCGCCCTGCCTCGCTCCGCATCACGCCGACACAGATCGCGCAGCATTTCCGCTTCCGCTGCGAGCGCAAGCTGCGCTGGGAGATGGCGCCCGCCGACCCGGCGGTGCCGCCGCAGCACCCGCGCCCCGGGATGGGGCTGCTCGCCGCGGCTGGCCGGGCCTTCGAGCGCCGCAAGGTGGCCGCGCTCGTCCGCCACTTCGGCGCGGACGCGGTGCTGGTCGCCGGCACCACGCCCTGGGGCGGCGCGGCGGCCATCGACCCGGCGCGGGTGGTCGAGGTGCTGCGCGACCCCGCCGACGTCCGCTTCCTGGTGCAGCCGCGGCTGGAGCTGCCGGACCCGACAGGCTTTGCCGCGCGCTACGGGATCGAGCCGGGGCTGGTCGACTTCGCCCCCGCGCAGCCGGACGTGGTCCGCATCGGCCGCGACGCGGAGGGGCGGCTGCGGCTGGGGGTGATCGACGTGAAGTGGAGTCGCGAGCGCGCGGTGCACCACTTCGCGCAGGTCGCCGTCTACACCCTCTACCTGGAAGAGGTCGTCCGCGCCGCCGGGATCGACGCGCGGGTGGACTCGCGTTGGGGATGGGTGTGGAGCCGCGGCGCCCGCACTCCGCGCCGCTTCGCGCTCGGCGCCTACCGCCACCACGTCGAGCGCTTCCTGCGCGAGGATCTGCCGCGCATCGCCGCGCTGGCGCCGGCCGAGGCGCCGTGGCACGTCACCGCGCGCTCGGCCGCCTGCCCCTTCTACCATCACTGCCGCCCCGAGGCGGACCGCACCGACGACCTGGCGCGCGTCCCCGGCATCACCATGCTGGCCAAGCAGGTGCTGCACGGGCGGGGGATCCGTACCGTCGCGCAGCTCAACCGGGCGGGGATCAGGGTCGGCGTCTACACCGGCTCGCACGCGCTGGAGAGCGCCGAGGGCGTGCTGAAGAAGCGGGCGATGGCCCTCGCCTACGGCCGCATGGTGGAGCAGGAGAAGCAGACGCACCTCCTCGGCGAGTGCGAGCGCGTCTGCCTGGTCGTCACCGCCGAGGCGGACCCGGTGAGCGGCACCGTGTTCGCGCTCGGCCTGCGCGCGGAGGGGCGCGGCGCCCGACCCGTCACCGAGGTCCTCCTCTCCCGCGAGGGCTCCCCGCGCGGCGAGGCCGAGCTGCTGCGCGACTTCCTGGCCCGGCTGCGCGACGTGACGCTGGCGATGCTCGCCGCCAGCGCGGAGGCGGAGGGCGGCAGCCGCGCCGAGAAGCCGCTGCACCTCTTCGTCTACGACCGCGACGAGCTGGAGACGCTGCGCGCGCTCCTGCACCGCCACCTGGCGGACCCCGGCGCGCAGCCGGGAATCGCGGCCCTCGCCTCGATCGTCTTCCCCTCCGCCGCGAAGGGCGGGGGGCTGCGCTCCGCCGCGGCCGCGCCGGGGACGGTGCTGGTGGACGCCGTCTCCGAGCTCTTCGCGCTCCCCGTCCCCTACACGCTGGACCTGGGCGGCGTCTCCGCGGCGCTGGGGCCGCGCGAGGGGGCGCTCCCCTGGCGTCCGCGGCCGGACTACAACTGGGCGCTCAGCAGCCAGGTCGCCTTCGAGCGCATCCACAACGTCTGGCGCGGCCGGCCGCACCGCACGCCGGACGACGGCGAGGAGACGCCGGACGAGGTGCGCGCGGAGATCGAGGCGACCGTGCGCGGGAAGCTCGCCGCCATCCACTCCGTGCTCCTGGGGCTGCGCGAGGCCGCGGCGCGGGCGCGGACGGAGCGGCTGCGCCTCCCCGGCGGCGGCGCGGACCCGGCGGAGGGCGCCGGGCCCATCCCCGACCCCGTGCTGGAGACGCTGCGGATCTTCACCGAGCTCGAGGCCGCGGCCGAGGCGCTCAACATCCGCATCCTGCACACGCTCCCTGCGCGCGACCGCGCGCGCCGCTTCGAGAGCATCACCGGGCTGGAGCCGGTGGAGCGCCGGTCGGACCGCGAGTGGGTGTTCGAGTTCGAGCCGGAGTGCCGCGAGGCCAAGTTCCGCCCCGGCGACTTCGCCCTGGTGCTGACCGCCGACAATGGTGAGATGCTGCTGGAGACCGACGCGAAGCCCTGGCTCCGCCGCAAGCTGATGGTGGAGCTCGCCGCCTACGACCTGGCGCACGAGCGGCCGCGCGTCACTCTCGCCAGCGACCACGGCTTCGCGCGGCTGGAGAGCGAGGGGGTGCTGCGCTTCGACCGCCGCCTGGTGCTCGACCGCGCCGAGGCGGACTTCAACACCCGCCGCGTGGTCGCCACCCTCCGCCGCCTCGCCGAGGGGCACGGGCAGGCGCGCTTCGTCCGCGGGCTGCTGGACGGCGAAGTCTCGCCCGAATGGCTCCTCTCGCCCCTCGATCCCGAGGCGGCGTGGCGGGCGACGGCCGGCCGCGCGGGGCGCCAGGTGCTGAACGCGGAGCAGGCCGTGGCGTGGCGGGCGGCCTTCGAGCGCGCCGTCACCGTCGTCTGGGGCCCGCCGGGAACGGGGAAGACCTACCTGCTGGCGTGGATGCTGATCGGGCTCGCCGCGGCGGCGCGGGCGACGGGGCGGCCGCTGCGCGTGCTGGTGAGCGCGGCCACGCACCGCGCCATCGCCAACGTGGGCGTGCGCATCGCCCGCGAGCTGAAGGGGGCGGGGATGGAGCCGCCGCTGCGGCTGGTGAAGCTGGCGGGGCGGGGGAGCGAGGCCGACCGCGAGGCCACCGACGCGGGCGTGGAGGTGGTGGACGACGCGCGGCTGGAGGCGATCCTGGCCGAGTCCGACGCGACCGGCCTCCCCGTCGTGGTCGGCTCGACCGTCTGGTCGCTCTGGAAGCGGATGCGCGCCGCCCAGGCCGGGGCCGAGGAGCCGGCGGAGGATCTCCCCATCTCCCCCCTGTTCGACGTGGTGGTGATCGACGAGGCGTCGCAGATGAAGGTGCCCGACTCGCTGATCGCGCTCTCCTCCATCCGCCGCGGCGGCCGGGTGATCCTCTGCGGCGACGACCGGCAGCTCGCACCGGTCGTCCGCGGCAGCTACGACGAGGAGGAAACGCTGTTCGGCTCGGCCTTCGCGCACTTCGCCGGCCGCTTCGGGCGGCTGCCGCTGCGGGAGAGCCGGCGGATGAACGAGGTGCTGGTCGACTATCCGCGGCGCACCTTCTATCCCGGCCTGGTGTCGATGGTCCCGGAGCGCCGCGTCGCCGTCTCCGCCGAGGGCGTGGACCTCTCCGATCCCATCGACGCGCTGCTCTGGGAGACCTTCCTGCGGCCGGAGGACTCCGTCGTCTTCTGCACCTACGCCGGCCTCACCGCCACCGCGCGCAACCCCTTCGAGGCGCGGCTGGCCGCGCGCCTGGCGACGCTCGCGCGGGCCGGGCTGCGCGACGCCGCCGGCGCGCCGTACACCGCGGACGGCTTCCGCGAGCAGGCGCTGGCGATCCTCTCACCGCACCGCGCGCAGAACAGCGCCATCCTGCACGAGCTGGCGGCGCACGGCTGGGCGTACGGCGAGCTGCCGGTGGTGGACACGGTGGAGCGGATGCAGGGGAACGAGCGGGAGATGATCGTCGTCTCCTACGCCGTCTCCGACCGCGAGTACGCGGAGCGCGAGGCCGAGTTCCTGCTCGACCCCAACCGTTTCAACGTCGCCATCACCCGCCCGCGCTCGAAGCTGGTGCTGCTGATGAGCGACGAGATCCTGCGCGCCCTCCCCCGCGACGAGCGGGTGATGACCGAGTCGATGGCGGTGAAGGGCTACGCGGATCAGCCCTGGCGCGAGGTGCGCGAGATCGACCTCCCCGCGCCGGACGGCAATCTTGTGCTCATTAGTTGCCGCCTGCGGTAGCGTACCTCAATATCCAGGGGGTCCGTGAAACGATCCGGGTTGCGGAGTGCACGAGTGTCCAGCTGTGGGAACGGGTGAAAAAATCGGTCGTATCGTCCCCAAAATGTCCACCATGGCTCCCGTAGGCATCCCAGACCAGTCTTCGATTCGGTTGAGCATGCCAATGCGGTATTGAGTCGGAGTTCCGATCAGATCAGTGATCTGGCCAGTTCTCGGCTGTATCCACCCAATCTGCTGCTCGATAGTCGAAATCGGCGAGAGGCGTGGTTCGGGCTTGGATGGCAGCTCGAAGGCCGATGGCTCGTAGCGGAACTTGAACGGCTCGGGCTTCGGCAGCTCGAAGACGGCGGGCTCGTGGAGGAACTTGAACGGCTCAGATCGGAACAGCGACGT
>JBJMPM010000121.1:0-7057 GCA_045803205.1 Longimicrobiaceae bacterium
AACAGGACCGGCCGTGTCGCTGCCGAAGTTATAGATCCTTCGGTCGCCGCCAGGCTTTCTCGACGACGCGAATTCCGCGCGGCGGCTCCCTCAGGATGACGTCTTTTCTTTGCACAACCAATCTTAAGAGGCGGTATGAGACGATCCGTTCAGTGCACCGGCGCCGGCGCGGCCGCGCGGTATGCCTGGATGCTGATCCGCTGCGTCTGCAGCAGCAGCCGGCCGGCGATGGCGGCGGCGGCCTCGGCGCCCTCGCCGGGCGGCACGTGGGCGCGCACGCAGCGGTCCACCTCCTCGCGCAGCACCTCGTAGTCGCGCCGCAGCTCGGCCTCGCTCCACCCCAGCCGCCGCCGCTGCTCCGCGTGCAGCTCCGCCACCAGCCGCTGGATGCGGCTCCCGTCGCGCAGCAGCCGCGGACCCGTCTCCGCGGTCCCGCCCAGCACCATCATGCTCTGCGCCACGTCGGCCACCAGCGTGGCGGCGTGGTCCTCCAGCTCCACGTCGGTGGCGTCGCGCGCGCCGGGCACGGCCGCGTCCGCGCGCAGGCGGCGGCCGTAGGCCTCCACCACCTCCTCCACGTGGCACATCAGGTCGCGCCCCGCGGCCTCGATCAGGTGCCCCGAGCGGGTGCGGGTGCGCGCCTCGCCCTCCGCGTCGGCGCCGGGACCGGAGGCGGCGGGGAGCCAGAGGGTGAAGCACGACCCGTGGCCCGGCTCCGAGCGCACGGTCACGTCGCCCCCCATCAGCCGCGCCAGGTGCCGGGCGATGGTGAGCCCCAGCCCGGCGCCCCCCTCGGTGCGCGTGTGCCCTCCCTGCCCCTGCCGGAAGGGCTCGAACATCTCGTCCACGCGCTCGGGGGCGATCCCCCTCCCCGTGTCCTCCACCTCCACGCACGCCCACGGCCCCGGCCCCGAGACGCGCACCCCGGGGTCGGCGGAACGGGCGACGTCGCAGGAGATGCGCACCGTGCCGCCGGGCCCGGTGAACTTCACCGCGTTGGAGAGGAGGTGGTCGAGCACCTGCCCCACCCGGCCGGGGTCGCCGATGAACCAGCCGCCGCGCTCCGGGGCGCACCCCTCCAGCAGCCGCACCCCCTCGTCCTCGGCGGCGGCGCGCACGCGGGCGGCCGCGGCCTCCACCACCTCGTGCACCGCGGCGCGCTCGCGGCCCACGGGAAGGCTGCCGGACTCCAGCCGCGCCAGGTCCAGCGCCTGCTCCACCAGGGCGAGCAGGCTCCCGCTCGCGCCCCGGATGCGGTCCAGGTGGTCGCGCTGCGCCTCGTTCACCGGACCCGGAAGCTCCAGCTCCAGCAGGTCCACGTATCCGAGGACGGCGTTCAGCGGGGTGCGCATCTCGTGGCTCATGGCCGCCAGGAACTCGCTCTTGGCGCGGCTGGCGTCCTCGGCCTCGGCGCGGGCGCGGCTGGCCGCGCGGTAGAGGCGGGCGTTCTCGATGGCCATGGCGGCGCGGCGCGCCAGGTCCTCGGCGAGCTCCACGTCGCCGGGGCCATAGTGGTTCTCCCGGGTGCTGACGAAGGTCATCGCCCCGTGCACGTGGCCGCGCGCCAGCATCGGCGCCACGATCAGCGAGCCGATGCCCAGGGCGCGCAGGGTGCGCAGGTTCTCCTCGTCGTGGGCGGCCTCCACCAGCATCTTGTCGGTCACCTCCTCGACGATCTCGGCGCGGCGGGTCTGCGCCACCAGCGGCACGCCGAGCGGGTCGCCGGCCTCGGGCGGCCACCCCAAGGCCAGGCGGCGGGCGAGGGCCTGCAGCGACGGTTCGGGATGGACCACGGCCAGGCGGCGCATGGAGCCGTCTTCCTCCACCACGTCAACGATGCACCACGCGCCGAGCCCGGGGAGCGCGAGCGCCGCCACGTTGGCGAGGGTGGTCTCGTATTCGAGCGAATCGGCCAGCATGCGGCTCGCCTCGGCCAGGTAGGCGCACCCCGCCCCCTCGAAATCGAAGCGGCCGGCGTCCTCGCGCCGGTTGTCGGACATCACGGTTTCGTGTCGGTCCCCGTCCCGATCGCGGGGATCGGGCGCCGCAGAGCAAGAGGCGTGCTTATGAGAAACGATCTTTAAAGCAACTGGTCGGACTGGCGAGTATTTGCCCAACCCAAAGAGACAGCCTAAATTGCTGATTCGCACCGCAGAGGCACTCGGCCGGCCAGCGTTGAGCAGTTTATTCCCCCTTAGGTACTTCGGAAGCTCCAGAGAAGGCGGACGCTCTCATTGAGGACGTCGTCAACGCTGTCTTGCTGGGGATTTGAACAGTCAATTTGACCACATTACGTGCAAAGATGAGTTCATCGAACAACGAGAAGAGCCAACTGCGCAGCGAACAGCTGGCACTGCGCTGGTTCGCGATAGCACTTTCAGTGGCTGCCGGGCTGATTGGTATCGCGCTTCAGGTCGGCTGTTGGTCCGGCATGCTCAGTGATGAAGTTCCTGCTCATGCCGATATAGGTACTCCATTATCTCTGCTGTTCAGAGGAGCGGCAGGTCTTGGTGCGCTGTTTGTTGCGCTGTTGTTCGGAGCTTGGGCCGCAGGGATTCACGTTCCTCCGCCTCCACCCCTATCGAAACAGGAGGCGCCGCCCCCAACATTGCCGGAACTTTGCCATCAACTGAACAATGCTGAGCAAGAAATCGAACGGGAGCATCGGTCGATGCTGGCACTCCGGACGCGAGTTCAGTCAGAGCTTGTGCCGAATCTCGCACGTTGGTTCAAGGATGCGGCCGCGGCGCGAGCGATAGCGCAACATGAGGTGACCACCCGGCTAGGACGCACAGGTGCTGCCGAGCTCAAAGATAAAGTAGACCAGTTGGCCGCGCAGAGCCGAGCACTTATTGCGCGAGAATTCGGTGACGAAGCTTGGAATTCCCCAGCGACACTCTCTCGAAGGGCTGCATTTCAGCGTTTGGAAGCCGAGCTAACGGCACTTCTTCAACAGGCCGGTTACAAACCAGTTACTGATTATCCAATCTGGACAGCCGTACCAACATCTGTTCGCAAAGCGTTCGCCGAGTTCGACGCCCGTTCAAGGAGAGTCGAGGAACTCAACCGCATCGTGACAGGGCTGAGGCGAAAAATCAGCGAATTACAGGCTGCCGCAATTTGGCACGGCAACTAGTGCGAGATCATTAGGCGCACCTCGGCTGCCTGGAATTCGAAGCGGCCGGCGGCGTCTCGCCGGGTCTCTCCCATCGCGGTCTTCGGGTCGGATCCCCGTCCGGATTGCGGGGGGATTCGGGCCCCGGAGAGCAAGAGGCGTGCTTGGGACCCGGGAGGCCGCCACATGGTGCCATTCCGGTACCGGAGCGCCATTCTCGACTGGCGCCTCTGGGGGAAACAATTTAAGTAATTGCAAGGACTTGGATTGCGCTGAGAGGTATGCGGCGGGACAAAATGCTGTTATTATAGTCCGATTCCGTCATGGCCGGCGTCCGGCTTCCGAGACCCGCCCGGTCGCACCGACGGATCGCGCCGTCCGCCAGGGTCGGCAGCCCCCCACCATCCCAGCCCCAGGAGTGCCCCCATGAAGCGTCGCTCCGTCGTCCTGCTCTCCATCCTCGCGCTCGCCGCCTGCTCCGACCAGGGGCAGAGCCCCGTCGCGCCGGCCGCCCCGCCACAGGCCGCGTCGGCCTCCGCGTCCGGCAAGTACATCGTGGTCTTCAAGGACGGCTCCTTCGGCGGCCCGCGCGCCTCGGTCAGCCGCTCCATCACCGAGGTGGCCGAGGGCCAGAGCATCACGCCCCGCTACGTCTACAGCGCCGCGCTGAAGGGCTTCGCCGCCCAGTTGAGCGAGGCGCAGCTGGCTGCCCTGCGCGCCGACCCGCGCGTGGCCTACGTGGAGCCCGACGCCGAGGTGCAGCTCTTCACCACGCAGACGGTCAACCTGTTCAGCTGGGGGCTGGACCGCATCGACGACGTGGACCTCCCGGTGGACGCGAGCTACACCTACACCGCCGACGGCACCGGCGTCACCGCCTACGTGCTCGACACCGGGATCAACCCCGCCCACCTGGACTTCGGCACCCGCGCCGGCTTCATCCCCAACGGCAGCAACGGCGACTTCGTGAACGACGGGCACGGAAGCGCGCAGGACTGCCACGGCCACGGCACGCACGTGTCCGGCACCATCGGCGGCATCTTCTCGGGCGTGGCGAAGAACGTGACCATCCGCGTGGGTCGCGTGGTCAATTGCTCGGGCGGCGGCAACGCCTCGATGGTGATCGCCGGGATGGACTGGATCGCGGCCAACGGCACCAAGCCGGCCGTGGTCAACATGAGCCTGGGCTACGGCAACGTGACGGCGGTGAAGAACGCGGCCGAGAACCTGGTGGCCGCCGGCTACGTGGTGGCGGTGGCCGCGGGGAACGGGAACTTCGCCGGCCAGCCGATCGACGCCTGCACCGAGTCGCCCGCCAACGCGCCGAACGTGCTGACGGTGGGCGCCACCGACAACACCGACAAGGAAGCCTCGTTCTCCAACTACGGCACCTGCGTCGACATCCTGGCCCCGGGCGTGGCCATCTACTCGTCGGACTACTCGGTCACCAACCAGGTGGTGACCATGAGCGGCACCTCCATGGCCAGCCCGCACGTGGCCGGCGTGGCCGCCCTCTACCTGCAGAACAACCCCACGGCCACCCCGGCGCAGGTGATGACCGCGATCAAGGGGATCGCGAAGAGCAACACCATCACCCTGCACCAGAAGAGCAAGAAGAACGGCACGCCGAACCGGTTCCTCTTCACGAACTACTGAGCCGCGGCCATCCGGGGGCGCGCGAGCACGCGCGCAGGGACGCACCCCGGAAGGCGAGGGCGAGGGCGCGGGAGGAGCTTTCCTCCCGCGCCCTCGCGCGCGTTGCGGCCGCGGGGGTGGATCCCTGCGCCGGCTGCGTCCGCACCGTGGTGGTGCACCATTCCGGTGCAGGTGCACCAACCTTTAGCGTCTCTTTCTCGACGGCGAATTCCCCAAATGCCTATTCTGCAACGACTTGGCCGAAAACAACCGTTTGGCCCGTTCCCTGCTTTCCCGGCGGCAGATCCCCGCCATCGGTTCTGCCGTATCCCTCGGCCCCATTCCGATCGAAGCATGGGTCGCGCCGCCCACCCCCGGGCGGCGCAAACGCATTCCACGCCGTAAGGAGTCCCGATGAAGCGCAGTCTCGCCGCCGTTGTGCTCCCGCTCCTGGCTCTCGCCGCCTGCTCGGACGAGATCACCACCCCCGCCGCGCCCGTCACGGCCCCCGCAGCCACGCAGTCCGCTTCGGGCAAGTACATCGTGGTCTTCAAGGACGTCTCCTTCCTCGGCTCGCGCTCCGCGGTGGCCACCGCCATCACCGAGACGGCCGAGGGCCAGAGCATCACGCCCAGCCACGTCTACAGCGCCGCGCTCAAGGGCTTCGCCGCCACGCTGAGCGAGGCGCAGGTCGCCGCCCTGCGCGCCGACCCGCGCGTGGCCTACGTGGAGCCCGACGCCGAGGTCAAGCTCTTCGCCTCCGGCGTGCAGACCACCCTGTACTCCTGGGGGCTGGACCGCATCGACGACGTCGACCTTCCGCTCGACAACAGCTACGCCTGGAACTCCGACGGCACCGGCGTGAACGCCTACATCCTGGACTCGGGGATCAACCTGAACCACCTGGACTACGTGGGCCGCGCCAACTACATCCCCAACGGCCTCAGCGGCAACTTCGTGGGCGACGGCCTCACCGCCGCCGACTGCCACGGCCACGGCAGCCACGTCTCCGGCACCGTGGGCGGCACCTACTCCGGCGTCGCCAAGAACGTGACCATCTGGATGGGCCGCGTGGTGAACTGCTCGGGCGGCGGCAACGCCTCGATGGTGATCGCCGGGATGGACTGGATCGCCGCCAACGGCCTCAAGCCGGCCGTGGTGAACATGTCGCTCGGCTACGGGAACGTGACGTCCGTGAAGGACGCGGCCGAGCGCCTGGTGGCCGCCGGCTACGTGGTGGCGGTGGCCGCCGGCAACGGCAACTTCGCCGGCCAGCAGATCAACGCCTGCAACGAGTCGCCGGCCAACGCGCCGAACGTGCTGACGGTGGGCGCCACCGACACCAACGACAAGGAAGCCTCGTTCTCGAACTACGGCACCTGCGTCGACATCCTGGCCCCGGGCGTGAACATCTCGTCGTCGAACTACCAGGTCACCAACCAGGTGGTGGGGATGAGCGGCACCTCGATGGCCAGCCCGCACGTGGCCGGCGTGGCCGCCCAGTACCTGGGGAGCAACCCGAACGCCACCCCGGCGCAGGTGATGACCGCGATCAAGAACGCTGCGCGGTCGAACACCATCACGCTGAGCAAGACCAGCAGCCGCAACGGCACGCCGAACAAGTTCCTGGCCTCGTTCTGAGCCGGGCCGGCTCGCATTCTTTCCGAGCGGCACCGCGAGGGCGCGGGGGGATCTCTTCCCCCCGCGCCCTCGCGCTTTCGTGCTCGTCGGCAGGAGGACCCGTCAGGGGTGGTCGGATCCGAACCCGCTGAACGCTCCAGTCGGGTGAGAAGCGCGATGGGATCGCGGGGGAATCCAGGGGTATGCGTCTGGCAGCGCTTGGGCCACCGCGAGTTGCTGCGGCAATCAATCAGCAGTTGAGACTTTGGAGTGTTGTCTGTATATAGAGATATAGAGTATTCCGCGCAGCAGCCTTCGGTAGAAGCAAACGGTGGAGCAAAGCCGATGAGGGATTCGTCAGACCAGATCACTCTGCTATTCGTGTCGTTCAGTGCCGATGACCGGATTGCGCTTCGTTCCAGCGAAGAACTTCGAGCAATTCGGGAGCGGCTGCAAAGCGAGCACGGCTATTCAGTGCACATTGAGCATAGATGGCCCAAGCGCGTGGTTGACATCTTTGCAGCAGTTCTGGAAATACAACCCGAGATTCTCCACCTCAGCAGCCACGGCTCAGGTGACGGGCAAGTATTGTTCGAGGACGACATCGGACAACGAAAGGTCGTGTCCGAGGATGCAATCGCCGAACTGACAGCAGCAGTAGCCAACCGGCTCAGGCTGGTTGTTCTT
>JBJMPM010000126.1:0-3764 GCA_045803205.1 Longimicrobiaceae bacterium
CCCCCCCCCCCCCCCCCCCCCCCCCCCCCACTTCCGCACTCACGCACTGCCGTTCAGGATCAGCTGTCCGGGCAGCACACCCCGACCGTGGCCAGGCAGCTCGGGCTGCAGGAGAGCGGACAGGTCTCGCCGCAGCTCGCCTCGGGGATGCAGCTCCACTCCCCCGAATAGCAGTTGGGCGGCCCGCTGTGCGCCTGCACCGTCCCGCGCTCGCCGTCCGTCGCGGCGGTGGCGAACGCCTCCACCTGCAACTCCTCGATCTTCAGCTTGAGCTTCATCTGTGTGTCTCCTGGCAGGGGTGGAAAGCACGCCGGCCGCGGGTGCGTCAGGCGCAGCACACGGTGTCGGGGATGCAGGCCGACGCCTCGCAGGTGGGGCCGCAGGTCATCCCGCAGGTGTCGTCGGCGGTCTGCGGGGGGCAGTTCTGCACGGTCCACAACACCGACTCACGGGCGCGCACCGTCCCCCGCGCCTCCATGGCCGCGCCGGTCTCGAACGCGTCGACCCGCAGGTCGTCCAGCTTCAACCGGAGCTTCATCGCTTCCTCCCGGGGTGGAAAGGTGGGTAGGGGCTGCTCGGAAGGTGTGAGAAGTGGCGGATAATGGAACGATCGCAGGGAGCACGCGAATCGCGCAACCCAACAGATGTAGTGGCGGTTCCTCCGCTTCTCCCGTGGGACAGGTTCACGCGGCGTTCTTCCGGCTCCGTCGCCTGTCGCTGAGAAGGCCCGCGTGCTGCGGCGCGCTTCCGCCGGTGGCCGGGGTAATCCGGCGCAAAACGTGCACTCGAGGCCGCATCCCGAGCATCCCCCGGGCACACGACCCCCTGGTACGATGCCGCGCCGGCCCATCCCGGAGAGAGCTGCCTGGAACATGCCTGACGCCCGTGTTCAATCCACGCGAGCGGCCGCCGGGGCGAGTGGCGGCCCTCCGATGGGAACGGTGATGCCGGCCGGCGCGGCCCTGCGCGCGCTGCTCGCGGCGTCGCTGCTCTTCGTCCTGCCCGCCGTGGCCCACGCGCAGAACGCGCCGGCGGAGCTGCGCCGGCGCATGGACGCCTTCGCCAGGGCGCTGCGGGAGCAGGAGCCGATGGCGCACATCGCGAGCTTCTTCCCGCGCGACTCGGCGTGGGAGTTCGTGGAGATCCCGGACCGGAAGGCGCCGGGCGCGGTCATCCGCCGCCACCGCTTCGAGCCGGATGTCACGCTCAGGGCGATCAGCGAGGGCGGCCCCGTCTGCCACTCGTTCGGCGGCGTGATCGGCGATGTCGGCCCGGTGGAAACGGCGCTGGTGATGCAGGCGATGGAGAACACTCGCCCGTGGCGGTACGTCGGCCGGCTGCGCTTCGTGCCGCCGGGCGCGCGCGCCGGGTCACCCAACTTCGTGGAGTGGAGGCGGGAGCGGGGTGCGTGGGTGGTGTCGCGCGTCGGCGAGCCGTACGAATACTTCCCGCGCGTGGTCGGCCGGGACAGGCCGGACCCGACGCGCGACACCACCGCCGGCCGCGGGCTGCCGCTGGAGCGCCGGCTCGCTTCGGACACCCGCTGGTTCCGCGACAACGAGCCGATCATGGTCGCGTACCGCCGCTACGTCAAGTTCGGCCTGCCCCTGCCGGTGGCCGACAGCCTGCTCGTGCGGTACGGCTCGTTGGGCGTGGTTCCCGTCTTCGCGGCGTGGGGCGAGCGCCATCATTCCCCGAGCGTGGTCTACGTTCCAGTCGCCCCGGGCGAGTACCAGCGGTACGAGTCGTTCGGCCACTCCATCTGCCGCGATTAGCGGGCATGGCAGTTGGGTTCACGGCGGGTCTGGAGTTCGATTCGTGAACCGCGCCATGGCCGGCTTGAAGACGAGCGGCGGCGAGGCCGAACCGGCCGCAGCCAATCGTTCGGTGCGAGGGTAGCTTCCTCCGCACCGGGCGTTGGATTGACAATGCCCGGCGCGGGCGGCTAAATTGCCCCATGGAACACCTGATTCGACCCGACACGCCCGCCGTCTCCTCCCGCAAGGGAAGCGGAGACCGGCGGGCTTCGCGTATCCAGGAGGCGCGATGAACCTGCCCGACGCCCACGCCGCGCGCTTCGCGGACGAGGGACTGACCTTCGACGACGTGCTGCTGGTGCCGCGGCACTCCACCGTGCTCCCCGCCGACACCGACGTGCGCAGCCGCCTCACCCGCGGGATCGAGCTCGCCATCCCGCTGGTGTCGGCCGCCATGGACACGGTCACCGAGAGCCGCATGGCCATCACCATGGCCCGCGAGGGCGGCATCGGCATCATCCACAAGAACATGCCCATCGACCGGCAGGCGAAGGAGGTCGACCGGGTGAAGCGCTCCGAGAGCGGGATGATCACCGACCCGTTCACCACCCGCGCGGAGACGCCGCTGCGCAACGTGCTGGCGAAGATGGAGAAGTACGGGGTGAGCGGCGCCCCGGTGGTGGACGACGCGGGGCGCCTGGTGGGGATCGTCACCAACCGCGACCTGCAGTTCGAGACCGACCTGGGCCGCCCCGTGGGCGAGCTGATGACCAGCGGCGACCGCCTCGTCTCCGCGCCCGTGGGCACCATGCTGGAGGAGGCGGTGAAGGTGCTGCACCGCCACCGCATCGAGAAGCTCCCGGTGGTGGACGAGAACGGCATCCTGCGGGGGCTCATCACCGTGAAGGACGTGCGCAAGCGCGCGCAGTTCCCCAACGCCTGCAAGGACGAGCGCGGCCGGCTGCGCGTGGGCGCGGCCATCGGCGCGCACCCGCGCAAGGACCTGGAGCGGGCGCGCGCGCTGGTGGAGGCCGGCGTGGACGTGCTGGTGCTCGACACCGCGCACGGCCACTCGCAGGGGGTGCTCGACGGCGTGGTGCGCGTGCGCGAGGCCTTCCCCGAGGTGCAGCTCATCGCGGGGAACGTGGCCACGCGCGAGGCCGCCGCGGCGCTGGTGGAGCGCGGCGTCGACGCGGTGAAGGTGGGCGTCGGCCCCGGCTCGATCTGCACCACCCGCGTGGTGACGGGGATCGGCGTTCCCCAGCTCACCGCGGTGCTCGACGCGGTGGCGGGCGCCGGGGGCGAGGTGCCGGTGATCGCCGACGGGGGGATCAAGTACAGCGGCGACGTGGTGAAGGCGCTCGCCGCCGGGGCGCACTCGGTGATGATGGGGTCGATGCTGGCGGGAACGGAGGAGAGCCCGGGCGAGAGCTTCCTGCTGGAGGGGCGGCGCTTCAAGATCATCCGGGGGATGGGGAGCCTGGGCGCCATGGCCGAGGGCTCCGCCGACCGCTACTTCCAGGACGAGAACGCCGCCGACGCGCGCAAGTTCGTTCCCGAGGGGATCGAGGGGCGGGTGCCGTACAAGGGCCCCGCGGCCGACACCATCTACCAGCTCGTGGGCGGCCTGCGCTCGGGGATGGGGTACCTGGGGTGCGCGGACATCGAGGCGCTGCGGAGCGAGCCGCGCTTCATGCGCATCACCGGCGGCGGCCTGCGGGAGAGCCATCCCCACGACGTGACGATTACGCGCGAGGCGCCGAACTATCATGCGTGAACGGAAGTGCCAAGTGCCTAGTGCCTAGTGCCTAGTGCCTAGTGCCCAGTATTCCGTGCCGGGCATCGAGTAGGAAGCTGTTCCTTGGAACTTGGGACCAGGCACCTTTCGTTTGATGACGGGCCGCCTCCGCAATGCGAAGGCGGCCCGTTCGGCCCTGCGGCCGCCACCGCTCAAGTCGAAAGTGCCAGTGTCCGTGCCGGATCTCGGGAACGGAAGCTGTTCCTAGG
>JBJMPM010000134.1:0-23292 GCA_045803205.1 Longimicrobiaceae bacterium
TCGCGGTGCCGAGGCGAGCTCCATCTGATCGAATCCGTTGACGATGCCCGACCCGCATCGATCTCCCCGCAGCGCGGGAAGCCCTCGGTGCTGGCCCGACGCGTCACGTCCCGGGCGAAGATCGTCAACTGATTCGATCAAGGGATGTGGAACACGCCATGAGTCCCGCGCCTCCGGCAGACGTCCCCTGCGAAAAAACTTCGATACTCAGCGCGAGCGCCGCCTGCGGTCACTCGTCGACGGGATCGGTGCGAGTGTGAGAGACAGGCTGCAACCAAATCGACGAAGAACCAGAATAAAGCACTTGCGGAATGCGCCGGCGTGAGAATGTTGGGCCCGGCCGCCGGTCTACCTTGAACCTTCTGCAGGAGTGTGATACGTTGATTACAACGTATTACACTGTAACGCAGGAGGTCCGCATGCCCGCTGTCGCACACAGCATCCGCGTGCCTGAGCCGCTGGAGAACGAGATCAAGCGCGAGCTCGCGCGTCGCGGCGTGCGCGAATGGTCCGCTGGCGTTCTCACGCTCATCGACGAAGCGATCCGCATGAGCCGGGCGCCCGGGATCGTGTTCGTCGACGCGCGCGACGGGCGGCGCGCCGCGATCGCCTTCTCCGGCCTGGAGGTCTGGGAGATCGTCCGGTTCTGGAAGGCGCACCGCGACTGGGAGGTGTTGCGGAGCGAATTCGAGGAGCTCACCGAGCCGCAGCTCCGGGCCGCCGTCAACTACTACGCGCTCTACCCCCAGGAAATCGACGCGCGGCTGGAGCGCGAGGAGTACTGGACGCCCGAGCGCGTGGCGGCCGAGCTGCCGTTCACCCAGAGGAACTTCAGCGGCGTGGACCCGTGATGGGCGTGGAGGGCTGGCGGTTCTATCTCGATGAGGACGTGCCGCCCTCCGCGGCACAGATCGGGCGCGCGCTGGGGCTGGACGTGGTGGCGGTGGCGGAGGTGGGTCATCTCGGCTGGCCGGACGCCGAGCATCTCGCCTGGGCGGCAGCCCAACGGCGCACCGTCGTCACCTACAACCGTGACGATCTCGTGGAGCTGACCCGCTCGGCCCTGGCGGCGGGAAAGCCGCACGCCGGGGTGCTGGTCGTGGTCTCGGGGCTGCCCCGGCAGGGCGCGGCGGTCGCCCACGCTCTCCAGCGGTTTTCCGCGGGTCGGCCGCCGCTGCAGCCGTACGAGGTCCAGTTCCTCTCCGGCTGGTCCGCGGACGACTGACCTCAGCCGGCCCCGTTCGCCGCCCGCAGCCGCAGGTGCACGACGGTGCCCTCGCCGGGGGTGGAGTCGACGGTGATCTCGGCGCCCCACGACTCGACCATGCGGCGCACGATGGCCAGGCCCAGCCCCGTGCCGCTGCTGCGCGTGGAGAAGCGCGGCTCGAAGATGCGCGGGAGCTGCTCCGGCGCGATCCCCTCGCCGGTGTCGCACACGTCCACCCGCACCCACGCTCCACCCCCCGCCGGCCCCGCCGAGATCCGCACCTCGCCGGCGCCGTCGAGCGCCGCGCGGGCGTTCTCCAGCAGGTTCACCAGCACCTCGCGCAGCTCGCCCTCGCGCGCCAGCGCCCGCGGCGCGTCCGCCTCCACCTCCAGCAGGTAGGCGATGCCGTCGTCGCCGCCGCGGTAGAGGGCGAGCGTGTCCTCGGCCACGCGCCGCACCTCCACCGGCTCCAGCGGCTCGGTGCTCTCCGCGGGCGTGCCGAAGCGCGAGAAGGCCCGCGCGATCTCGCCCAGCCGGTCGATCTCGCGCAGCACCGAGTCGACGTTGCGGTCCAGGATGGTGCCGAAGTCCTCGCGCCCGTCGGCCCAGGCGCGGCGCACGTGCTGCACCGCGAGCTTGATGGGCGTGAGCGGGTTCTTGATCTCGTGCGCCACCTGCCGCGCCATCTCGCCCCACGCCAGCACCCGCGCGGAGCGGATCTCGTCCGTCACGTCGGCCAGCACCAGCACCGCGCCGCGCGCCCCCTCCTCCACCGGGAGCCGCCGCAGGCTGAGCCGCACCACCCGCCCCTCCACCTCCAGCTCCTCCGCCGCCTCGCGCAGGCCGGAGCCCAGGAAGGCGCGCACCGTGGCTCCCACGGCGGCCGGGAGCGGGCGGTCCCCGGGGATGCGCCCGCCGGGGGCGATCTCGGCCCCCAGCACCTCGCAGGCGCGCGGGTTGATGAGCGCCACGCGGCCGCCCGCGTCGAGCGCCACCACGCCGGTGCCCGCCTGCGCCACGATGGCCTCGGTGCGCCGCGTCTCGCGCAGCAGGGCGGACTGGGCGCGGCGCAGCCGCCGCACCATGCGGTTGAAGGCGCGGTAGAGCCCGCCGAACTCGTCGCGCCGCTTCCCCGGGAGCCGCACCCGCAGGTCGCCCTCGCCCACGGCGGCCGAGGCGCGGCTCATCGCCTCGATCGGGCGCGAGAGGGCGCGGCCCACCAGGAGCGACAGGATCACCGAGAGCGTCGCGCCGGCCAGCAGCGAGAGGAGCACCACGTCCGAGAGCTCGCGCTGCCGCCGCGCGATCTCGCCCGTGGCCAGCGGCGTGGGCGAGGCGAGCACGTCCTGCTCGCCGAGCGCGCGGTAGGCGACCAGGTACTGGTGCCCGGCCAGGTGCCGCTCCTCGTGGAGCTGCGCCGCCTCGCCCACGGTGAAGCCGAGGTAGATGCGCGGCGGGAGCCAGGCGTGGTAGAGCCCCAGGTCGATCACCTCGGGCGCGGCGGCCTCGGCCAGCACGCCGCGGTGGTAGAGGAGGAGGTCGGCGCCCACCTGCTGCGCCAGCTCGTTCAGGTCGGTGCGCTGCACCTCGTCCGCCGTCTCCGCCAGCGCCCGGTCGGCGAGCGCCTCGGCGGTGCGCTCCACCTCGCGCGAGAGCGCGCGCCAAGTCGTCTCGCCGAACGCCGCCATGGGGATCAGGAAGAAGACGAAGAGCGCCAGCGTGAGCCGCCCGCGGAAGGTCCAGAACCATCCCCACTGCCCCGACGCCAGCCCCAGCGGCTCGCCGCAGAGGGTGCGCGCCACCGCCCAGAGCACCGTCATCGCCGTGAGCACCACCACCAGCGCCAGCACCGCCCGCGCGAAGAGCACCGGGCGCGAGGGGGTGGGCACCAGCAGGTGCGCGTGCAGCGGCCCCGCGGGGAAGCGCACCTGCGCCTCGCTCCGCCACCCGCGCCCGGTGGGGAGCCAGCGCAGCACCGAAGGCGGCGGCGCCGCGCGGCTCTCCGGCGCCAGGGTGAGCTGGGCGGCGGCGTCGTCGCTCTCGTGGCCGCCCTCGGGGTCCAGAAAGTGGGCGAGCGCCGTCGTCCGCCCCAGGTGCGTGCGCGGCGGCACGGCCACCGTCACCGTGCGCCCGCCGGCCAGGGGGACGACCAGGAGGTAGTGCAGGTCGGCGCGGGTGGTGAAGCGCTGCACGGTGGGCTCCTCGGCGGCGCGGGCGGCCAGGAGCACGCTGTCCACCATCTCCCCCGGCATCTGCGCGTCGGTGAGGCGCAGCTCGGCCGCCGGGGTGCCGCGGTCCCAGAGGGTCACGCGCCCCTCGTACCCCTCCTTCGCCAGCCCCGCGTCGACCCAGGCCTGGTAGAGCAGGCTCACCCCCTCGCGCCCCTCGCCGGCGTAGAAGAGCACCTTCTCGGCGAACTGGCGGAGCAGGAAGTCCAGGAAGGGATCCGCCTGCACCCCCAGCCGCGACACCTCGCGCCCCGCCTCCTGGAAGCGCGCGTGCAGGTGCGCCGTCCAGAGCTGCGAGAGGGAGAGCGAGGCGCCGATCCACCCCGCGGCGATCCAGGGGAGGAGCGCGCCGCGCCCCACCTGCTCGCGCGTGGCCGCCGCCGCCGCGAAGCCGAAGGGGATGGCCCAGAGCGCCGCCGTCCAGAGCGGCGGCTCGCGCCCCGGCTGCCACCACGCCACCAGCCCGAAGCCGAGCGCCGCGGCGGTGGCCAGGGAGAGCGCGACCCCCGCCCCCCGCGCGCGGGGAGAGAGCACGCGCCGCGGCTGGCCCAGCAGGGCATGGAGGGGGATGGCGCAGAGGAGCGCCAGCCCCACGTAGAGCGGCGCGCCGCCGGCCGCCCGCGCCGCCAGCTCGCCGGGGGCGGCGGAGACGCGGAAGAGCCGCAGCGCCCCCACCAGCACCCCCGCGGCGAGCCCGACGCGCAGGGCGAGGGGGAGGACGGCGACGGCGCGCGGGGTGCGCCGCCGCGACAGCAGCCAGACCGCGGCGCCGGCCAGGAGCACCAGGAGCTGCCCCAGGTTCACGTCGCCGGGAAGGGGGAGCACGAAGGAGAGGGGGGAGAACACCCCCTGCGCGCCCCCCACCCCGGCCGCGGGGAGGAGGAGGAGCGTCGTGGTGACCACGGCCACGGGGACGGCGGCGGGCCCCGCGCGGCCGCGGTACCAGGCGAGGCAGAGGAGGAGCGCCGCGGCCGCGAGCATCGCGCCGGCCGCCCAGCGCCCGCGCTCCACCACCCGCGCGCGCCAGCGCTCCTGGGTGATGGTCTCGAAGACCACGCTCAGGATCCTGCGGTCGCCGGCCGACCAGTCCCACACCGCGGGGCCGAGCCCCTGCGCCCGGTCGGGCGTGGTGAAGCGCGGCTTGATCCCGTAGCTGCGGGCGAAGCGCTCGGCGAAGGGCGCGGGCCCCTCGCCCACCGCCACGTGCGCGTCCAGCAGCACGGCGGCCACGGCCACGCGCCCGCCCGCCATCCGCTGGGTGAAGTAGATGTAGCCGAAGAGGGGCCCGGCGGAGAAGCTCGACTCCAGCAGCCCCGCGCTCACCGAGTCGGGAACGTTGCCGCGGTGCTCCCCCGCCCACACCAGCGGCGAGCCGTCGGGGAGGTAGACGGCGAGCGCGGTGACGCCGGTGCGGCGGCGCACGTCCTCGAGGCCGCGGAAGAGGCCCACGGTGGCGGCGGGGGCGCGGGCGGCCAGCGCGTCGGCGCCGGCCACCGCCTCGCCGCCGCGGTCGAAGAGGTCGCCGAGGCCCTGGCGCAGCTCCGCCCCGGCGCGCTCCTCGGTGTCGAAGCGCACCTCCGCCCAGTGCGTCGCGATGCGGTGGAGGCGAAACTGCACCGCACCCCCTATACTCACCGCGGCCAGCAGCGCCGCCGCCCCCGCCAGGCGCAGGGTGCGCCCCTGTGCCCAGAGCCCCCAGGCGAGCGCGCCCAGGGCGGCGGCGGCCAGCCACTCCGGCGAGAGCCGCACCATCCACCCCGCGAGCGCCAGCACCGCCGCCCACCCCCCGATCCACGCGGGGAGCGGGCGCGGGGCCGGGCGGCGCGGGCGCCGGGGCGACCCCGTTTCCGCGAGCTCCATGACCTCAGCCATCGCCGTACCGCGCTCGCACGCCATCGCCGACCTGCCGTGGACGGCGGTGGCCGCGCACCTGGCCGGCGACCGCCGGCTGATCGTGCCGGTGGGGAGCTGCGAGCAGCAGGGTCCGCACCTGCCGGTGGGCGCCGCCACCACGGTGGCCGAGCGGCTGGCCGACGACCTGTCGCGCGAGTTCGGGGTGCTGCGCGCGCCCACGCTGCACTACGGCGTGAACCCGAAGCCCGAGCGCGACTACGCGGGGACGGCGGGCTTCAGCGGGAAGACGCTGCACCGGGCGCTGAACGAGCTGGTGGCGGACTGGGCCTGCCAGGGAGTGCGCGAGTTCGTGTTCATCACCGCCAGCACGCACGACCCGCACGCGGAGGCCGTGGCCACGGTGCGGGCGGAGGGGGCGCGGGTGCGCGTGGTGTCGGCGCTCTCGGTGGGTCTCGCTCAATTCCTGGAGGGGGAGAAGGGCCCCGAGCACGCGGGCGAGGCGCTCACCTCGCTGCTGCTGCACCTCCGGCCCGCGGTGGTGCGGATGGACCGCGCCCGCGACTTCGTGCCGGAGTCCGGGGACGCGTGCCTGGGCGGCCGCGAGCGCCGGCTCCCGGCCGAGAGCCCGGGCTCGGTGGGCCAGCCCACGCTGGCCAGCGCCGAGAAAGGCAGGGAGATGTACGAACATATCCTGCAGAAGATCCGCAACAAAGTCTTCATCGCCCCGCCCGCGGACGAGGACGACGCGTGAGTGACGAGAGTGGTGGAGAGCGGGAGATGGAGTCGCGGCCGATTGCGGTGATCGTCGCCGGGCCCAACGGAGCCGGGAAGAGCACGCTCGCACCCAAGCTGCTCGCCCGGGAGCTCGGGATTCAGATCTACGTGAACCCGGACGTGATCGCGCAGGGGCTCGCCGGGTTCGATCCCGTATCCGCCGGCATCCGTGCTGGGCGTATCATGCACGACCGGCTGGAGGAACTCCGGGCCGACCGCGCCAGCTTCGCCGTAGAGAGCACGATCTCGGGACGCTCTCTTCGGCGCGTGATCCGGAAGCTGAACGCGTCGGGATACTTCACCCTGCTCGTCTACCTCTGGCTTCCGGAGCCGGACCTCGCGGTCGAACGCGTGGCGAACCGCGTCCGGCTGGGTGGCCATGACGTCCCGGACGCGGATATCAGGAGACGGTTCTACCGAAGCGTGGTGAATTTCGAAAAGGTGTACCGGCGCATCACTGACCAGTGGCGGGTGTATCATGCCCTGAAGCCGCTCGACGAGCCGGAGCCACGCGTGATCGCACATGGCGTTGGTGATGCAACGGTTGCTATCTTGGATGAAGAGGCGTGGCTCCAGATCCAGACACAGGTAGACGCGCATTCGGGAGAGGAAGCATGAACTCAGCGAAGAACGGGGTCCCCGCGGCGTTGAGTGACAACGACGTGTATGAGCGGGCTCTGGAGAGCGCGTTTCAGGAGGCCGTGCGCCAGCACCGCATCTACAACCTGCCGATCGCGGTGCGGAAGGGTCGCGAGATCGTTCGCGTCTCGCCGTTCGACATCCATCTTCCGGAGGACGACGACCCGGCGATGCCGAAGAGGGTGACGAACGGGAAATCCTGAACGGCAACGGATTGGCCTCACGCAGAGCCGCGGAGAGCGCAGAGGCGCTGTCCGCGGCTCTCTGCGTCTCCGCGTCTCTGCGTGAGATCCCCTGCCGTTCGTGACTGGATGGTGACGAGACGTTGTCGGGGCCGTTGCGGACGGCCGGTATCCTCGTGGCGCAGTGCGGCACCGCCTTCCGCGGCGCCGCGGGCCACCCCCCACGAGGACCGACGACATGCAAGGACGACCGTGGAGGCACGCGCTCGCCGCGCTCCTCTTCTCGCTCCTCCTCCCGCCCGCCGCGGCAGCCCAGCAGTCCGGGCAGATCGCCGGGCGGGTTCTCGATTCATCCAGCGGCCGCCCGCTCCCCTCCGCCCGCGTGGTGGTGCAGGGGACCACGCTCGCGGCCGTCTCGGCCGTGGACGGCCGCTACCTGCTGCGCGGCGTCCCCGCGGGCGAGCACGCCGTCACCGTCTCGCTCCTCGGCTACGCGGCCAAGACCGTCACCGGCGTGCGCGTGACCGCCGGCGGCGCCGCCGCGCTCGACCTGACGCTGGCGCCGCAGGGGATCGCCCTCACCGGCATCACCGCCACCGCCACCCGCGAGCGGGGAAGCGTGAGCCGCGCCCTCGACGAGCAGCGCACCGCCACCGGCGTGGTGAATTCCGTGACCGCGGAGCAGATCGCCCGCTCCCCCGACGGCGACGCAGCGCAGGCGGTGCAGCGCGTGAGCGGCGTGACCGTGCAGGACGGCAAGTACGTGTTCGTGCGCGGGCTGGGCGAGCGCTACACCACGACCTCGCTGAACGGCGCGCGCATCCCCAGCCCCGAGCCGGAGCGGAAGGTGGTGCCGCTCGACCTCTTCCCCTCGAGCCTCCTCTCCGCCATCACCACCAGCAAGACCTTCACGCCGGACCAGCCGGGCGACTTCAGCGGCGCGCAGGTGAACATCCGCACCCGCGAGGCGCCCACGCGGCCCTTCGTCACCTTCACCACCAGCACCGGCCTCAACGCCGCGGTGACCGGCGAGCGGCTCCCCTTCGCGCCGACCGTGGGGCAGGAATGGCTGGGGTACGCCGGCGCCGAGCGGCGGCTGCCGGCCATCGTGCAGTACACCGACCTGGGCGGGCGGCTGACGGCGGACGACAAGAACCGCCTGATCTCGTCGCTGCGCAACGCCTGGTCGCCGCGCGTGCAGTCCGGGAAGCCGAGCGCCTCGGCCGCGCTCTCGTTCGGCGGGTCGATGGACGTGCTCCGCCGCGAGCTGGGGCTCATCGCCTCGGGGACCTACGCCCACGCCTACGAGGCGCACCTGGACGAGGTGCGCGCCACCGCGCAGCCCGACGCGGAGGGCGGCGCGGTGGAGGCCTCGCGCTTCGCGGGGCGGAGCGCGCAGGAGAGCGTGCTCTGGGGCGGGATCGCCAACCTCACCTACCGGCTGGGAACCGGGTCGCGCATCGACCTCAACAACTCGTACAACCGCGGCGCCGACAACGAGGGGCGGCGCGAGCTGGGGAGCACCGAGAACCTGGCCCGCATCCCCCTGCTGATCGACCGGCTGCGCTTCGTGGAGCGGACGGTCCGCGCCAACCAGCTCCGCGGCGAGCACCTGCTCTTCGGGCGCGGCACCCTCACCTGGTCGGTGGCGAACAGCGCGGTGGACCGGGTGGAGCCGGACCGCTCCGAGGTCGTGTATTCCGCCGAGTCCGACCCGGCCACCGGGATCCAGCTCGCGCCCGCCTGGTACGGCGGGAGCAACGAGGCGGCGGTGCGCACCTTCGGCGAGCTGCACGAGCGCGCCTGGGAGGGGTCGGGCGACTGGCAGTGGATGCTGGGCCGCGGCGCCCGTGCGCACCGGCTGAAGGTGGGCGGGCTCTTCCGCTCGCTGGAGCGCGAGGCCGAGAACCAGAGCTTCAGCATCTCGGCGCCGGGCACCCTCACCCGCGAGCAGCGCGAGGCGAGCCCCGAGGAGATCTTCGACGGACGCTTCACGGGCTCGGGGCAGTCGCTGCTGAACATCACCTCGCTCTCCGCCGGCGGGTCGTACGACGCGAGCGACCGGCTGGCGGCCGGCTACGGGCTGCTGGAGCTCTACCTCACCCCCGACCTGCGGCTGGTGGGCGGCGCCCGGGTGGAGCGCTCGGAGGTCACGGTGCACGCCACGCCGACCTTCGGCGATCCGGTGACGGCGAACCCCACCTACACCGACGTGCTCCCCTCGCTGGCGGTCAACTGGGCGGTGAGCGACCAGCAGAACCTGCGGCTCTCGTTCTCGCGCACGCTCAGCCGCCCGGAGTACCGCGAGATCGCGCCCATCCTCTACCGCAACGTGCTGGGCGACGAGGAGGTGCGCGGCAACGAGGATCTGCGCCGCACGCTCATCGACAACCTGGACCTGCGCTGGGAGCTGTACCCGGCGAGCGGCGAGGTGCTGTCGGTGGCGCTCTTCGCCAAGCGCTTCACCGATCCCGTCGAGCGGGTCTATCTCGCCACCTCGGGCACGCCGATCGTGACCTTCGTGAACGCCCGCGGGGCGCGCAACTACGGGGTGGAGGTGGAGGCGCGGCGGGAGCTGGGCTTCCTGTCGCCGCGGCTGGAGCGGATGACCTTCTTCACCAACGCCACGGTGATGAAGAGCCGCATCGACATCGGCACCGACATCAGCAGCCAGACCAACGCGCGCCGGCCGATGGTCGGCCAGTCGCCCTACGTGGTGAACGCGGGGCTCACCTACGCGGGCGAGGAGCGGGGGATGAGCGCCACGCTCCTCTACAACGTGGCCGGCAAGCGCATCGTGAGCGCCGCGGAGCGCCCGCTCCCCGACAGCTACGAGATGCCCCGCGGTGTGCTCGACTTTTCGCTGCGCCTGCCGCTGCGCCGCGCGGTGGACCTGAAGGTCGACGCCGAGAACCTGCTCGACACGCCCTTCGAGGTGCGGCAGGGCGACCTGGTGCGCGAGCGCTACCGCACCGGGCGCTCCCTGGGCTTCGGCGTGACCGTCAGGAAGTAACGGCCGTTTCACGCAGAGACGCAGAGAAAAAGAGAGAACGCAGAGGATTCACGTGAGCCCTCTGCGTTCTCTCGGTTCCTCTGCGTCTCTGCGTGAAACCCGTGGTTGCAGTGTGACGGAATCGCGACAGAGAAGGGGGATGGGAGATACAGCGGGGCGCGAGACTACCACGTACCTCAATCTCAACCCCGTTCCAGGTGAAGCGATGATCCAGCTTTCCCGCCGGCTCCTCGGCGCGGCCGTGGCACTCACCGCCGCGCTCGCCGCGTGCGACTCGGGCACCGGCACCAGCGACGACCTGTTCGCGCCCACGGGGCTGGCGGTCACCGCCAGCAGCCCCACGTCGGTCACGGTCACCTTCAACGCCGTCCCCGGCGCCACCGGCTACGAGGTCCAGCGCGCGCCGGGCACCGGCACCACCTTCACCACCATCGGCACCACGTCCGGCTCGCCCTTCAGCGACACCGGGCTCGAGCCGACGGCCACCTACAACTACCGCGTGGCCGCCGTCCGCGGCGGCGAGAAGAGCGACTACACCGCCGGGCAGGCCGTCACCCTGCTGAACCGTCCGGTGGTGACCATCAGCACCGACGTCACCGCCAACCGGCGCTTCGACTCCGACACCGTCTACCTGCTGGGCGCCTTCGTGCACGTGGCCAACGGCGCCACCCTCACCATCGAGGAAGGCACCCGCATCGAGGGGCTCCCCAACTCGGCGCTCTTCATCCTGCGCGGCGCGAAGATCCTGGCGATCGGCACCGCGGCCAAGCCGATCGTCTTCACCTCGAACCGCGCCGCGGGGCAGCGGCAGCCGGGCGACTGGGGCGGGCTGATCATCGTCGGCAACGGGATCATCAACCGCGCCGACCCCATCCTGCTGGAGGGCTCCAACACCGGCGGCACCAACTACGCCGTCACCTACTCCGGCGGCACCAACAACGCCGACGACAGCGGCGAGCTGCGCTACGTCCGCGTGGAGTTCGCGGGCTTCGGGCCGGCGCCGGACCAGGAGCTCAACTCCTTCACCTTCGCGGCGGTGGGCTCGGGGACGCGGCTCTCCTACCTGCAGTCGATGGCCGGACTCGACGACAGCTACGAGTGGTTCGGCGGGGCGGTCGACGCGAAGTACCTGGTGAGCTACGAGAGCGGCGACGACCACTTCGACGCCTCCGAGGGCTTCCAGGGGCGCAACCAGTTCCTGATCGCCTACCAGGACACCATCATCCCGCCGCGCAACGGGTCGGGGAACACCTCCAGCGACCCGCAGGGGATCGAGAACGACGGCTGCAACGGCGCCAACTGCATCGCCGGCTTCAACTCGCAGCCGTACACGGTGCCGGTCTTCGCCAACTTCACCCTGGTGGGGCTGCGCACCACGCCGGTGAGCGTGCCGGCGGCCGGCGGGCGCGGGATGGTGCTGCGGCGCGGCACGGGGGGCTACTACGTGAACGGGATCGTCGCCCGCTGGCCGGTGGCGGTCTCCATCCGCGACGCGGCCACGAACGACCGCATCACCGCGGGCGACCTGCAGGTGAAGAACCTCCTCTCGGTGGAGAACGCCACCCTCTTCGAGAGCGGCACCGAGCGCTACTCGGTGGACGCGGCGGCGAACGGCATCGAGAGCTCAGCGGCCACGGCAGCAAGCCTCTTCGCCGCCTTCCCGGCGCCGACCGCCGCGCACACCGTCGCCTCGTTCGACTGGACGCCGGCCGCGGGGTCGCCGGCGGCCACGGGCGGGCTGGCGACCTTCACCGGCTCGCTGGCCACGCGGGCGGGGACGGCGGTCACGGGCACCGGCTACCGCGGCGCCGCCGACCCGGCCGGGCCCAGGTGGTGGCAGGGCTGGACCGTCTACTACCGCAACTGAGATCGTCTCACTCAGAGGCGCGGAGACACGGAGAGAACCGCTCTTCGTGCCTCTGCGTCTCTGCGTGAGGACGCTTTCCTGGAGCTCAAGTCCGATGCGTGGGATCGTTCTATCGCTCCTCATCGTCCCCATGCTGGCGGCGTGCGGAGGGGAGGCGGAGGATGCACGAGCCGCGACGTCTCCGGCGCAGGTGCAGTCCGCGCCGGCGCCGGGGACGCACGTGGACAGCATCCTTCCGCCCGAGGAGGAGCAGCGGCGCTTCCGCGAGGGGCTGGCGGATCCGGGCGTGCTGGCAGGCGGCGCGGAATCGCGCGAGGCGCTGGTGCGCGCGTTCGTGCGGGCGGTGGAGCGGGCGGACACGGCGGCGGTGCGGCGAATGATCCTGTCGCGGGCCGAGTTCGCGTACCTCTACTACCCGTCGACCGGGTTCACGCACCCGCCGCAGCGCCTCTCCCCGGCGCTCCTCTGGTTCCTGACCCTGCAGGAGAGCGAGAAGGGGATCGGGAGATTGTTCGCGCGGCGCGGCGGGCGGCCGCTGGGCTACGTCTCCTCGCGCTGCGCCCCCGCGCCGCGGGTAGAGGGGGCGAACCGCCTCTGGGACGGTTGCAGGGTGACGCTCCGCGATGGGGGGACGGAGCGCCTCTTCGGCCCGATCGTCGAGCGGGACGGGCGCTTCAAGTTCGTCTCGTACCAGAACGCGTACTGATACCATTACTGTTGATTGATTGTGCATTCTGCCAACGGATAGGACTCACACGGAGTCAACGGAGTCAGCGGAGAAATCCAGGCATTTCCTCCGTTGACTCTGTTGACTCCGTTGACTCCGTGTGAGACCCATCTGTGCTGGTCCCTACGAATGCACAGTCATTTGGCAGAGATGGTATGATCACCTCATTGCGCGATCGTGACGCGCCCGGGGCCGGAGCGATAAGGGCGCGGGTGAGGTTGAAGGCGAGACGGACGAACCCCGAGCCGAGGAGAGCCGAGATGCTGGACCTGATCGAGAACGACACGGTGCTGCCGCTGCCGGAGGTGGTGGATTCGCCGACGGTGGTGTTCACGGGGCTGCTGGGCGGCGGGCCGCGCCCGCTGGTGCTGGACGCCTCGGCGGTGCGCGTGGTGGAGCCGGCGGCGGCGCGGCTGCTGGTGTCGCTGCTCCGCGCCAAGCGCGACGCCGGGGCCGCGGCGGGCATCCGCGGCGCCTCCGAGGCGCTGCGCGGCCGCTTCCGGTCCCACGCGCTCGCCGCCTACTTCATGGAGCCGGTGGAATCGCCGTTCGTCTGCCCCGACCGCGACGAGCTCGGCTTCACCCCGAGCCTGCGTTGAGAAGCAGCGGAGAACGCAGAGGAACCGGGAGTGCGCAGAATCCCTCTGCGCACTCTCGGTTCCTCTGCGTCTCTGCGTGAGACGTGTGGTTGTCTTACCTCAGGGCGCGACGAGATTTCCCAGCACCAGGTAGAACAGGCTCGACATCACGAACGCCGCGGGAATCGTCAGCACCCACGCCCACACGATCCGCCCCGCCACCCCCCAGCGCACCGCCGACCACCGCCGCGTCGCCCCCACGCCCACGATGGAGCCGGTGATGGTGTGCGTGGTGGAGACCGGGATCCCGAACTTCGTGGCCAGCAGGATGCTCAGCGCCCCGCCCGTCTCCGCGCAGAAGCCGCCCACGGGGCGCAGCCGGGTGATGCGCGTGCCCATGGTGTGCACGATCCGCCATCCCCCGAAGAGCGTGCCCAGCGAGATCATGGTGTAGGCGATCAGCTCCACCCAGAGCGGCACGTGGTCGGCGCTCGGCAGGTAGAGGCGGTGCAGCCACCCGGTCTGCGTGGCGAACACCGACTGCGTGCTCACCAGCAGCCCCACGATGATCCCCATCGTCTTCTGCGCGTCGTTGCCGCCGTGCGAGAGCGAGAAGAGGCCCGAGCTCACGATCTGCGCCACGCGGAACACGCGGTCCACCTTCCCCGGCGGGGTGCGGTGGAAGAGCCAGTGCACCAGGACCATCAGCCCGAACCCCAGCAGCATCCCGATCACCGGGGAGAGGACGATGAACACCAGCGTCTTCGTCCACCCGGCCCAGAGGATCGACGCCCACCCCGCCTTGGCTACCGCCGCCCCCGCGTACCCGCCCAGCAGCGCGTGCGACGAGCTGCTGGGGAGCCCGGAGTACCAGGTGATCAGGTTCCAGGCGATCGCCCCCAGCAGCCCGCCCAGGATCACGCTGGGGGTGACGATGTCGACGTCGATCATCCCCTTGCCCACCGTCTTGGCCACGGCGGTGCCGATCACGAAGAGCGCGGCGAAGTTGCAGGTCGCGGCCCAGAGCACCGCCGCGAACGGGCTCAGCACGCGGGTGCCGACGATGGTGGCGATGGAGTTGGCCGAGTCGTGGAACCCGTTCACGAAGTCGAACAGGAAGGCCACGACGATGATGATGACGACGTAGGTGATCACGGGCGGCTCACGAGTTCTTGAGCGCGATCGACTCGATCACGTTCCACACGTCGTCGCAGAGGTCGATCGCGTCTTCCAGCTTGTCGAACAGCTCCTTCCACTTGATGACCTCCAGCGCGTCGGCCCCGTCGTCGAAGAGCGAGCCCACCGCCGCGTGGTAGATGGCGTCGCCCTCCTCCTCCAGCGCCTTCAGCTCGCCGGAGCGCGCCATCACCAGCTTGGGCTTGCGGAGGTTCTGCACCGACTCGGCCAGCGTCTCGGAGGCGCGGCGCAGCACGTCGGCGAGCTGGGTGGCCTGCGGGCGGAACTCGCGGATGCGGAACATCTGCGCCCGCCGCGCCACCCCGTCCACCACGTCGATCACGTCGTCGAGCCGCGAGGCGAGCAGGTGGATGTCCTCGCGGTCGATCGGCGTCACGAAGCTCTTGTCGATGCGCACGATGATGTCGTGCGTGAGCACGTCGGCCTCGTGTTCGATGTCCTTGATCTTCTGCACCATCTCCTGGAGGCGGTGCGGCTCGGCGAAGAGCTGCTCCAGGAGCTTGGCTGCCTGCGACAGCTTCTGCGCGAGCGACCCGAACATGGGGAAGAACTGCTCGTCGCGCGGGATCAGGCGCACGGTGCCTCCGTGAAGGGAGAGGTTTTGTAACGGCCGGCCGCCGGGGGTCTCGGCCCGGCCCGCGGCCACT
Source organism: Longimicrobiaceae bacterium (assembly GCA_045803205.1). GTDB lineage: Bacteria > Gemmatimonadota > Gemmatimonadetes > Longimicrobiales > Longimicrobiaceae > Longimicrobium. The sequence goes on from JBJMPM010000134.1 coordinate 14,914, forward strand.
GCGGCATGTGTAACGGACCGAGGGGGTCCGATTGAGCGCGGCAAAGCTACGTTCCCGCGCGCGGGGCGGAAAGAGCGCACTGCGGGCGGCGGCCGGCCGGCGGCTGTTTCGTTACCGGATCGTGACAGGCCGCGGATCGGGGCGTGACCCCCGGCCGGCAGGTTGAGGGCGCAGGCGTGCGGTTCCGTTCTCAACCCCAGGCGAACTGGTCAATAGACGATGAAGACGATCCGGTCCGGTGCGATGGTGCTGGCGGCGCTCCTTGCAACGGCGTGCGGCCGGGGCGACGCGGCCGACACGAAGGCGGCGAACACGCCCGGCGCGGCCCGGCCGGGGGGCTCGGTGGCGCTCACCGGCGCCGGCGCCACCTTCCCGGCGCCCGTGTACGGCAAGTGGTTCTCGGACTACGGGCAGGCGCACGGGGTGCAGGTGAACTACCAGTCCATCGGCTCCGGCGGCGGCATCCAGCAGGTGACCGCCGGCACCGTGGACTTCGGCGCCTCCGACGCCCCCATGAGCGCCGAGGAGGAGGCGAAGGTCCCCGGCATCCTGCAGCTCCCCACCGTGCTCGGCGCCGTCGCCGTCACCTACAACCTCTCCGGGCTGCAGCAGCCGCTGAAGCTTTCGGGGCCCGTGCTCGCGTCGATCTTCCTGGGGAAGGTGACGAAGTGGAACGACCCCGCCATCGCCGCCGACAACCCGGGCGTGGCGCTCCCGAACACCCCCATCGCCGTCGTCCACCGCTCCGACGGGAGCGGCACCACCTTCGTCTTCACCGACTACCTGGCGAAGGTGAGCCCCGATTGGAAGGCCGGGCCCGGCAGCGGCAAGTCGGTGAGCTGGCCGGGCGGGCTGGGGGCCAAGGGGAACGAGGGCGTGGCCGGCGCGGTGAAGCAGACGGCGGGCGCCATCGGCTACGTGGAGCTCGCCTACGCCATGCAGAACCAGCTCTCCATGGCCGCGCTCAGGAACCAGTCGGGCGCCTTCGTCTCGCCCACCATCGAGGCGACGGAGGCGGCCGCGGCGGGGGTGGCGGAGCGGGTGGCCGGCGGCGACTACCGCGTGTCGCTGAACGACGCGGCGGGGGCGGGCGCCTACCCCATCGCCACCTGGACCTACCTGCTGGTGCCGCCGCACTGGAACGACTGCGGCAAGGCCCAGGCGTTCGTGAGCCTGGTGGACTGGGCGCTCACCCAGGGCGCCGACGCCGCGCGCCAGCTCCACTACGCCCCGCTCCCCGACCAGGTGCGCGAGGGGGTGCGGCAGAAGCTGGGCACGGTCACCTGCGGGCCCGGCAACCAGCCGGTGAAGCCGGCCGCCTGAACGTCGCCAGCCGGGCGATCGGGGAGGTCGGGGGGAGCGATCCTTCGCCCTCCCGTGCCCCGGCGACCGTGGAGGGGCGGTGGGCGGCAGCGTCCGCAGGCGCCGGCCAAGCCTCGGCGGCGGTGAGTGATCGAAATTTTTTTGCAAGCACCCCTCGGGCTCGTCCGCCCGAGTCCGATCACCCGGTCGCATGCTCCTGTGCAGGGGCGAGCCTCGCAACTGCGTCATCAGGTGATTCCGTGCACGGCAAAGCCCCGCTCGAGGCGCGTGACTCGCCGCCGCCTCGACTCCTGATGACGCCGTTTGCAGCGCCAGGCGGCGGTCCAGGCTTGGCGGACGCACGACGCACCGCGACGGGATGCCCAGCGGACGCAGTCGGCTCGTGCATGCGGGTCTTCAAAAAAATTTCGATCACTCATCACGGGGCAGGCGATGGACGCCGTCCTCCGCATCTCCGTGTCCGACGCTTCGCCGCGGACGTGTCCCCGTTACGCGTTCGTGACCGAACCGTGATTCGAGGAGGGTGAAGGACGTGGAAACTTCGGTGCACGGCCGTTACGGTGGGGTGGGTGTCAGATCCCATTCCCGCACGCGAACATTTCCGAGGAGATCCGTGACCCGACGCAACGCTGCGACCGCCGCCGTCCTGGCGCTGCTCGCCTGCGCCCCGGCCATCGCCCGCGCGCAGCAGCAGCCGACGTATCCGAACGTGAAGTTCAAGGGCCGCTTGCAGACCGAGTTCCGCACCTCCGACATCCAGTCCACCAACGCCGACGGGACCCCGGCCGCGGTGAACACCGTCGTTTCCAACGAGTTCTTCCTGCGCCGCTTCTACGTCGAGGCCGACGGGTACCTCGCGCCGAGCGTCCGGGTGAAGATGGAGCTGAACGCCACCCGCCGCGCGGTGAACCTGGAGGACGCCTGGGTCGACGTAGGCCTCGGGCGCTTCCTCACCTGGCGCGTGGGACAGGAGAAGAAGCCGGTGGAGCGGCAGGAGCTCGTCTCCAGCAGCCTCTACCCCACCGTGGAGCGGGGGGCGCAGATCGCCGGGATGCGCAACCAGAACCTCGTGTCGGAGAACAACTTCCTGACCGCCGCCGGCTTCGCCAGCCACGACATCGGCACCTCGCTGGAGGTGCACACCGCCGACAGCGCGGCAATCCCCGTGTCGCTGCGCGTGGGCGTGTGGACGGGGCAGGGGAAGGACAACCCCGAGGTCAACAACGCCAAGACCTTCGGCGGGCGGCTGCAGGTGGCGCCGATCGCGAAGCTCTCCGTGGGCGTCTCGTTCGTCTCGCACGACGACTCCATCAGCGTCCCGGTGACGACGCCGGCGGGGACCACGAAGGTGATCGCCGCCGACAGCGCCGGCCGCTCCACGGCCTTCGGGCTCGACGCCGAGTGGGGGAAGGTGAACAGCGACGGGCTGCACCTGATCGCCGACGCGTCGATCGGCAAGGAGGGGCGGGCGGGCGCCTTCACCTCCACGCTGGCCGGGCTGCGGGCCGCGGCGCCGGGGACGGGCTTCTCGCCGCGCTTCCGCACGCTGCACCTGGTGGGCGAGTACCGCATCCCGCTGGCGAACACGGGGACGCTCACCGGCATCGGCCCGGTCCTCCGCTTCGACCGCACCGAGCCGGACACCGACAACGACGTGGGCTCGACGCTGGTCACCCCCGGCGTGAACCTGTACTTCGGCCGCAACGCCTGGCTGATGGTGAACTACGACGTGGTGATGCCCGGCGACCGCCTGGACCTGGGGCGCGGCGCCGGCGAGGCGGTGCACTCGTTCAAGACCATGCTGCGGGTCTTCTTCTGATCCGCGACCGGGGAATCTCTCCGCAGCCGGAGAGGCTGTCGAGGAAGCGCACGGAATCGGGAAGACGTCATCCTGAGGCCGGTTACGCCGCAATGTCGTCCTCAGGAGGCCGTGCAGGCCGAAGGATCTAGAACCGCGGCAGCACGTGAGCCGGTGAGATGGTGCCAGGCAGGAACGGCGACGGCTCGATCGCGCATCGAGCCGGCCAAGTGCTTACACGGGCTATAGATCCTTCGGCCTGCAAGGCTTCGAGTAGCGAAAGGTTCAGCGTGACCGGCCTCAGGATGACGTCCAGAGGGGCCGCCGAACCGAACGGACGCAAGATGATCCGATCAGCGGTTGAAGATTCGCAATGCAGGAGACGATGACGGACACGGTAGAGGCACCTCCGGCCCCGGCACCCGCGCCGAGCTTCGCCCTCCGCTGGCGCCTGAGCAGCGCCTCGGACGCGGTGTGGCGCGGGGTGCTGGTGGCGTTCGGGCTCACCATCCCCCTGCTGCTGGTGGGGATCGCCGCGGCGCTGGTCTACGGCGCCTGGCCGGCGGTGCGCACCTTCGGCGGCGGGTTCCTGACCGGGAGCGCGTGGAACCCGGTGAGCGAGCAGTTCGGCGGGGTGCCGTTCCTGGTGGGGACGATCGCCTCGTCGCTGCTGGCGCTGCTGATCGCGGTGCCGCTCTCCATCGGCCTGGCGCTCTTCCTCACCGAGCTGGCGCCGCGCTGGCTGGCGGCGCCCATCGCCTTCGCCACCGAGCTGCTGGCGGCCATCCCCTCGGTGGTCTACGGGCTCTGGGCGATCTTCGTGCTGGTCCCCTTCCTCCGCGACACGGTGCAGGCGCCGCTCGCGGGGCGGCTGGGCGACACGCTGGGGATCTTCGCCGGGCCGGCGTACGGGCAGAGCATCCTGGCCGGGGGGGTGATCCTGGCGATCATGATCATCCCCTTCGTCTCCGCCGTGTCGCGCGAGGTGATCGCCGCGGTGCCGCGGGCGCAGCGCGAGGCGGCGCTGGCGCTGGGGGCCACGCGCTGGGAGTCGACCTGGCAGATCGTGCTCCCCGCCGCCCGCGCCGGGCTGATCGGCGCGGTGATGCTGGGGCTGGGGCGCGCCATCGGCGAGACCATGGCGGTGACCATGGTGATCGGCAACACGCCGCGGATCCCGCACTCGCTCTTCGCCCCCGCCTACACCATGGCCAGCGTGCTCGCCAACGAGTTCGCCGAGGCCAGCGGCGACGTGCACCGCTCGGCGCTGATGTACGTCGCCCTCCTGCTGCTGGGCGTGACGCTGGTGGTGAACGCGCTGGCGCGCGCGCTGGTCTGGCGGGTGGAGCGGAGGGCCGCGCGATGACGGCCCTCACCTGGCGCCACCGCCGCCGCCGCGCCACCAGCGCGCTGATGCTGGCGCTCACCGGGGTGGCTGCGGCCATCACCGTGCTGCCGCTGGTGCTGATCTTCGGCTACCTGGTGCGCGAGGGCGCGTCGTCGCTCGACCTGGCCTTCTTCACCCACACCCCGCGCCCCACGGGCGAGAGGGGCGGCGGGATGGCGAACGCCATCGTCGGCACGCTGGAGATGGTGGGGCTGGCGGCGCTGATCGGCCTCCCGGTGGCGGTCCTGGCGGGCGTCTACCTGGCCGAGGCGCGCGGGAGCCGGCTGGCCACCGCCGTCCGCTTCACCGCCGACGTGCTGAACGGCGTCCCCTCCATCGTGGTCGGCATCTTCGTCTACCTGCTGCTGGTGGTGCCGATGGGCGGCTTCAGCGCGCTCGCCGGCGCTGTCGCGCTGGCCGTCATGCTGGTGCCGATGGTCACGCGCACCACCGAGGAGATGGTGCGCCTGGTCCCCCGCGAGCTGATGGAGGGCGGGCTGGCGCTGGGGGTGCCGCGCTGGCGCACGATGCTGGGCGTGGTGCTCCCCGCGGCGCGCGGCGGCATCCTCACCGGCGCGCTGGTAGGCGTCGCCCGCATCGCGGGAGAGACGGCGCCGCTGCTCTTCACCGCGCTCGGCAACCAGTTCTGGCAGCTCGACCCGCGCCAGCCCACCGCCGCGCTCCCGCTGCAGATCTTCGCCTACGCCATCTCGCCCTACGACGACTGGCACCGGCAGGCCTGGGCAGGCGCGCTGGTGCTCATCTTCCTGGTGCTCACGCTCAGCCTGGGGGCGCGCTTCGCCCTGGGGCGTGCGCAGCGCAACGCATGAGAAAGACGATGGAGACCATGGACGCACAGCCGCACGTCACCCCGCTCCGTCCTCCCGTGACGGCCCCGGCGCCGCGGGCGGGGGCGCCGGCGGCGGGGCAGGGGGCGGCGCCGGCGGTGGAGGCTTCGGGGTTCTCGTTCTGGTACGGGGCGGTGCAGGCGCTGCACGGCATCGACCTCTCCATCCCGGGGCGCCGGGTGACGGCGCTGATCGGGCCCTCGGGGTGCGGGAAGAGCACCTTCCTGCGCTCCATCAACCGGATGAACGACCTGATCCCCGGGGTGCGGCACGAGGGCGACATCCGCCTCCAGGGGCGCAGCGTCTACGAGCGCGGCGAAGACGTGGTGCACCTGCGCAAGCGGGTGGGGATGGTGTTCCAGAAGTCGAACCCCTTCCCCAAGTCGATCTTCGACAACGTGGCGTACGGAGTGCGCGTGAACGGCCTGGCGCGCGGGCGCCGTGAGCTGCAGGAGGTGGTGGAGCGCTCGCTGGTGCGGGCCGCGCTCTGGGACGAGGTGAAGGACCGGCTGCGGACGAGCGCGCTGGGGCTCTCCGGCGGGCAGCAGCAGCGGCTCTGCATCGCCCGCGCGCTGGCGGTGCAGCCCGAGGTGCTGCTGATGGACGAGCCCGCGAGCGCGCTCGACCCCATCGCCACGCAGAAGATCGAGGAGCTGATCTACGAGCTGAAGGACGAGTACACCATCGTGATCGTGACCCACAACATGCAGCAGGCGGCGCGCGTCAGCGACTTCACCGCCTTCTTCTACATGGGCCGGCTGGTGGAGGTGGGGCGCACGCAGCAGATCTTCACCACGCCGCGCGAGGAGCGCACCGAGGCGTACGTGACCGGGAGGTTCGGGTGAGCGCGCCGGGGGTCCGCCACTTCCACGAGGAGCTGGCGCGGCTCAAGGGGCGGCTGCTGGAGATGAGCGCGCTGGCCGAGGAGCTGGTGCGCGCCTCGGTCGAGGCGCTGCGCGAGCGCGACGCGGCGGCGGCGCGCGAGGTGGTGGCGCGCGACCAGCAGGTCGACGCGCTGGAGGTGGAGATCGACGAGCTCTGCATCGAGCTGCTGGCGCTGCAGCAGCCCATGGCGCGCGACCTCCGGCTGATCACCATGGCGATGAAGATCAGCAACGACCTGGAGCGGGTGGGCGACCACGCGGTGAACATCGCCGAGGGAGTGCCGCACCTGGTCGACTCGCCGGGCTTCGCGGAGTTGCCGGAGGTGGAGGAGATGGCGCGCCAGGCGGGGGAGATGCTCAGCGACGCGCTCGACTGCTTCGTGCGCGCCGACGCGGAGCGCGCCCGCGACGTGATCGAGCGCGACGACCGGGTGGACCAGATGGCCGAGTCGCTCTTCCGCATCCTGCTCACGCACATGATGGAGGACCCGCGCCGCATCGGCCCCTCGATGACGCTCTTCCTGGTGAGCCGCAACCTGGAGCGCATCGCCGACCTGGCCACCAACATCGCCGAAGACGTGGTGTTCCTGGTCGAGGGCCGCAACATCAAGCACGGCCTGCTGCGGGTGGAGCCGGGCTGAAAACGAAAATCCTCACACAGAGGAAGCAGAGGGACCAGAGAACCATCCGCTGTTCTCTGGTCCCTCTGCTTCCTCTGCGTGAGATTCCTCAGCTGCGGCCGCGATTGGCCCAGGGGTCCTCGCGCTTCCAGGTGGGGGCGTGCGGGGAGTAGAGGAAGACCATGCCGCCGTTGCGGATGCGCGGGATCAGCGTGCGCGCGCGCGCCGGCGACACCGACGGGCATCCTTCGCTGCGGCCGGCGCGCTCGCGCGTGACGTACGGCGCGCCGTGCACCACCACGCCCCGCTCGCGGGCGCGGGCGTTGAAGCGCCCAGAGAGCCCGCGCAGCCGCAGCCCGGTGGAGGTGTAGCGCCGTCCGCCGCTCCTGCCGCTGAAGGAGTATGTCTCCTGGGCCAGGAAGAGCCCGAGCGAGGTGGCCTCGCTCCCGTGCCGGTTGCTGAAGCGCCGCGGCACCCCGCCGCGCGCCGCGCTCCCCCGCCCGTGCGCCACCCGGAACGGCCCCTCCACGATGCGCAGCTCGCGCATGTCGAACACGTAGCCGCGCGGCGTCTCGGCGTCGAGCCCGTAGTCCACGAAGTACAGGTACGGCTTCTTCACCTTCTCCGGGTGCGCCGCCCTGTAGGCGTAGTACGCGCGGAACGCCATCCGCAGCGCGTCGCGGTCGCTGGTGTTCACCCGGCTCCCCAGCCGCGCCAGCGCCCGCTGCACCCGCACCCCCTGCGGCCCCCGCTCCAGCCGCGCGGCCGAGACCACCGCCCGCGACGTCCGCATCACCGCACTTGCGCGGCTTGCCCGCGACGAGCGGTTCTCGCTCGCGCGCCTGCGCGGAGCCGTGTCGGCGTGCGCGTGCGGCGGCGGAGTGTGCGAGGGGGAGAGCGCGGCGGCGTGCGCGGGCGGCGCGTCCGTGAGGCCGACGCACGTGCCGATCACCCCGGCGGCGACGAGCGCGATCAGGCTGGGAGAGCGCATTCGCTGCTTCTCGCGATCGAGCGGACGCATGGCGTGGCCGCCGCGCCCGGTGGGCTGGAATGGTTTGGAATCTCGTTGCGCGGCCCCGGGGGGATCGGCCTGCTACGGCCGACGGGTCAAGCGCAATCCACGGCTGTGGTTGTGTGCAACCGGATTGTAGTGGCCACCGCGGGTCCTGTCAAACCCGCCGGCAATTTTGCAATCACTGATTGCAAAATTGCTACGATGCCCGACGGTCCCTGATTTGGTTCTTCGTCGATTGGGTTGCAGCCTGTCTCTCACACTCGCACCGATTCCGTCGACGAGTGACTGCAGGCGGCGCTCGCGCTGAGTATCGAAATTTTTTCGCCGGGGACGTCTGCCGGAGGCACGGTACTCATGGCGTGTTCCACATCCCCTGATCGAATCAGTTGACGATCTTCGCCCGGGACGTGACGCGTCGGGCCAGCACCGAGGGCTTCCCGCGCTGCGGGGAGATCGATGCGGGTCGGGCATCGTCAACGGATTCGATCAGATGGAGCTCGCCTC
>JBJMPM010000172.1:0-7268 GCA_045803205.1 Longimicrobiaceae bacterium
CATTCGAAAAGGAAAAGAAGGTCTCGCCCAGAGAACCAGAGAACCAGAGAACCAGAGAACCAGAGAACCAGAGAACCAGAGAACCAGAGAACCCCAGAGAACCACACGGTTTCCTCTGGTCCTCTGGTCCTCTGGGTGAGACCAATCTGTTTGACTGAATGCACAGTCAATCAACCGAGTGTTACATCTCGGGCGACGCGAACCAGTAGCGGCCAGGGCAGCTCTCCTCCGCCTGCGCGCGCGTCTCGGCGGAGAGGCGGCTCACCTGATCCAGCGAGGACACCTCGCCGCCTCCGAGGCGGAAGCTCCCGCCGACCGTTCCCACATCGCGGCCCTGCGCATCCTTCACCACCAGCGCGCCGCCGCGGGTATCCAGGGTGTAGCCGTGCGGCCAGATCACCGTGTCCCGGTCGCCCGCGTCGAGGCGCAGGCATCCCTGCGCATCGAGCGTCACCCGGCCCTGGAAGAGCGCCTCCATGTACGCGTCCTGACTCGCATTCAAGGCCAGGAAGACGATCGCGGGCGGATACTCGACCGCGGTGGCCGAGGGTTCGCACGCGGCGAGGCACGCCAGGAGCGGCGCGCCGAGGGAGAGGAGCGGATGTCTCATCGGTTCGTCACCGGCGTCGAAGGTGAGCGCGTGCCCAGAATCCACGCCGTAACAACGCCCGGCCCGTTAGAGGCGTGACGACCCCGCCACCCGAACCGGCGCCCGATGGCTGAAACTGCTCTGGTTTCTTACAGAGGCACAGAAACGCAGAGAGGCGCGGCAGCCTCTCTGCGTTTCACATTTCGAAAGCGGCAAAGTCCTTGCAAGCAAATGCTTTGCTGCGGCGCCGACGAGCGTTGCGCGACTCCAGATCGGAGGAACAGAAGCCATGAACCGAGCCATTCTACTGGGCGCCGTCGGAGCGCTGTCCGCCGCGGTGGCCAGCGGTGCACACGCTACGGCGCTGCGGACCCCCTTCGAACCTTCGGACGGCCTGCTGGCCGCGGACGCGAGCGCGGCACCGCTGCAGGGAGGCGGCAAGGGGCACGGAGGCGGGGGAGGGCAGCACGCCGGCGCACACCAGGGCGGCGGTGGCGGCAAGCACGGCGGCGCCGCTCGCCAGGGTGGCGGCGGAGGCAGGCACCAGGGTGCCGTTCGCCAAGGTGGTGGCGGCGGGCGCGGCCAGACGCACGGGGGCGGTGGCCACGCGCGGCGGACGGAGACGCATGCGAGTGGGCGGGGCCGCGGCTCCGGCGGCGGCGAGCGGACGGTCCGGTCCAGCCGGAGCACGCGCACGGAGCGGACGGCGCGCGGCACGGGCGGCGAGAGCGGGTCCACCCGGCTGGTGCGGCGCGGGGCGGCGGGTACGGCCGGCGCGCGCGGCAGCGAGCGCGCGGCGCGGCTCCTCACCAGCGCCGCGGCACTCGGTCACGGCCGCGGCCTGGCATCCGACGCGGTGAACGTGCGCACGGAGAACGGCCGCGTGCGCCTGCTCAACCGGCGCGGCGACATCCTGATGGACATGGATGCGGACCGGTACGGCGACATCGGCGCGTGGCGGCTGCGCCGGATGGGCGACCAGCGGCCACGGGGCAACGCACCGGCGTTCTGCCGCAGCGGAGAGGGCCACCCGGTGTGGGGGCGGGAGTGGTGCCTGGACAAGGGCTTCGGCCTGGGGAGCCGCGCCGGCACGCTCTGGAGCCGCGGGACCATCGGCGACGTGGTCTTCCTGCGCCAGGACTACTACCCGGCGCGGCTGGACCGCGGGGGGCTGCTCGGCGTGCTGGGCGACCTCGTGCTGGGGCGCCTCGCGCTGCAGGCGGTCACCCTGGGGTACGACCAGCCGCTGGTGGGGACGTGGGTGGCGGAGCCCCGGAGCCCGCGCCTCCTGCGGGTCTACTCGGGGGACTACCCGGTCGCCGAGTTCGTGGACACCGACTACGACAACCGCCCGGAGATCCTGTACGTGGTGCAGCCGCTCTATTTCTGAGCCCACGAGGAGAACGGGGGCGAAGACGGCGGGCGCCGGGGAGATCCCCGGCGCCCGCGCCGCTTCCCCCGCGATCCGGCCGGTCAGCGCCGGGTGGTGTCCGTCGGCGTCACGTCCACGGTCGGGGTGACCACCGTGTTGGTGTCGGTGCCCATCTCCACGCGTGCCGGGTCTACGTCCACCTTGGGAGCCTCGCCGCCCTTGACCTGACGTCGGGCATCTTCCCCTCGTCCTCCACCTTGGCCGTGCACGCGCCGGCCGCCAGCGCGAACGCCGCCATGGCGGCGACCCATCGTCTCGAGGTCCGCGTCCGGATCTCCTTCTGTCGCGGTGTGGGAACGCTCCTTCGTGGGGTTCCACCCCGCTGAAGGCAAGACCCGCACCCTCGGCAAAAATCGGCTCGCGCAGAGACATGAAGACGCAGAGAGGCCGCCGCGCCTCTCTGCGTCTCTGGGCCTCCGGGTAAGACCGTCAGCTTTCAGGCGCGGCAGACGCCCCGGCACGTCTCCCATCCACCCACCCTGCAGCCGCTGGCGAAGGAGCAGAGCACGGGTTTGCACGTCTCCCCTGGCGAGCACTCGCCGGCGTCGGCGCAGTCGCAGAGCGGACGCCGGGCTGCCGGGCTGCCGAGCTGGACGAATACCTGCCGCAGGAGCGGGCGCTCGAACTGCGTGGAGAGCAGGGCGTCTGGGCGGATTTCAGCGTGCCCCTTCTTCCAGCCGCCGTACGCTCCGCTCTGCGGCGTCAGCGAAGGGTGCTCTGATCGACCCGCTCCCGGCGGAGCCACTCCGGGTGCAGCACGTCGAAGTCCGTATCGATGGTGAGCAACACAGCCCCGGTTGCGCGCGCGCAGGCGGCGATCCAGAGATCGTTCTGGCCGATCGGCCTGCCGGCAGCCTTCAGGTGCGCGCTCAGGTCCGCATAGGCGTTCAGGACCGGCTCGCGCTGGATGTCGACGATCACGAGGTTCGCGAGGATCTCGTGCAGCCGTGCTTCCTTTCGCCCGCCCCACGATGCGTTCCGCGCGAACGCCAGCAGTTCGCCCACGCTGATCACGGACAGCAACGGCACTTCGCGGCGTCCGGAGAGCGCGTACCGCGCATCCAGCCGCTGCCCCATCTCGCCACCCCGGCAGAGCAGGACGACGATCCCCGTGTCGAGAAGGAGTGGCTCCCGGTCGGTGATCACGAGATGTCCGCGAGAGCGGCCAGGAGCTCTTCTTCCGATTCGTCGCCCGGCCACTGGCCGATGATGGCGTTGAGGCCGGAGCGGGGACCCTGGGGCCGACGCAGTTCCTGGGGCGCGAAGCCCGTACGCAGCGGGCGCGGGAGAGCGGACCACAACGAGAGGTCCGCCTCGGTTCCGGCGTGGACTTCCTCGGCGTCCACCCGCAGCAGCGATCCCGAAGGCCGGAACTGCGCCCATCCCGAGACCACCGCGATCCGGCCGAAGAACGGGACCAGCGCTTCCGGCCCGCCTTCCGCCAGGACCCCCCGGATCGCCGTCCCGGACTCCAGCACCAGCGTGAACGCCTGATCACTGTGCCGGATCGCGTCCACCACGCCCGACACGCGGATTCGCTGCGGGCGCGGCGTTTCGCGCTGCAGCCGCCTCACCACTTCGATCCCTGCGGCCGTCACCGTCAACACCTGGGCATCCGGACGGCCGTTGTTGATCTCGACGCTCTCCACACCGTGCCGGAACACCCGACGGAACTCCTCGAAGCTGCACAGGAGCCCCTCGTCGAACGCGTCGCTGTCCTCGTTTCCGCGCAGCGCCTCGTCCAGGCTCTGCTCCATCACGCCGAGCCCCGACGCGTTGGAATCGAATTCCTCGAAGAGGTGGTACTGCGCCAGCCGGTCCGGGATCGCGTCGCGGAGCCGCGGGGCTCGAAGCACCACCCCCGCGGGGTTCTCCGTGAAGCCCGCCACGTCGAAGCGCGCAGCGGCATGTACCCAGCCGGGAATCTGTCCCCCGCGAGTACCACTGCGGCCCTCGAGCCGGAGGCGAACCGCGCCGCGCGCGCTACGGTCCACCGCATCGAGCAGGTCACGCAGAAGCGGCCCGGGGAGCCCGGGCATGCGCTCGCGCAACCCGTGCAGGCGGACGGTGTGGTTGACGTACATGGCAACCTCCGACATGAGAAGGCTCACGACGTTCGCGTTTTCTTCGGCGGAGTGCAAGTGCTACGCAGGAACAGCTACGCAGGAATGCTTCCGGCCAGAACGATTCGCCCAGGCTGTTCGACGTGCGCGGAGAATATGACGTCTATCGTCCCCAGCCGAGCACCAGCCGCACCTGCGCGCCCCAGATCACGCCGAACTCCGGGTCGTTGGGACCATCGCTCGCCCAGCCGGCGGCGAGCTCGGGGCCGACGAACAGGAAGTCCTGCCCCACGAGCAGGACGGTGCGCGCGCCGGCGAAGGTGCCGGAGCAGTCCGGGCAGTCGTCGGCCGAGTGGTAGCGCGCGAGGGTCGGGCCCGCGTCCACGTGCAGCCAGGGCGCGGCGCGGTAGCGGCCGAACACCTCGATCCCCAGCGGCTCGAACACGGAGTGCCCGAAGCTGTGCGGCGGCTCCCACGCGCCCCACACGCCCGCCCCCACGCTCAGCGGCCCCGCGCCGATCCTCCGCGCATAGTCGATCTCGCCCGCCACGATCCCCACGCCGAGCGAGAGCTGGTCGCGCGCGGCCGTCGCCTGCGCGCGCCCCGGCGACGGCGCCAGGGCGAGCAGGACGGTCGAAAACGCCAGTAATCGCTTCACTTCCGCTCCTCTCCGTTCCTCTGTGTCTCGGTGTGAAACCGTCTGCCCTTGTGGGGATTTCCCCCGCATCGATTGCGCCCCGCGCCCCGCACGGGTGGGGATTGGCTACCGACAGGCCGGGTACCCCGCGGGGCCTAGCTTCATCGCAGTCGGAAGCGCGGGCCGTGGTGGCCCGGCGCGAAGCGGTGAAACCGAAGACGGAGAGCGAACGATGCGCAAGAGCCTTGTCCTGGGAGCCCTGCTGGCCGTGCCCGCCCTCGCGGCGGCGGCGCTGGCGCCCCTGTCTCTGCAGCCGGGCAGCCGCGTGTGGGTCGAGGGCACCTCCACCGCCCGCGCCTGGCGCTGCGAGTCGACCCGCGCGGTGGGCACCGCGGCGGCCGGCACCACGGAGCTCTCGCAGCTCGCGAACGTCGGCAGCGCCTCCGTCACCGTGCCGGTGGCCACCCTCGACTGCCGCAACACCACCATGAACGGCCACATGCGCAACGCGCTCAAGGCCGACCAGGCGCCCGAGATCCGCTTCCGCGCCAGCTCGGTGAGCGTGACGCCCACCAGCGCCGATGCGGGCACCGCCGAGCTGCAGGGCACGCTCTCGATCGCCGGCGCCGAGCGGCCGGTGACCATCAACGCCACCGTGGCGCGCGAGAACGGGCAGCTCCGGGTGCGCGGCAGCAAGCGCATCACCATGACCGAGTGGGGCGTGCGCCCGCCCTCGCTGATGCTGGGCGCGATGAAGGTGGCCCCGGCGGCCACGGTGGGCTTCGACGTGGTGCTGAAGCCCTGACCCCGAAGCTGTGAAGTGCGGCGGAGACCCGCCGCGATGCAGTCCCGGGGGCGCACCTCCGCGCCCCCGACGTGACCCGAGGCTCCCGAGTGGAGACCGTACGATGAGAAACACGACCCGTGCGCTGATGCCCGCCCTGCTGGCCGCCCTGGCGGCCGCCCCGGCGCTCGCGCAGACGACGACCGAGACCCCGGGCGGCGGCACGCCCCCGGATTCGACCACGGTCGAGAGCACGCGCACCTTCGGGATGGCGCAGCAGATCCCGATCCAGCACTTCCGCCCGGTCGACAAGCGCGGGATCAACGTGTTCGAGGCCCCGAAGCACGACGCGGTGCCTTACACCGGCTTCAAGCTGATGATCGGCGGCGCGTTCCTGCAGGACTTCCAGAACATCGGCCACAGCAACACGGCCGACCCGGTGATGGACGGCACCACGAACAAGAACCAGCTGGCCGACATCGGCCCCGGCTTCAACAACGCGGTGGCCAACCTGTACGTCACGGCGCAGCTGGCGCGCGGCATCAGCGTGCACATGACCAGCTACCTGTCGAGCCGCCACCACAGCGAGACCTGGGTGAAGGACGGCTACCTGCAGATCGACGAGAGCCCGCTGGACGTGCCGGCGCTGAACACGCTGATGCGCTACGCCACCATCAAGTTCGGCGAGATGGAGATCAACTACGGCGACAGCCACTTCCGCCGCACCGACAACGGGAACGCCATCTACAACCCGTTCGTCGGCAACCTGATCATGGACGCCTTCACCACCGAGGCGGGCGCCGAGGTCTACCTGCAGCACAACGGCTTCCTGGGGATGGTGGGCGCCACGGCGGGGCAGCTCCATCCGGCGGTGACCAACCCGAGCGGGCGCACGCCGAGCTTCGTGGGGAAGGTGGGGTTCGACCGCCGGGTGAGCGACGCGCTGCGGGTGCGGCTGACCGGCTCGGTCTACACCAACCGGCACAGCACGGAGCAGAACCTGTTCACGGGTGACCGCGGCGGCTCGCGCTACTACTTCGTGATGGAGAACACCGCGGCCACCGAGACCGGCAACTTCCGCAGCGGGATGCTCGGGCCCGGCATGACGCACAAGATGACCGCGATGGTGATCAACCCCTTCGTGAAGTTCAACGGGCTGGAGCTCTTCGGGCTGGCCGAGCGCGCCAAGGGCCGCACGCTCACCGAGACGGCCGAGCGCACCTGGCACCAGTACGCGGCCGACGCCACCTACCGCTTCCTCCCGGGTGAGCCGCTGTACGTGGCCGCGCGCTACAACACGGTGGCCGGGCCGCTGGCCGGCACCACCAACGACGTGGGCGCGACCCGCTGGCAGTTCGCCGCCGGCTGGTACCTGACCGACAATATCGTGCTGAAGGGCGAGTACATCACGCAGAAGTACAACGACTACGCCCCCACCAGCATCCTGAGCGGCGGCAAGTTCCACGGCCTGATGATCGAAGGCGCGGTCGCCTTCTGAGCTCGGCACGGACGGTTCATGATCTCGCCCGAGAGCAACGCAGGGGAGGGAAGCACCTTCGCGTTCACCCTGCCGGTGGCGTAGCGCCGACTCGGCTGTGGATCGTCTCACGCAGAGGCGCGGAGACACAGAAAGAGAGCGGGGAGCCCGGAATTCCGGGCTCCCCGCTCCTCGTTCCGCCGGCGGGTGGTGATCAGAAGGCGACGGCGCCCTCGATAATCAGGCCGTGGAACATGCCCCCGTTGAGGATGCTGGTGGGGGCGTA
>JBJMPM010000248.1:0-12040 GCA_045803205.1 Longimicrobiaceae bacterium
CACCTCGCAAAGCCCCGCGTTGGCGATGGCCTCCATCCGGTGCCGCCCGATCCATCCCACGCCCAGGAAGCCCAGGCGCGGGACGGTCAGCTCGGTGGCGCCGGAGTGGGCCAGCTCGCCGGCGGAGGTGGGGGTCAGCAGGTCGGTCACGGTGATTCTCTCGTATCGACTGAAATCCGTAGTGCCCTGGTAGCCCGGCGGTTGAAACCGCGGCAACAACGGCCCGAAGTCCGCCTTCGCGGACTCGCTTCCTTGATTTCTTTTCCAACCCGGTCTGCAGCCCGGTCTGCGGCAACAACGAGGGTTGTCCCGGCGCAGTGCAGCCGCGGCCACAGTCCGCGAAGGCGGACTTCGGGCAGTTGTTGCAGCGAATTCATTCGCCCGGCCAGCCGAGCCCGGTATCACTCCATCCTGATCAGCGCCTTCAGGAAGCCGTCGGGCCGGTCGCGGGTGGCGTCGAGCGCGTCGCCCAGGCGGTCGAGCGGGAAGGTGTGCGTGTAGAGCGGCGACGGGTCCAGCCGCCCCGACGCCACCGCGTCCACCGCCGCGCGGATTCCGTCGACGTAGACCTGCGGGTCGCGCTCGTGGGCGTTGATCACGTCGATCCCGCGCCAGTTCCAGAGCTGCATGTTCACCTGCCGCGGCCCGTCCTGGTGGTATCCGGCGACCACCAGCCGCCCCCGCTCGCGCGTCAGCTCCCCCGCCAGGTCCAGCGGCCACTGCTTCCCCACCGCCTCGATCACCCGGTCGCAGAAAGCGCCGCCCGTCAACTCCTTCACCCGCTCGATGATCCGCCAGTGGTCGTCCATGGGGACCAGCTCGTCCGCCCCCATGCCGCGCGCCACGTCCAGCGAGAACGGCCGCCGGGAGATGGCGATCACGCGCGCGCCGGCATCCTTCGCCAGCCGCGTGAGCAGCGCGCCGAGGAAGCCGATGCCGACGATCGCCACGGTCTGCCCGGCGGAGATGCCGCTGCGCCGGAAGATGTTCATCGCGCACCCCAGCGGCTCGCCCGGGAACGGCTGTCCGTCGAGCGCCGCCGGGAGCGGCACCACGGCGGACGCGTCCGCCACGTCGTACTCCGCGTAGGCGTGGTACGAGAGCGCGGCGACCCGCTGTCCCTCCGCCAGCCCCTCGACGCCCTCGCCGAGCGCGTCGATCGTCCCCCACCCCTCGTGCCCCAGCGCGCCGGGCTCCGTCGGGTACGTCATCCACTCCGGACCGGCCCAGGGGGTGAGGTTGCTGGCGCAGACGCCGCACCCCTCCAGGCGGATGCGCACCTGCCCCGGCCCCGGCTCGGGGAGCGGGGCATCCTCCAGCACCACGCGCCCGGGACCGGCGAGCCGGGCGGCCCGCATCGTCCCCGTTGCCGCCAGCGTCGCGTCGCTCATCCGGCCACCAGCGCGGGCGCGGCCACGGCGGCGCGCGGCGAGGGCGTGTCGAGGTTGGCCTCGTGCAGCCACCCGGCGAGCTTCTCCAGCCCCGCCTGCCAGCTCGTCTCGGCCTTCCACCCCAGCACCCGCTCCGCGCGCGAGGTGTCGGAGACGTAGATCTTCTGGTCCCCCGGCCGCCAGTCCGCATAGGTGACGGGGACGTCGGCGCCGGTGATGTCGCGCAGCCGGTCGATCACCCCGCGCACCGAGACCGCGTTGCGGTGCCCGCCGCCCAGGTTGAGGACCTCGCCCGCCACGGTGTCGATCTTCTCCATCGCCAGCCGCATGGCGCGCACGAGGTCGTCGATCCAGAGGATGTCGCGCACCTGGCAGCCGTCGCCGTAGATGGTGAGCGGCTCGCCGCGCAGCATCGCCCGCCCGAAGTGGGCCACCCACCCCTGGTCCTCGGTGCCGAACTGCCGGGTGCCGTAGATGCAGCTCATGCGGAAGACCACCGTGGGAATGCCGTAGATGCGGCCATAGTCGTGCACGTACTGGTCGGCCGCGCCCTTGCTGCAGCCGTAGGGCGAGTGGAAGTCCAGCCGCGCGTCCTCGCCGATCCCGAGGCGCCCGTCGGCGTAGACGTAGCGGTCGCCGTCGAGCGCGACCCGCACGTCCTCCATCCCCCCGTAGACCTTGTTGGTGGAGGTGAAGAGCACCGCCGGAGGATCGGGCATGGCGCGCGCGGCCTCGAGCACGTTGAAGGTGCCGAGCACGTTGGTCTCCAGGTCCGCCCGCGGGTCGGTGAGCGAGGTGGTGACCGCCACCTGCGCCGCCAGGTGGAAGACCTGTTTGCACTCGCGCACCAGCGCGCGCATCCGCGCCGCGTCGCGGACGTCGGCCGTCTCCACCCGCACCCGCTCGCCGTGGCGCCGCTTCAGCCAGGCGGCGTTCATCCGCACGCCCTCGCGGGTGAAGTTGTCGGCCACGATCACCCGCTCCCCCGCGGAGAGCAGCGCGTCGGCCAGGTTGGAGCCGACGAACCCCGCGCCGCCGGTCACCAGGATGCTTTCACCCGTCCCCTTCATCATCCTCTCCCTCACAGCGTGAGTCCCCGCGCGGCGAGCTCGGCGGCATGGGCCTCGACCGCGCTCTCGGGCCGCTCCTGCTCCTCCAGCCACCCCACCAGCTCCTCCATCCCCTGCTCGAAGGTCACCGCCGGCTCGTAGCCCAGCACCTCGCGGGCGAGGGAGATGTCCGCCCAGCAGTTGCGGATGTCGCCCACCCGGTACTTCCCCGTGACCTCGGGCTCCAGCTCGCTCCCCAGCACCCGCGCCAGCGTCTCGGCCACCTCGCGCACCGAGACCGCCCGCCCGGAGCCCACGTTCAGCGCCTTCCCCACCGCCGCGTCTTCCCGCGCCGCCAGCAGCAGCGCCTGCACGATGTCGTGCACGCTCACGAAGTCGCGGCGCTGCTCGCCGTCTTCGTAGATCAGCGGCGGCTGGCCGTTGAGCAGGCGGGAGCTGAAGATGGCCGCCACGCCGGTGTAGGGGTTCGAGAGCGCCTGCCGGGGCCCGTAGATGTTGAAGAAGCGCAGCGCCACGCTGGGAATGCCGTACGCCTCGCCGATCATCAGGACCATCTTCTCCTGGTCGGCCTTGGTGAGCGCGTAGATGGAGGTGGATTCGAGGGCCTTCGCCTCGTCGGTGGGGGCGGGGGCGAGCTCCACCCCGTCGGGGTCGCGCAGCTCCCACTCGTGGCGGCGGAGCTGCTCCAGCGAGCGCGAGGAGACGCGCGGCTCGCGCCCGTCCGGCCGCGTGTAGCGCCCCTCGCCGTAGATCGACATCGACGAGGCGACGACCAGCCGTTCCACCTGGCCGCGCTCGTCCACCAGCGCCTGCAGGAGGTTGGCGGTGCCCAGGGTGTTGACGGCGGTGTAGGCCGCCGGCTGGTACATCGACTGGCCGACGCCCACGGCGGCCGCCAGGTGGTAGACCAGGTCCACCCCGGCCAGGGAGCGCCGCACCGCCTCCACGTCGCGCACGTCGGCGCGGACGAGCTCCGCCTCACTGGGCACCCACGCCGGCACCCGCTGCTCGGGCCCGTGCACCTGCGGGTCGAGGTTGTCGAGGATGCGCACCGCGTCGCCGCGCTCGAGCAGCGCGTCCACCAGGTGGCTCCCCACGAACCCCGCCCCGCCCGTCACCAGAACTCTGCGAGCCACTGAAGCTCCTCCCGCTGTGTCGATGTCATCCCGCCCTCGTCCGAGCTTGCGACCCGCACCCACACCCGCACCCGCACCCGCGACCACCACCGGCGAGCCCTCCGCCGGGTCCCACACCACGTCCTGCTGTCAAAACTCCAGGCCCCGGCTCCGCCGAGCGCATTCCACCGGCTCACGTGCTACCGTAGTGATAGATCATTCGGCCTGCACGATCTCTCCGCGGACGACAACGAGGCGTGACCGGCCTCAGGATGACGTCTCGAGAGATTCCATGCGATTGCTCACCGTCTCCGAGGCCCGGTGCGCACTCCCGCACTTCCGCACTCCCGCACTTCCTCCGACTACGCCGCGACGGGCTCCGCCGGCGCCAGCCGCGCCTCGTAGGCCCCGGCCCAGCGCTGCAGCCGCCCGTCGACCTCGCCGGCCCACACGCCCGCCACCAGCCGCTGCGCCAGCCGCACCCCCAGCCGCTGCTCCTGCACCCGCCCCGCCTCGGCCGCGTCGCCCCGCGCGAGCAGCTCCGCCGCCTCCATCTCCAGCGCGAAGGCGAGGCGGTCCAGATCGGTGAAGAGGCGTCCACGGAGGTCCGCCGCCTCGGGCGCCTCGACGGGCGGAGGAGAGCTCAGCATGTGACCGGAGTGCACAGTTGAAACCGGACGGCGATCCACACTCGTTTCCACCTCGCGCCGGGTGGAAGCGGGGGCCACGCATGGGCAACTTACGTGCCTTTGCGAGTAGCAAGCTTAAGTGGCGACGCCGCGCGAACCTGCGCGATGTTCATCTAAGTACCTTCCCCACAAAGGTTTGTACCTTTCCGTCAACTGGACGGGCACCCGGGGTTCACCCTCCGCGCCCTCCCCCGCCGCTCCGCGCGCTCCCATTCCGCCACCGGCGAAGCGATCAGATCGGAAGTCGAATTCGATCAACAATGGACAGCTACGTAGAAGCTCTCGGCGAACCGTGAAAAAGCGCCGAAGCGGAGGAGATATCCGCTTCGGCGCGCTGTCCAGATTCCTTCTCCGCACCGCCCCAAAGTGCAGCGGCGCCTCGCGTGGGGCCGTGCGGATGCGCGGGCTCACATCCCCATGCGGCGCTTCAGCTCGGCGAGGCGGTCGTCGACGTCTTCCGGCGCGGGGCGGCGGGGCGGAGGCGGGCCGCCGGAGAGGTCGTCGAGCGCGTCGGCGTAGGCGGCGTCGTGCTCGATCTGCTCCTCGGCGCGCGCGAAGCCGTCGAGCGGAGAGCCGCCCATGGCCGAGTCGATGCGGCCGCGGGCGCCCTGGCGGCGCAGCTCGGAGAGGAGGGTGAAGCGGTTGGCGTCGGCCTCCTTGTAGCGCGTCATCATCTCCTGCGCCTCGTCGCGGCGCAGCTCCCACTCGGCCCGGGCGGCGCGCACCTTGTCCTCGAGCACGGCCACGCGGCGGCGGTGCTTCTCCTCGAACTCGGTGGCCACGCGCACCGTCTCGGCGTCGGCGATGCGCTCGGCCTGGCCGCGGCGGCGCGTGGTCTCGTCGAGGCGCGCGCGCTCGCGCTCCAGCTCGGCCACGGCGGCGTTGTAGTTCTGCTCCAGCAGCGGGAGCTGCGCGCGCACCTCCACCATCTCGCGGCGCATGGCGCCGAGCAGCCCCGCCACCTGGTCCTCGGGCTCGCGGCGCCCCACCTCGTCCAGGAACGAGGCCCACGCCTGGCTGAAGAGCTTCTTGAGATCGTCGAGCATGGACGCGCGGAGGAAAGGCGAGAAGCAGCAGCGACGAACACAAGCTGAGTGCCGTGGTGGCGTGGAGCAAGGGCGGGCTTCCGCGCGCGACCTCGGCACCCCCTCCCCGGAAATCGCGGACGGTACGGGTGCCCGCGCGATTCCGGGGGCAGGGTGCGCCCGTCCGCGATTTCCGACCCTCCCACGAGGGGAGGGTGAAGCGCTTCGCTTGCAACTGCGTGCGATGCGCTGTGCCGTTGAAGTTGTGCAGTTGCCGTTAACCTCTCCCACGTTGTTTGGGAGAGGTCGAAAAAACAGATGAGACGGCGGTTTGTCTCATCTGTTTTTTCGGGTGAGGGATCCCGGCGTCGGCCGCGCGCCGAAATCAGCCTTCGACATCGTCTTTTGCTTCTTCCGTCGCCACCGCCGGCCCCCGCTCCTCGTAGACCCCGGCGCGCTTGAGGTACTTCACCACCTCGATGGCCATGGCGCGGATGAAGCCGGCCTCGCGGTGGTCCACGTCGGCGCGGCGGACCAGCTCGCGGAGGGTGCGCATCACGCTCTCGCTGTTGCGGGTCTTGAAGAAGTCGACCGCCCAGAGCGCGCGCTCCAGGTCGGCGAAGACGATCTCCAGGAACTCGACCGAGGGCGGGGGCGCCGTGCGGCGCGGCGGGCGGAACTCCTGCGCGTGCCCCGCGGCCGCCATCCACAGCTCGTACGCCGTCAGCAGCACCGCCTGCGCCAGGTTCAGCGAGGCGTGCTCGGGGTTGGTGGGGATGATGCAGGTGCGGTGGCAGAGGTCCAGCGCCTCGTTGGAGAGCCCCTTGTCCTCCCGCCCGAAGAGGAGCGCGACGGGGCCCGCGCCCTCCTCCGTGGCCTCGCGCCCGCGCGCGAGCAGCTCGGGCGCCAGGTCGCGCGGGCGAGCGACCGCGCGCTTGGCGCGGCGGGCGCGGGCCGTCATCCCCACCACGTACCGGCAGTCGGCCAGCGCCTCCTCCAGCGTGTCGAAGATCTCCGTCGCTTCGACCACGTCCTGCGTGCCGTGGGCGATCCCCTCGATGCGCCAGGGGTCCCAGAGCGCGGGGCTCACCAGCCGCAGCCGCGTGAGCCCGAAGTTCTTCATCGCGCGGATGGTCCCGGCGATGTTCACGTGGTCCTGCGTCTGCCAGAGCACCACCACGATCCCGCCCAGCGCCGCCTTCGGGCCGGCGGGAATCGGCTCGAGCGATTCGGCCTCGCTCATCCCCGTCTCTCCCCCAAAAGGCTCACGCAGAGCCGCGGAGACGCAGAGAGAGCCGCCGTGCCCTCTCCGCGTTCTCTGCGGCTCTGCGTGAGACCCGTCCGTTTACCCGCCGTACCCGTCGCCGGGAGAGCGCGGCGCGCGGCGCACCTGCTGCGGCGGCGGATCGCTCACGTCGAAGCCGCTCCCCACGCGCGCCGACATGCGCCCCAGCAGCACCCGCTGCGCGCGCACGTCGTGGCCCACGTCGATGAAGAGGAGCGTCAGGTCGCTCCCACCCCAGAGCACCGCCGCCAGCACCGCCCCCTGCAGCAGCTCCAGGAAGAGCGGGAGGAGCGCGCTGAGGCCCTCCATCACCAGCGCGGCCACGACCTCGGCGGTGAGCGCGACGATCACCACCATCGCCACCACCTTGAAGAGGCGCGCCACGTACTGCAGCCCCACGTACGGCTCGGTGTCTTCGGCGCGCACCTTGGAGGGGTCGCGCCGCACCCGCTCCATCCGGTCGTCGCCCTCGATGACATCGTCGTCCCAGGCGGCGCTCGTGCGCGCCGCCGCATCCGCCGGGCGCTGCTCCCGCGGCGAGTCCCACCGGGGCTCGGGATCGCCGAGCCCCCGGATCTCGTCGCGCCCGTCCCCCGGCCGCGGGTCGTCGCCTCGCTCCATCAACCCCTCCTCCGCATCGAAGTCGTCTATCAGCCCCGCCGCTCGGGAACGAACAGCTCCTCGTCCCTCACCCCCACCCGCCGCGCCGTCTCGGCGGCCCAGTCGAGCGCCGCCACCTGCTTCTCGTGATGCCCGTCGCTCCCCAGCGAGAAGCGGACCCCGGCCTCGCGCGCCTTCACCAGCAGCCGGTCGTGCGGGAGACGGTACCGGTTGGAAATCTCCAGCGCCACCCCGCTCTCCGCCAGCGCCTCCACGTAGCGGTCCTCGCGCGGCTCCGTCCACCACGCGTGCACGTCCGGCTCCAGCTCCCTGAAGGCAGGCGGGATGAGCGTGGAGTGCGCCGCGATCTCGATGGGCATGGTGCGGACCATGTCGCACAGGTTCGCGGCCAGCAGCTCCATCAGCTGCTGCGGGCGCGCCTCCCAGGGCGCCGGGAGCCGCTCCCACCAGGGGGAGCCGACGGAGCCGTCGGGGAGCCAGAAGCCGTGGTTGGAGCCGATGCGGTAGTCGAAGCGCCGCATCACCTCGTCCGGGAGTTCCTGCCAGAGGGTGTCGCACCAGCAGAACTCGGCCGAGCGGAAGACCGGCGCCCGCTCGATGGCGTCCAGGTACGCGTCCACCTCCTCGCGGGTGGCGACCATCAGCGCCGGGTTGCGGGTGGAGACGTGGTCGGCGATCCCCACCTGCACCCCGCGCTCCCGCGCCACCTGCACCACCCGCTCCAGCGGGAGCCGCCCGTCGGACATGGTGGTGTGGCAGTGCAGGTCCTGGCGCCCGAGCAGCGACCCGTCGGCCGCCGCGCCGCTCATCGCCCCCCCGCCGCCCGCCGCGGTGCGCCCTGCAGGCCGTAGCGCTCGCGGTAGGCGGCCTCGGCGTCCTGCAGCGCCCTCCACCCCGCCTGCCCCTCGGGCCCCAGCCGGGTGACGGGGACGCGCTTCGTGGGCCAGGGCGCCAGCGGATGCTCCAGCGGTCCGTGGTAGAGCGAGAGCGTCGCCTCCACGATCTCCTCCACCGCCTTCCGCCGCGCCTCGGGGGCGATGCGGTTGAGGGAGACCACGGTGCGCAGCGCCCCGCGCGAGAAGGCGTCGGCCAGGAAGGAGGCGAACTCGCGGCGCCGCGCCTCGGGCTCGGCCTTCCCCGCGCGCTCCAGCAGCCCGCGCAGCGCCGGCGCGTCGTCCTTCAGCCCGCGCTCCAGCAGCGCGCTGGCCGCCAGCGTCCACGACGAGTCGTCGGGCGCCGTCGGCGCCAGCAGCCGGTCCAGCCGCGCGAGGAGCGTCGTCGTCGACAGGCGGTCCATCGGGTTGCGGTAGGCCACCCGGGCGCGCGAGGGCGTGCGGCGGGTGAAGCGGGCCACGCTGTCCGGCTGCTCGCCGAGCACCTCGGCCTGGCCCACGATCACCACCGGCGTTCCCACCTGCACGTCGTGGAAGAGGCGCAGCGCATTGGCGTTCGACAGGCGGATGCAGCCGTGGCTCACGCGCCGCCCCAGCAGCTCCGGCTTGTCGGTGCCGTGGATGGCGATCTCGTCGCCCAGGAACACGGCCGCGGCGCCGAGGCCGCCCTCCTCCTTGCGCGCCGGCGCGTCCTGCGCGGGGACGGGGAGCTTGTTCTCGTGGTACCACCAGTCCGGCCGGAACCAGGGCGGATCGAGCTGCTTGAACTGCACGTAGCGCGTGCCGGTGGGGGTGGTGAACTGCCAGCCCCGGCCGGGGGTGGAGAGGCGGAAGCCGGTGCCGGTGCCCACGGGCGCGCGCCAGAGCACGCGCTCGCCGTCCATGAAGCGCAGCTCGTTGCGCTCCACGTCGACCACCACGTACTTGTGGTCGGCCTTCACCGGCGGGCGCAGCGGGTCGATGGCGACCGGCTGCGGCGCCGGCTCGGGTTCGGGCGCGGGCGGGGGCGGCGTGCGCCCCCCCGCGCAGGCGCCGAGGAGGAGCGCGGCCGCGAACGCCGCCAGCGGGCGCGCGCCGAAGTTCAGGGTCATGCGGGTCATGCGGGTGGAGCAGGATCCGGGAAACGAGCGCGCCATCCGCCGGTCAGGCAGAGGCGCAGCGTGTACGCGGGTTGCAACCCCCGCGCCAAGCGCCACTTCACGTTAGGTTACACGCGGCCCGCGCCGACGTGCCGCGACGGGGTCCGCGGCGACGGCGCCCCGCCGGCGCAACCTGCGGGGCGTCGGGCGCCGCCGGAACCCCGGGTTGGAAACCCGGGGCCGCAACGGTACGAAGTCCGCCTCCGCGGACTGGACCCTGACCGTGGCGCGTTTCAGATTGCTCGCTCATCTGCATCCAACGGCGTCGTCCCACCGCGGTGCCCCACCCAATCGTTCTGGAGATTGCCCATGCGTCGTATCGCGTTCCTCGGCCTGGTCACGCTGTTCGCCGTGCATGCACCCGCGGCCGCGCAGCGCAACGAGGGCGTGCGGGTGCAGCCCGGCGCGCCCTGTCCGGCCGGCATGACCGAGGTCCGCCCGAACACCTGCATGGCGCCCCAGCTCCCCGTGCCGAGCATCGTGGACTACCGTCCGCGCTCCACGCTGGTGACCGCGGCGCACCCGGTGCCGCGGGCGAAGTTCCCCGCGATCGACTTCCACGGCCACCCCGCCGGGCTCGCCAGCACGCCCGAGGGCCTCGCCCGCCTGGGCGCGTCGCTCGACGGCATCGGGGTGCGGATGATGGTGGTCGCCGACAACGTGAGCGGCGACCGGCTGCGCGAGATGGTGGCGGCGATCCGCGCGACGCCGGCCATGCGCGACCGCGTGCGCGTGCTGGCCGGCATCGACTTCAGCGGCGTCGGGCCCGGCTGGGCCGCGCGCGCCGTGCGGCAGCTCGAGGTCGACGTCGCCGCGGGGGCGGTGGGGGTGGGCGAGATCCCGAAGAGCCTGGGGCTCTCGATCCGGAAGGCGGACGGGACCCGGCTGCGCATCGACGACCCCGAGCTCGACCCGGTGTGGCAGGCGTGCGCCCGGCTGCGCATCCCCGTGTTCATCCACACGGCCGATCCGCAGGAGTTCTTCCGCGAGATCGACAACACCAACGAGCGCTGGCTGGAGCTGGCGCTCTTCCCCAACCGCCGCTATCCGCGCGAGCAGTTCCCGAGCTTCGAGCAGCTCACCACGGAGCGCGACAACCTCTTCCGCCGCCACCCGCGCACCACCTTCGTCACCGCGCACATGGGGTGGCACGCGAACGACCTGCCGCGCCTCGGGCGGCTGCTCGACGCGAACCCGAACGTCTACACGGAGGTCGGCGCGGTGCTGTACGACATCGGGCGCCAGCCGCGCACCGCGCGCGACTTCTTCATCCGCTACCAGGACCGCCTCCTCTTCGGCAAGGACTCGTTCCAGCCGGAGGAGTACCCGTACTACTGGCGCGTCTTCGAGACGCACGACGACTACTTCGACTACTACCGCCCCTACCACGCCTTCTGGAAGCTCTACGGGATCGACCTCCCGGACCCGGTGCTGAAGAAGCTCTACTACCAGAACGCGCTCCGCATCACCCCCGGCCTCCCGCAGACCGGCTGGCCGCGCTGACGGAAAAGAAACGCAAGTGTGTACCTGACGCGAATGACCGCGCTAGTGGATACCATGCAAGACGGCGGGGACTGCCTGAAGCGGTCCCCGCCGTTCTGTTATCGGGTTACGTTCTCGCACTACGTGGCGTAACCAAACTGCTCCGCCTGCTGTTCGGCCGTGGCCCTCGCGGACGTGAGAACCCCGGCGGCCGTGCGCATACGCCGCCAGCCCAGCTTGGCCAGCAACGAGACCGCGAGAATCGCTACCTGCGAGGCGAAGAATGGTGTGTACTTGAAGAACCCATAGACCATCGTCTTACCCGTCTCATCCCGCAGGCGCTGAATCTCCACGTCTTCAATGTCGCCAAGCTGGCCAACCGTTGCCGACGTTACGCGGTACTCGCGCAAGTAGCGGAGAAACTCCCGCCCGTTGAACATGAGCCGCTTGTGAGAGCGGTAATTGTGGATCATCGTGTTGATCACGTCTACCAGCGTGCGAACCGCAACGTAATCATGCCGGGACAGCGTTGATCCACGTTCGCGAAGCAGCCGCATGAATCCCCGCCGGATTTCACAAAAGCGGTACAGGACAATGTCGTGCTTCTCCAGATCACGAAGGCGCACGATCATGTATGCGGACATCAGGAGCGCAGGCACAAGCGCAACGTAGAACATCAGGTCAGTGCTCCTTCTTCTTCTTCTTGGTCCCGTCCCCGGCGGCAAGTTGCAGTTCGGGCTGAATGAGCCCCATCTGCCGGTCCAGCAGTGCCAGGAACCGCTCCCGATACTCGCGATTGTCTGCAGCTATCCGATCAATCTCCTGTTGTCGATCCGCCAACCGCCCTGTGTAGAGCCGATAGATCCACGCGTGCGCCACAAAGAAGAAGATCGTAAAGACCCCCTTCGCCCAGCCAAACTCACGGATTAACTCGCCAACCTGTTCCCAAGAAGGCATTCCCAATGCACCTCGCGGAGCGGTACGATCCGACTAAACGGTTTGTTCCACCGCGACGTTCGTGAAGTCGATCCGCCCCACCAGCCACACGGGGCTCCGCTCCCGGTCGCTCTCCGGGGTGGCGCGCGGCTTCCGCTCCTCCTTCGGCGCCAGGCTCTCCGCGAAGGTCGGCTTCCGGTGCCGCGGCTTCACGGCTCAGTCTTCCGCGGGAAGACTGCTGTAGTACTCCTCCAGCGAGCTGAGCGTGATCTCGCGGTTCCCGCGCTCGCCGTCGGGCAGCCCGCGGCGGGCGGAGAGCCACGGCTGCTCACGATGGGTGAGGTCGCTGAGCCACTGGGCAGACCTGCCGCCGTAGAACCCGAGGACGGCGTCG
>JBJMPM010000302.1:0-3719 GCA_045803205.1 Longimicrobiaceae bacterium
GCCGAGCTGGTGGAGCGCTGGGCCCCGGAGCGCCGCTTCTTCAACCTGTACGGGCCCACCGAGGCCACCATCTGGTCCGCCACCGCGGCGTGCGCTCCGGGCGGCGGCCGGCCTCCCATCGGGCGCCCGGTGGCCAACACCCGCGCGTACGTGCTGGACGCGCGCGGAGCACCGGTGCCCGTCGGCGTCCCGGGCGAGCTGTACGTGGGCGGCGCCGGCGTATCCCGCGGCTATGCCGGCAGGCCGGGGCTGACGGCGGAGCGCTTCGTCCCCGACCCGTTCGGCGCGGCGGGAGGGCGGCTGTACCGCACGGGCGACCGGGTGCGGTGGTCGGCCCGGGGCGAGCTGGAGTTCCTGGGGCGGGTGGACGCGCAGGTCAAGGTACGCGGCTTCCGCATCGAGCCGGGCGAGATCGAGGGCGCGCTGCGGCGGAGCGAGGGCGTCTCCGACTGCGTGGTCGTGGCCCGCGAGGACGTCCCCGGGGAGAAGCGGCTGGTGGCGTACGTGGTGGGCGATGCGGAGGCGGGAGTGCTGCGCGAGCACCTGCTCGGGGAACTCCCGGAGTACATGGTCCCGTCCGCGTTCGTCTTCCTGGACGCGCTCCCGCTGACGCCGAACGGGAAGCTGGACCGCAAGGCGCTGCCGGCGCCGGACTTCGCGCCGGCGGAGAAGCGCTACGTGGCGCCGCGCACGCCGACCGAGGAGGCGCTGGCGGAGATCTGGGCGGAGACGCTGCGCCTGGAGCGGGTGGGGGTGACGGAGAGCTTCTTCGATCTGGGGGGCCACTCGCTGCTGGCCACGCTCATGGTCGCGCGGGTGCAGCAGGTGTTCGGGGTGGAGGTGCCGCTGCGGGCGATCTTCGACGAACCCACGGTGGCGGAGCTGGCCGGGCGCGTGGACTCTGCCCTGGAAGCGATGGACGCCGAGCTCGCCCAGGTGGACCCGGACGAGATGGCGCAGCTGCTCACGCTCCTCCGCGACTCCACCGCCGCGTGACCTCTCACTTTCCTCACGCGCTCCGCACCCGGCGGGACGGTTCACCGACGCGCGCCGCGCCTCCTCCTCGCCCGCGTTCCGCCGCATCGTCGTCGGGTCGTGCACGGGGAGACGGGAGCCGGCGAACGGGAAGACGCGCTGCGCCGGGACGCCGTCCGCGCCGACGATGACGGTGCGCAGCGCCTCGTGCCGGCGGACGATCTCGCCCATCGCGCTCCATCGTATCGCTTCTGGCCGAAAGAGAGCGGCATGTTGTCGCCGCGCGGCTGCGGGACGAACGGCGGCGAGTGGGGGACGGGGGCCGCGGGGCGATTTCCGAAACCGTGGAGCGGGGTGGAGGGGGTGGAGGGCGCTTCGGCAAAGGAGACGCCAAGTAAAGTACAATGTCAACACATTTTACTCCCACTTTTTCGGAGTGGAATGTTGACTAAACCTAAGGTGAGGGGGTATCATCAGTTACCTTACGGACACCACGGGAACGAAACCCCCTTCGGAGGCCGCGCGGTTGGGCACGATGTGATCGCGTCCAATCCGCGGTTCAGTTTCGAGGCGGGAGATGAAAGGCGCGTTTCCGCCTCCTGGAGCACGCTCCGAGCGTGCGCGCGGAGCCCCGGGGCACAGGCGGATCCCGGCCGGAAGGTGGAGGCCGTTCAGCCTGGAGCGGGGCTCAGGGACGTCGCCCAGGATGTGATGGACGCCGAGCTCGCCCAGGTGGACCCGGACGAGAGGGCGCAACTGCTTGCGCTCCTCCGCGAGTCCACCGTCGCATGACCTCCCACGAATCGAGCGGGACGGTAAACCGACACTGCGGGTAAGCGGCCGGCTCGTCGGCGCGCCCGGCCGCCCCCGCCGCGCGGAATCCACCGCGGCATCGACGTCTTCCCCCGTCCGGCCGCTTCGCCGGGCGCGAGGGAATCCGTGCGCGTTCCACACACCCGATCCACCGGCGTCCCGAAGTCATGAATTCCGTCGCGACACTCACCGAACTGACGCCGGCCCAGCGCCGGGAGCTCCTGAAGCTGGCGCGGGCCCGCAAGCTGGTGGGGGACCGGTCGGAGCTTCCGCCGATCGAGCCCGCCGCCCGGGAGGGCCGGCTGCCGCTGTCGTTCGCGCAGGAGCGGCTCTGGTTCATCGACCGGCTGGAGCCGGGGAACACCACCTACAACCTCCCCGCCGCGCTGCGTCTGACGGGCGCGCTGGACGGGGCGGCGCTGGAGCGCGCGCTGGGCGAGATCGTCCGGCGCCACGAGGCGCTGCGGACCACCTTCGCCGAGGCGGACGGCTCGCCGGTGCAGGTGATCGCGCCCTTCGGCGGGTTCGCGCTCGCTGTGGAGGACCTGTCGGGACTCGGCGAGGCGGAGCGCGAGTCGGCGGTCGGGCGGCGCGCCGGCGAAGAGGCGCGGCGGGCGTTCGACCTCTCGGCGGGCCCGCTCTTCCGTGCGGCGCTGCTGCGGCTGGGCGCGGAGGAGCACGTGCTGCTGCTCTCGATGCACCACATCGTCAGCGACGCGTGGAGCATGGGGGTGCTCTCCCGCGAGCTCTCGGTGCTGTACGCGGCCTACCGCGAGGGGCGGGAGTCGCCGCTGCCGGAGCTGGCGGTGCAGTACGCCGACTACGCGGTGTGGCAGCGCGAGCAGCTGGAGGGCGCGCTGGAGCAGCAACTCGGCTACTGGCGGGAGCGGCTGGCGGGCGCGCCGGAGCTGCTGGAGCTGCCCACCGACCACCCCCGTTCGCCGGTGCGGACGCACCGGGGCGCGGCGGTCCCGGTGGAGCTCTCCCCGGAGCTGCTGGAGCGGCTGCAGGCGCTGGGACGCAGCGAGGGCGCGACGCTGTACATGGTTGCGCTGGGCGCCTTCCAGGTGCTGCTGTCGAAGTACAGCGGGAGCGAGGACGTGGTGGTGGGCAGCCCCATCGCCGGGCGCGGGCGGGACGAGGTGAAGGGGCTGATCGGCTTCTTCGTCAACACGCTGGTGCTGCGCACCGACGTGTCCGGAGATCCGAGCTTCCGTGAGCTGCTGGGGCGGGTGCGCGAGGTGACGCTGGGCGCGTACGAGCACCAGGAGGTGCCCTTCGAAAAGCTCGTGGCGGAGCTGAGCCCGGAGCGCAGCCTGAGCCACTCGCCGCTCTTCCAGGTGGCGTTCACGCTGGACAACGCCCAGGACACGGGCGGCAGGCTCGCGGGGCTGAGCGTGCAGGGAGTGGGAACGGAGCTCGAGGTCGCCAAGTTCGACCTGTCGCTGAGCCTGACGGAGACCGCCCAGGGGCTGCGCGGCGAACTGAACTACAGCACCGATCTCTTCGAGCGCGGCACGGTGGTCCGGATGCTCGGCCACCTGGCACGGGTGCTGGAGCAGGTCGCCGCGAACGCGGACGTGCGGCTGTCCGAGCTGGAGCTGCTCGGCGAGGCGGAGCGCGCGCTCGTGCTGGAAGGATGGAGCCAGCCGGCGGCCGAATACCCGGCGGACCGGTGCATCCACGAGCGGTTCGAGGCGCAGGCGGAGCACACGCCGGTGGCGGTGGCGGTGGTTTTCGAGGATGCCGCGCTGACGTACCGCGAGCTGAACGAGCGCGCGAACCGGCTGGCGCACCACCTCCGGCGGCGCGGGGTGGGCCCGGAGGTGCGGGTGGGGATCTGCCTGGAGCGCGGGGTGGAGATGGTCGTCTCCATCGTGGCCGTGCTGAAGGCGGGCGGCGCCTACGTTCCACTGGATCCGTCGTACCCC
>JBJMPM010000356.1:0-4823 GCA_045803205.1 Longimicrobiaceae bacterium
GCGCGCATCCTCATACCAAATCCGCCTGAACACCTGGTGTTGAACGCACCTCGAACAAACGACGTCATCCTGAGGCCGGCCATGCTGCAATCATCGTCTGCGGAATGACTTGCAGGCCGAAGGATCTATAACCGCGTCAGCACGTGAGTCGGTGAGATGCGCCAACGCTATCCCCGGATCTGTTACCATACAGATCGGGAAATGAAGCTTCGTGTCGTTGGAGTCCGCGAAGGCGGACTGTGTGCAGTTGTAGCGGCGACGCGGCGACTTCTTCAGTCGCATCGTCGCGCGATTTACGGGCGCTCTCTTTTGCTGGATCCTGTATCAGCGGGTGCGCGCGGCGTTCCGCGGCCGCAGGAAGGGCTCCGCGATGCGGCCCGCGGCGAAATCGCCGAAGTCGCCGTTCCAGAGCACGGCCACCACCACGCACTGGTCGGGATAGACCAGGAACTTGGCGGTCGCGCCGGTGGCGTTCCCCCCGTGGAAGACGCGCGCCCGCCCCTCGCCGTCGGGCGCCACGAAGAACCCCAAGCCGTAGCCCGTCGCCGAATCGGCCGCCGTGCGCTGGGAGGTCCACAGCGCGCGCAGCCCCGCATCGTCCAGCAGCCGGCGCTGCACGAGCGCGTCGCCGAAGCGGACGAGGTCCTCGGCGGTAGAGAGCATCCCCCCGGCCGCCCAGCGGTTGGACTGTTCCACGAACGGGGCGTTGGTGACGGGGCCGGTCCACCCCGTTCCGTCCCACGCGCGGTGGTAGAGATGGGCGCGGCCCGGGACGATGCTGTCCGCGTGGTCGAAGCTCGTGTGCGCCATCCGCGCCGGGCCGAAGACCAGCCGCCGCATCGCCGCCTCGAACGGCTCGCCGGCCGCGCGCTCGATGGCGGCGCTCAGCAGCACGTACCCGTACGACGAGTAGCTGAAGCGCGCCCCCGGCGGATGCAGCAGCGAGTCGCCCGCGAACACGGTGAGCGCCTCCGTGACCGAGGCGAAGCGGCGGGTGGAGATGTCCTCGGCGTCGGTGTAGTGCCGGACCCCCGAGAGGTGCCCCGCGAGCTGGCGCAGGGTGATCGGGCGGCCGTGGTCCGGAAAGGCCGGCACGTAGCGCCGGATGGGCGCGTCGAGATCCAGGCGCCCCGTCTGGACGAGCACCCCGAGCGCCGTCGCGGTGAGCGGCTTGGCGACGCTGCCGATGCGGAAGCGCGTTTCCGCCGTCACCGCCACGCGCAGCTCCAGGTCCGCCAGGCCGAGCCCCTCGCTCCACGCCAGGCGGCCGCCACGGCTCACCGCCACCTGCACGCCGGGCACGAGCTGCCGCGACTGCGCCTCGCGCAGGTACTCCCGCACCGCCCCGATCCCCGCCGTGTCGGGCGGAGACGAGGACGTCGCGACCCCGCATGCGGACCCCGGCTGCTGCGCCCGTGCCGCACCCGCGGCGACGGCGGAGGCGAGCGCGAGCGCGGCCAGGATGCGCAGCGGGCGGGCGGCGGCGGGCGTGTTCGGGGGATGTGTCACGACGGACCTCGCGGCTGGGAGCGATCCGTCGGCGCGTGGCGGACGGAGAGGATCAGGGGCCCGGCACGCCGCGCCGCCTGCGCCGCACGTAGCGGAACCCGGCGAAGGCGAGCCCCGCAACCGCCACCCCGATCGCCGCGAGCAGCAGCGGGCTCGGGCGCGTCGACTCGTTGTAGCCCTCGGCCAGGTGGCGGTTCGGCCGCAGCCAGACGCGGTAGTCGCGCAGGTCGAGCACGGTGTCGAAGCGCCGCAGCACGTCCATCCCCAGGATCCCGTCGCCGCGCGGCTGCTCGCCGGACGGGCGCTCCAGGTCGACGGGCACGCCGCGCAGCTCGTGGCGGCCGAGCCGGAGCGCGGGGACCCGGACGAGCTCCGTCCTCACCCGCCCCGTGCCCATGCCGCCGGAGCTCCGCTCGCCGAGCCGTTCCATCGCGCCCGGGAAGCGGCTCGCGGCGGCGAAGGGGTGGCCGACGTACAGCGCCCAGCTCGCGCCGGTGTCGAGCTCGAACCACCCCGGGTGCGCGCCGCCGCCCAGCAGCGTGGCCTGGACGAAGATCAGGCCGTTCCGCAGCCGCGTCGGGAGCTCCACGTACCCGGCGCCCGGCGCCGGCAGCGAGTCGCGTATGACGATGATCCGGCGGCCGTAGTCGACTTCGATAGTCCTGTCCTCGAAAACGTTGTAGCCGATGATGCCGTCGCCGTCGGCCCGGTCGATGGCGATGATCGGCACGCCGCGCCACCGGAGCCCGCCCACCTCCAGCACGTTCCCCCTGCTCTCGCGCACGGTGATGGTGCCGCCGAACGCCGCGTTCTCCCGCGTGCCGCCGAAGGTGAGCTTCGCGCCCTTCCCCAGCGCCGACTTCGAGAGCACCACGTTGTTGGCGCCGGTGTCGAACATCAGGTCCAGCGTGTCCGACCCGTTCACGCTCCCCCGCACGAAGATCTTCCCGCCGCGCCCCAGCGTGAACGGGATGGTGTCGGCCGTGGCGCCGGGCGCGCGCACGATGCGGTCGTAGCGGAGACGGTTGGGATCGACCGTAGTGACGCGGGTGAAGGCGCTGTCGCCGTTGGCCAGCACGATCACGAAGTCGTGGGTGCTCCCCCGCGTCACGTGGAAGGAGATGGAGTCGAGGTCGGTGTAGAAGGTGACCCGCTTTCCGCTCCCCACCTGCCGCACCACGTACACGTCCGGCCTGACCTCCGGCAGGATGGTCCAGTAGCCGCGCTGCATCACGCCGCCGTCGCGCACGTCCGCCACCTTCGCGTTCGCCCGCACGACCGGCGGCGCCGCCTGCGGCGCGGCGCCGGACTGCGCGGCGAGCCGCTGCCCGCAGCCGAGCACGAGCAGCGCTGCACGGCAAAAAGATCGTCTCACGCGGAGACGCGGAGACACGGAGAGAGGCCGGGCGACTCTCTCCGCGTCTCTGCGTCTCTGCGTGAGACGATTTCTCAGACTCGCGGCCAGTCGATGTCCTTGAGCTTGGGGGTGCCTTCCGGAACGGGACACCCCTTCGTGAGACACTGTTCGACCTCCGGGTTGCTGGGCAGGGCTCCGTTCCACTCCTCGAGGCCCGCTTCCTTCGAACCTGAGTAGCAGACCTTCACCTGCCGCAGGTTCTCCAACGCGCCGGAGAGGTCCAGCATGGCCTGTGGACTCAGCTCGATCACGTGGTCGGGCTTCTCGGGGAGGGTGTCAGTGCAGAGGACCCTGACCTCTTTCTTCTTGAACGAGACGGTGGCGATCTGTTTCCCGTGGCCTTTGCAGGAGGCGGCGCCGTTCAGCCCCTGCTTGCGCGCGTACGCGTCGACCGAGAACGGCCAGTGATTGATGCAATTTATCGACTTTTTCTTCTCGCCCTTTCGCGGCTCGCGAACGCCGACCACCGGGCCGAATCGTGAGCAGGTGGTTTCTTTGCCCCAGCGCTCGGCGCGGCCGGATTCGCACTTCTGCCTCTTCTGTCTTTTCGCGGCCTCTTTCGGAGCCTCCGCACGCTGCGCCGGGGCCTCTTCCAGCGGCTGGCGAAGCTCGGCAGGCACCCCGGTGGGATCTTCCATTCGCTGCAGCACGGGAGCATGCACCGCGGTGAGACGCAGCGGGGCCGCGCCTGAGCCGGGCGCGAAGCGGGGCGATGCGGCGTCGGCCTCCCCGGCGTCGGAGGCCGCAGGATGGGTCCGCAGCATCCGCTGCACCGCCTGGTGATCCAAGGGCCGGTGCACCTGCGGCACCGAACGGCCGCCGCGATCCGGGGCCTGCCTCGCGGATGCCGGCTTCCGGGGCACGTGCTGCTTTTCCGCGAACGCGAGCATACGGATCGAGAGATCGAGTGGAGGAGACGAACGGACCCGACAACGCCAAGAAGACCGGAGCGCGCTCCGGGCGCAAGCCTCTTCGCTACGATCTCCCTGTCGCGTCGGCCGCCGGTGCCGGTGCGCCGCACTCCACGGTGGGGTGCATCGTCCAGCCGGGGAAGACGCGCTGCCCGTCGACCGTGAGGGTGGAGAGAAGGTGGTCGGTGTCGCGTGCAAACGCTTCCAGCGCAGCCGGGGGAGTCTCCGGCAGGAGCGGAAGCGAGATCATCACATGCGCCATCCGGCCGCCCGCGTGGCCGAAATCGTTGAAAACCGAGTACGACGTTCCGCCGTCCTCGGCGTGCCACCAGAAGTAGCGGTGACGCGCATCGGGCATCGTGTCGGCGAGCACCTCCCGCAGCCCGCGGGCCGTGATCTGGCCCAGCACGGAGTCCGTGGCATTCGCCAGGTCGCCGACCGCGCCGGCGCTCAGGCCCACGTACACTTCCGCCCGCCCGCCCTCGCCCGAGATCTCCGGCACCACGAAGGAGAAGAAGCCTCCGCCGCTCCGGGGCATTTCCCAGCCCACGGGCGCCTCGAAGCGCAGCACCCCGCCCGTGAGCTGCAGGTACCGGGCAGGCTCGTGCGGTGCTGTGTCGCACGCGGGCTCGGGGGTGGCCGCGGCCGCCTTCCGCGCGATGGAATCGGGAGCGGCGGACCTCCCGGCGGGAGCGTGTGCACGTTCGCACGCGGCGATGACGACCAACACTGAAAGCATGAACGAGCGCATGTGAGCCTCCAGAGAGCGTTGCTGAACGCGCACATTCCGCGGCACCACGGGTGTCATCCTGAGGCCCGGCCACACGGGTCCTGGCGTCGGCGCCGCAGACGGCAGGGCCGTGAGGATCTGGCCGAGGAATGCGCAGGAGCCCGCCGCGGAAGCCCGCACGATCGACGCGTCCACGCCGGCGCTCCTCGATGCCTGGCTTTTCCTGTGTGGCATCGACGAGTGAACGTGAGGCCGT
>JBJMPM010000359.1:0-3636 GCA_045803205.1 Longimicrobiaceae bacterium
GGGCGGCACGGGCGGGGGCGCCAGGACCGGCGCCTCGGCCTCGGGGACGGAGCCGGCGGCGGCCAGCGCGGCCGCCGCGCGGTTCACGCGGCCGCGCGCGCGCCGTCCGGCCGCGGCGGGCGTCGCGACCTCGCGCACCGCCTCGGGCGAGAGAATTCCCGGCTCCGGCGCGGCACCGCGGGCGCGGCGGCGGCGAGGCGCGCCGTCCCCCGTCGGGGGCAGCGGGGGCGTGTCCATCGGGCGGTCGTCACCGTTCGGCACGGTAGGCTCCTGCGGCAGGGCGGTGGATCGTAAGCGCGAGCGGGCGCCGGTCCGCTGGATGGAGCGGACGGCGCGCCTGTGTCCGGGTCGCTGGCGAGCTGGGCACGCGGAGGACGAGCCTCCCGGTTCGTGCGAACAGGTCCGGCAAGGACAAGTGGCACAAAAACATGCAATCCGTGGGCCGGAGGACGTACGCTTGCGTCAGCCAATCACCGGCGGGTGGGCGGTGAACGGATGATCCGCAGGATGCGCGGCCGACGGACGGTTTCGCAAGTAGCCCTTCAAACAGATGTCTCACGGTAGCTCCCGGCCGATGCGGTCCATCGTCGCCTTCGTCGGCAGGAACGCCTCGTCCGCCGCCTGCCGCGAGGTGTCGGCGACGTAGCCGTGGGAGTTGATGCCGACCTTCAGCGTGGACGCGGGGTGCCCGGCGCGGCGGCCGGCGTCGCGGTAGAGCTCCACCAGCGGCGCGAAGCGCTCCGGCTGCCCGCCGATGATCGCCAGCGCCAGCGGCAGCCCCAGCGTGCCGGCGCGCACCAGCGACTGCGGCGTGCCGCCCACCGCGATCCATACCGGGAGCGGGTCCTGCAGCGGGCGGGGGTAGACGCCCTGCCCGGCGAGCGGCGGGCGCAGCGTCCCCTGCCACGCGACCCGCTCGCTCTCCCCGAGCTTCAGCAGCAGCTCCAGCTTCTCGGCGAAGAGCGCGTCGTAGTCCTGCAGGTCGTAGCCGAAGAGCGGGAACGACTCGATGAACGAGCCGCGCCCGGCCATGATCTCCGCCCGCCCGCCGGAGAGGAGGTCGAGGGTGGCGAAGTCCTGGAACACGCGCACGGGGTCGTCGGAGCTGAGCACCGTCACCGCGCTGGTCAGGCGGATGCGCTTCGTCCGCCCGGCCGCCGCCGCCAGCACCACCGCGGGCGAGGAGACGGCGAACTCCGGCCGGTGGTGCTCGCCCACGCCGAACACGTCGAGCCCCACCTGGTCCGCCAGCTCGATCTCCTCCATCAGGTCGCGCAGCCGCTCGGCCGCGCTGATGGTGCGGCCCGTCTCCGGGTCCGGCGTGGTCTCCGCGAAGGTGTAGATCCCCAGCTCCACGTGTGGTCTCCGGCTGACTTCGGTTCTCTCATAGCGCGTTCAAGAATTAACTATACATAGGACGTCATCCTGAGAGGGTGTTGCTAAACGCGCACATTCCCGCGGCACTACAGGTGTCATCCTGAGGCCCGGCCACACGGGTCCTGGCGTCCGCGCTGCAGACGGCAGGGCCGTGAGGATCTGGCCGAGGAATGCGCAGGAGCCCGCCGCGGAAGCTCGCACGATCGCCGCGTCCACGCTGCACTCGCCGATGCCTGGCTTTCCTGCATGGCATCGACGAGTGAACGTGAGGCCGTGGCTTCCGCGCGAGCTTCCGCAGCCGGCTCTGGCGTGGCCGCAATCAGATCCTCACGGCCCTGCCGCCATCGGAGTGAAAGCTGATTCCACGTGGCCGGGCCTCAGGATGACACCCAGGGGTGTCCCAACAATGGGTTCAGCAACACCCTCTGAGGCTCAGGATGACGTCTTTTCTTTGCACATCCAATCTCAAGAGGTGGTATCACAGAAGTACGGAGGTCACGAAGGAGCCCTCGTGACCTTCGGTGGATGATCGACTTCATCGC
Organism: Longimicrobiaceae bacterium; assembly: GCA_045803205.1. Taxonomy (GTDB): domain Bacteria; phylum Gemmatimonadota; class Gemmatimonadetes; order Longimicrobiales; family Longimicrobiaceae; genus Longimicrobium. The sequence goes on from JBJMPM010000359.1 coordinate 1,920, forward strand.
GTCGTGATCATCGATTTTCGTGCCCATCCCGGCATCTGCGCAGGGTACCGGCGAGGTGGCGTGTTATCCGGACGAAGGGCTGCCATTCGTCCATGGGAAACACGGGAGCCTGCCATGCCGCGGACCATCCGCACGCTCATCCTGCTCGCCTGCACCGCAACCCTCGCCTGCACCGGTGACGCCGGGCGCGACGGCATCACCACGCCCCCCGGCTCCGCCGCCCCGCCCGCCGTGCTGGCTCCGAACGGCCTGGTCAGCGCCACCGCCGGCACTCCGCTGAGCTACGATGCCTGCCGGAACGGGAGCGTGTTCTCCGACCCCGCGGGGAGAGGGCTCACCTACGCGGTGTCGTTCAGCGGGGTCTCGGACGGATTGACGGCGAACGGAGCCGTCGTCAGCGGAACGCCCGCGGGCCCGGGAACCGTGACGTTGACGGTGACGGCGACGGACGCCCTCGGCCGCACGGCGAGCGACCGGTTCGCCATCGTCGTGTTCGCCCCCGGGCTGCCGACGCCCACCCTTCCTCTCGTGCTCGACGCGTACGCCGACGCGAGCTCCCCGCTCCCGGCGCACTTCCTCGCCCCCATCGGCGGACTGAGCGTCATCGCCACGGACAACACCCCCGCGGAGAACCCGGTCACCGACGCGGGCGCCACGCTGGGACGGGTCCTCTTCTACGATCCGCGGCTCTCCGCCAGCGACGGGACGTCGTGCGGGTCGTGCCACGTGCAGTCGCTCGGGTTCGGCGACGCCCGCCAGCGCAGCGTCGGGTTCGCCGGGGGGCTGACCGGCCGCCACTCCACCGCGCTCGCCAACGCGCGCTTCTACCGGCGGGGCCGGTTCTTCTGGGACGAGCGCGCGCCCTCGCTCGAGGCGCAGGTGGTGACCCCGATCCAGGACGCGACGGAGATGGGGATGCCGCTCGACGCGCTGGTCCAGAAGCTCTCCGCCACCCCGTACTACGCCCCGCTCTTCACCCGGGCGTTCGGCTCCGGGACGGTGACGAGCGAGCGCATCGCGAGCGCGCTGGCGCAGTACGTCCGCTCGCTGGTCTCGGCGGGGTCCAGGTACGACCGGGCGATCGCCGCGGGGGGACCCGCGAACCTCTCGACGCTGACGGCGGAGGAGCGGGCGGGCGAGCAGCTCTTCCGCAACCGGGGGTGCGCCGGCTGCCACACGACGGTCGCGCAGGTGATGGACTCGGTGCACAACATCGGGCTCGACGCTGTCGTCACCGATCAGGGCGCGGGGGGCGGCGCGTTCAAGGCCCCGTCGCTGCGCAACGTGGCCGTGCGCGGGCGCTACATGCACGACGGGCGCTTCACGAGCCTGATGGAGGTCGTGGACTTCTACAACGCGGGCGTGCAGGCGAACCCCGGGCTGGACCGCCGGCTGCGGGCGCCGGACGGGAGCCCGCGGCGCCTCGGGATGACCGTCGCGGAGAAGGCGGCGCTGGTCGCGTTCCTGCGCACGCTCACCGACTCGGCGTTCCTCGCCGCGCCGAAGTTCTCCGACCCGTTCGCGGCGCCGGCCTCTTCGCGTTGAGCGGACAAAAACCGGGAAAAAATTCGTCTCACGGTAGAGTAGGAACCAGGGTCTCCCCTGGTCCCCCTCCTCGAACCGGACGTGCGGATTTCCCGCATCCGGCTCTTCCCGACAGGTTCACCGGTCGGCTATCGCAGAGTTGCGCGGGACCTACAGCAGCCTCAGCCCCAAG
>JBJMPM010000362.1:0-15493 GCA_045803205.1 Longimicrobiaceae bacterium
GATCCTCTTCCCCAGGATCCTGGAGCAGCGGAAGTACGTCGCGGTGCTCTACGCCTGCATCTGGACGGCGGTGGCGACGAACCTGGTGCTCGGCTTCATGGGTCCGCGCGACGGCCTGCTTCCTTAACGGCAACGGCCGTCTCACGCAGAGACGCGGAGGAACTGAGAGAGCGCAGAGGGCTCTCTCGGTTCCTCCGCGTTTTCGAGGTGCTCAGATCCGCTCGCGAACCCAGGCGACTGCTTTTCCGAAGGCGCTCGTTCAATCCTGCTTCGCGAGCGGCGCGAAGACGTCTCGGTATTCGTCCATGATCTCCGCGTGCGCGCGAAGCATGGCCGTACGTTCGGGGTTGGAGGCGGAGACGCGGTAGCCGCCCATCCCGTCTTCGATCCAGTAGAGCTCGTCGCCGGATTTCACGCCCATGCGGCGGATGACTTCGGCGGGGATCGTGGTGAACAGGGAACCACCCTTCGCGCGAGCCTTGCTGGTCAGGATCGGCATTTCAGGTTTTCAGCGGAATGAGCGTCAGGCGGTCATCCCGGCGCGCGATGAGGTAGCCGTCGCCGGCCGCGATCAGCTCGTGCGAGGCGGGGACGCGCACCTCGCCGAGCCAGCGGCCGGTGGCGTCGAAGACGTTCCAGCGCCCCTCGCTTCCCGGCGCGCTCCCAGCCTTCACCCAGAGCTCGCCGCGCGCGCCGGCGAGAACCGCGGCGAAAGGTGGCCACGTCGAAGGTATCTGGAGCGCGGATTCGAAGCGCTGCCGCTCGTCATCCGAGAGGTAGCCGTGCGCGAGCCCACGCAGCCGCTGGCGCCACCCCGTCACGACCGCCGGATCCGCGGAATCGCCGCGGACGGGGGCGCGCACGAGGGTGCGCAGGCCCCCCGACGCGTCGTAGCCCCGCAGCTCGGCGGTCCGCGCATCCGCGACCCACACCCGGTCTCCCGACACCGTCGAGAAGGCGTTGCGCGCAAACGGCGCGTCGATGCGGATGGTTCCGCCCGCGCCGCCCCAGGTGATCTCCTCGGGACCGGGGATGGTGAGGATGCGAGGGTGCGGCCCGCCCGGCCCGAGCCGGAACACCGGCACGGTGTCGCGCGTGGGGAGCGGGTTGGCGTTGAAGATCCTGCGGTCGCTTACCGACACGACCACCGACCCATCGCCGAGTGCGCCGAGCGGCGCGACCGAGCCGCGGGGAAGCAGAGCCTCGTACGCCCGCGCCGGCCCGGGACGGCCATCCGCGCCCACCTCGATCGCGGCGAGCCGGTCGGCGTCCCACGCGATCAACCCACCGCCCGGTTGCACGAGCAGCGCGCCGACGGCGGGTGAATCGGGGAGGGCGATGGCGCGCTTCGCCCTCCCCCGCCGGTCGTGCCACGCGATCCTGCCGCGATCGTCCGCCACGGCGAAGGCGCCGCCGGGAAGCACGGCGACCGCCGCCGCGTCGTCCGGCGAGAGGTCGAGCGGGACGGCGCGCGCCGTGTCCACACGCCAGCCGCGGCCGCTCGCCCAGCGCGGCGCGCGGTTCTCGACGACCGCGACCCCGGCGCTGTCGCGGCGAACCACGCCGCCGTCGGGCGCGGACGCGGCGCACCCGGCGGCGGCGATGAGCAGCGCCGGGAGCGCGGCGCGAAGCCGCCTCACTCGGCAGGGGGCGCGGGCTGCTTCACGACCTTGCAGCAGATGTACTGGTACTGGCCACCGTAGCACCACCCGGAGCAGGTCTCGCCCATGTTGCTGATCCCCCAGACCGACGGGTAGGCCGTCTGCGCGTTCCCCCGCGGGACCGCGACGACCCCCGCCACCCCCGTCGCCACCGCCAGCCCGGCCAGGGCCGCGCGCCAGCTCTTCGGTGTGCGCATGCGCTCTCCTCGTCAAAGGTGAATGGGTGCGCGCGGCGGCGTCTCCGCCGCGATTCCTGCCGCGCCACGGGCGGCGAGCGCCCGCAGCCGCGCTTCCCAGCCGGCCTCTCCCGGCGAGAGCGTGGCCTCCACGCGCCCGCCGCGCACCCGGTAGAGCGCGTGCACCGCCGCCCTGCCGAAGCGCTTCGCGTACTCGCCTTCCGTCAGCGGCACCAGCGTGGCGCGGAGCCGCTGCGTGCGCAGGTAGGCCTCCATCCATTCCGGGTGCGCGCCCACGTAGGCCACTGTGAGCGGGAGCGCCGCGGCGGCGGGCTGCTGCGCCGTGCGCAGGGTGCTCGCGACCGGCGCGCAGACGCGGAATTCGGCCGCGGGCACCACCCAGACCAGCGAGGCGCCGTCCTCCGTCGCGCCCCGCAGCGCCAGCGCGCTGCCGGGCGCCAGCGGCCGCGCGTCGGGACGGCACCCGGCGAGCGCCGCCAGCAGCAGCGCGGCGCTCAGCGCAGGCGAGCGGAGGCCCATGCGTTCGGCGTGGGTGAGCCCGGGCGGACGAACCAGAGCGTGTCCGTGGCCGGGTCGACGGCGACGAGGCAGGGCGTGTCCTTCGACTCGAAGAGCCGCCGCCCGTCGCGCGCGAGGTGCACCAGGCGCCACTTCGGCTCCACCCCCTCGCGGTCCTGGTACTGCACCAGGAAGCTCCCGTCGCGCAGCCACCACATGTCGGAGACGAGCGAGAAGCGGCCGAACCACTCGCGCGCGCTGACCAGGTCCATGCGCGGCATCCGCATCGCCGGATCGAAGCGCCGCAGCCCCTCCGCGCGCAGCGGCACCGTGCCCAGCCGCCGCCCTGACAGGTCGAAGAGGTAGAGGGTGTCCGAGAGCGCGAAGACCGCGGCGAGCGTGTCGCCGCGCTGAGCCGCGCCCACCAGCCCCGCCGTGTTCACCGCGAACTGGTGCGCCGGGGTGGTGGGGTGTACGGGAAAGAAGCTCCCGGTGAGGCGGCTGGCGCGCAGGTTCCAGAGGTGGAGGTGTGCGTCCGGATCGCCCGTGCGCTCCTCCTGAAGCTGAGCGCCCAGGAGCAGGAGCGAGTCGTTCAGCAGGTACGCCATCTTCAGCTGGCCCACGGGAACACGGAAGGTGCGCTTCAGCTCCACGCCGGAGGAGTCGAACACGGCGCCGTGCGAGAAGGCGTCGATCGCGAGCAGGTCGCCCGAGGCGAGGCGGAAGGCGCGGTTGAGGCCGGTGAACTCGCGCGGACCCGGCCCCCGGCGCCCGAAGGTGAGGAGCAGCTTCCCGTTCGCGTCGTAGCGGCGCACCTGGTTCTCCTGCTCGTCCGCCACCAGGAAGCCGCCGCGCGGATCCGGGGTGGCGCGGATGAGCACGTTCACCACCCCGTCGTTCTCCTCGAGCGCCAGGGTGCGCCCCCACGCCACGTGCCCATCCAGCGGCGTGAACACCTCGCGCGGCGGCGCCGCCTGCGCGGCGCGCTCGCCGCCGCACGCCGCCAGCGCGACCATCAGCACCCATGCGGGGGAGATCCGAATCACCCGTCGCCTCCTGAAAATCACCACAAATCAAAAACTGAGAGGAAATGGCATCCGCCGGGCGCGCACTCCGTGCCAGGCGTCCCCCGTCAAGGGTAATCCTGTACGGATGATACGGCAAGGAAATCGTTGCGAGCTCCGGCGCAAAGGGATCGCCGCCTGTCCCCTCTGTCTCCCTGAGGTGGTTGAGGTTCCGCCCCGATGGTGTCATCCTGAGGCCCGGCCTCACCTCACCCTGTGTCCACGGTGAGCTTCGCAGGGCCGAAGGATCTAACCACGGTTGCCACGGAGCCCGCTGCGGCAGCCGCATGGCGGCCGCGGAAACATCGTGTCTCACCGCTGCGAGGGCCGTCATTCGCGACGCTGCCGCGCCCGGGCTCCGCGCCTCCCCGGCTAGATCCCTCGGCTCTGCGGCCACCGGTGCGGCGGTCGGGTTCGTCGAGGCCGAGCCTCGGGATGACACTGGAGTGCTTCGGCCATTTCGGCGTTTCTCGAAGGTCTCCAACAGAAACGAAGAACCGCCGGGCCGCGCGAATCGCTCGCGCGGCCCGGCGGTTCCCCGCGGCCGAGATGCTCAGGTTTCCCTGGGTGCCGCGCCGTCGGTGCGAAGGACGCGCGCGAGCACCTCGCCCTCGAAGCGCCGCACCAGCTCCGCGTGTCCACCCGCCGCCAGGTCGCGCAGCGAGCTCCCGGTGAGCTGGCGCGCCAGCCGGCTCAGGGTGTGGGGATGGATGCCGACCTCGTCGGCCACGTCGGCCCAGGCCAGCTCGCCGTTCTTGCGGTGCGTGGCGCGCAGGAGGAGGAGCCAGTGCACGAAGTCCTGCAGGCGCAGCTCCGATCCCACCGCGGCCTTCCAGTGCGTCCACAGGGTGCGGCGGTCGCACCCCGCCACCGAGGCGAGCCGCTCCACCGTGCGGATGCCGCGCCGCTCGTCGCAGGCGAGCGCCAGCGCCTCGCGCAGCCGCGGCGGAAGGTGCGCGGCCTGCCGCAGCGCCGTGGCCATCCCCGGCGGCAGCGAGGGCGAGGGCACGACCGGCCGCCGCGCCGGGCGCGAGACGTCGGGGGTGGAGTGGCCCGGGAGCGGGGCGCGCGAGCCCGGCGCGCGGCCGGCGAAGAGCGAGAGCGGGGGTGAAATCATGCGGTGCGGTGCGGCTGGAGGACGGCCTCGGTGCGGATGCGAGAAACGCTGGCTTCCAACGCGCGAAGGTCACGGATTGTGACATTCGTGTTTCATGGGATGCCGCCGTCCGTTTCCCCGTTGCTGCTCTCGCAACGAAGGCCTTGTCGCCGCCGCGCATCGACCCTAGCTTGCCGCCCGACAAGCACGCGAGGGGGCCATTCGGAAGCCGGTGAGAATCCGGCGCGGCCCCGCCACTGTGAGAGGCCCGGCGCACCGCGCCGGAACCGCCCGCTCCGCGGGGAGACCATCCCCCGCACCGCCACTGGGCCAGCACGCCCGGGAAGGTGGAGCGCCAGCCGCCTCGAGCCAGGAGACCGGCCCCTTCGCTCCCGCACGAACACCCCTCGCGGGAGGGGGAGCGGGTACGAGCTCCGGCCGGTGGCACGCTTTCGTCCCTTCGTGGACCGCCCCGCCCGCGCTTCGCACCCGTTCCTCCCGCGCCACCGGGAAGGACGGGTTTCTTGCGTCCAGCCGACCGCCGGCTCCGCGCCGCCGCCGCCGCCCTCGCCGCCCTCCTCGCCGCCTGCGGCGGAAGGGACCGCGGCGCGCGCCCCTCCGCGGAGGCCGACTCCATCGTCGCCCTGGAATCCCCCGTCTCGCTGGTGGACGACGCGGGGCGCACCGTCACCCTCCCCCACCCCGCGCGGCGCATCGTCGCGCTCGTCCCCAGCGTCACCGAGACGGTGTTGGCGCTCGGCGCGGCGGACCGGCTGGTGGGGCGCACCGACTTCGACCACGGCCCCGCCGTCGACCGCCTCCCCTCCATCGGCGGGGGGCTGGACCCCAGCGTGGAGAGGCTCGTCTCCCTCCACCCGGACCTGGTGCTGGGGTGGGAGACGAACGGGCGCCCGGAGCTGCGCAACCGGCTGACCGCGCTCGGCATCCCCGTCTTCTCCATCAAGACCGAAGACACCACCGACGTCTTCCGCGCCGTCCGCAACGTGGGGCGGCTGACCGGGCGCGCGCGGGCCGCCGACTCGCTCGCCGCCTCGCTGCGCGCCGAGCTGGAGGCGGTGCGCGCCTCGGTGGCCGGCGCGCCGCGGCCGACGGTGTTCTACATGGCCTGGAACGACCCCCCGCTCACCGCCGGGCCGAAGACCTTCGTCAGCCAGGTGATCGAGGTCGCCGGCGGGCGCAACGTCTTCGCCGACCAGGGGGCGCTCTGGCCCACGGTGTCGATCGAGGAGATCGTCCGCCGCCAGCCGGACTACGTGGTGGTGCCGCGCGGGGAGCAGGGCGCCGGGCGCGTCGAGGCGATGAAAGGCGCTCCGGGGTGGCGCGAGCTGCGCGCCCTGCGGGAGGGGCGCGGGGTGATGGTCCCGGCGGAAGTCGTCAACCAGCCCGGGCCGCGCCTGGGCGAGGCCGCGCGGGCGATGCGCGACGCCATCCACCCGGAGCTGCGCCGCCCGTGAAGCCGGCCGCGCGCCTCCTGCTCCTCGCCGCCCTGCTGGCGGCGGCGCTCCTGGCGGCCATCCGCCTGGGCGCGGTGCCGCTCTCCCTGCGCCAGGTGGTGGACGGCCTGCGCGGCGACGCCGACCCCACCACGGTCGCCATCGTCCGCCGGCTGCGCCTGCCGCGCGCGGTGCTGGCGGCGATGGTGGGCGGGTCGCTGGCGGCGAGCGGCGCCACCTTCCAGGCGCTGCTGCGCAACCCGCTGGCGGAGCCGTACATCCTGGGGATCAGCGGCGGCGCGGCGGTGGGCGCGGTGTTCGCCATCGCCCTGGGCGGCGCGGCGGCCTCGGGCGGGATCGTGGCCGCGTGCGCGCTGGCGGGGGCGATCCTGGCCGTGGTCCTCGTCTTCCGCCTGGCGGCCGTGGCGGGGCGCACGCTCGACACCCGCATCCTCCTGCTCGCCGGGGTGGTGGCGGGCGCCTTCTTCAACGCCTGCATCCTGCTCGCCCTCACCTTCGCCACCGCCGACGCCTTCCGCTCCGCGGTGTTCTGGATGATGGGGAGCTTCTCCAGCGCCTCGTGGCGCTCCATCGCGCTGCTGGCGGGGGCGATGGTTCCCGGGGTGGCGGTGCTGATGGCGCTCGCGCGGCCGCTGAACCTGCTGGCGGTGGGGGAGGAGACCGCCGCGTACCTGGGGACGCGGGTGGAACGCGCCAAGCTGGTGGCGTACGGGACGGCGTCGCTGCTCACGGCGGGCGCGGTGGCGGTGAGCGGGGTGATCGGCTTCGTGGGGCTGGTGGTACCGCACGTGGTGCGGATGCTCTGGGGGGCGGACCACCGCTTCCTCCTCCCCGCCTCGGTGCTGCTGGGCGCCTCGTTCACCGTCGCTGCCGACACGCTGGCGCGCACCGCGGTGGCGCCCACGGAGCTCCCGGTGGGCGTGGTGACGGCGTTCGTGGGCGTCCCCTTCTTCGTCTACCTGCTGCGGCGGAGGGCGGCATGAACGGGTGGCGCTGCCGCGGCGTGAGCTTCCGCTATCCCGAGGCGACCGGTCCCGCGGTGGACTCCGTCTCGCTCGACGTCCCCGCCGGGAGCTGCACGGCGGTGCTGGGGCCGAACGGCTCGGGGAAGTCGACGCTGCTGCGGCTGCTGCTGGGCACCCTGCTCCCCGCCGCGGGCGAGATCGAGCTGGACGGCCGCCCGGTGACGCGGTGGGCGCGGCCGGAGATCGCGCGTGCCGTGGGCGTGGTGCCGCAGGGGGAGGAGGCCGCCTTCCCGATGAGCGTGCGCGAGCTGGTGGCGATGGGGCGCTACCCGCACCTGGGCCCCTGGCGCCGCGAGGGGGAGGCGGACCGCCGCGCGGTGGAGGAGGCGATGCGCCGCTGCGACGTGCTGGCGCTGGCGCACCGCCCCGTCTCCACCCTTTCCGGTGGCGAGCGGCAGCGGGCGCGGGTGGCGCGCGCGCTGGCGCAGGAGCCCGCTGCCCTGGCGCTCGACGAGCCCACGGCCGCGCTCGACGTGAGCCACGAGATGGCGATCTTCGAGCTGCTGCGCGAGTTGGGGCGGGCGGGGACCACGGTGCTGCTGGTGACCCACAACCTGAACCTGGCCGCGCGCTACGCCGACCGCCTGGTGCTGCTGAACCGCGGCGCCGTGGCCGCCGCCGGCTCGCCCGCCGAGGTGCTGACGCGCGAGACGGTGGAGCGCGTCTACGGCTGGCCCGTCCGGATCGGCCGCCACGAGGGCCCCGGTCCGGACGAGGGCGCGCCCCAGGTCGTCCCCCTTTCGGGCGAGGCGTGCGCGCAGATGGGCCACGGGGAGGAGGCGCCGCATGCCGCGTAGACGGGATTCTGCGCGGATCCGCAGCCGCGGCGCCCTCTCCCTGCGCCTTGGAGCGCAATCCCTCTCCCGTACCGGGAGAGGGGGGTGGGCGCGGCGGTGGTTCAGCCTGCACGGAGTCGTGCGAACCAGCGTCAGCGCGACCGGTCCGGATGGCGCAGGTGCGGAAGCATTCAACCTCTCCCGGTACGGGAGCGGTGGCGAGCTTGAGCGAGCCGGAGAGGGCGCTGCGCCTCGGCCGCCCCGCGGCCTGTCGCGCGCCACCCGGACCACGGTCGCACCGGGGCCGGTAGTCCGCGCAGGCGGACTTCGTGTGGCTGTTGCAGCGAATTCATTCGCCCTGCTCCCCCGGCTGCGCCTCCTGCTCGCGCTCGCCCTCGCCCTGCTCCTCCTCGGCCCCGCGCGGCTGCTCGCGCAGTTCCCCGGCGAGCTGGCGGGGACGGTGACGGACGCGGCGACGGGCGCGCCGGTCGAGGCGGCGTCCGTGGAGCTGGCAGGGACCGCGATCGCGACGCGCACGGACGCGGCGGGCGCCTTCCGCCTGCGCGGGCTGGAGCCGGGCGCGTACCGCATCCTCGTGCGCCGGGCGGGCTTCGCCGCGCGCGAGGTGGCCGCGGAGGCGCGCAACGGCGCGACGACGCGGCTGAGCATCTCCATCCAGCCCCTTCCCGTGGCCCTGGCCCCGCTGCGGGTGGCGGCGGAGTCCGCGCCGGCGGCGGGCGGCACCCTGTCGCGCGCGGAGATCGAGGCGAGCGGCGCGCGCACCGCTGCGGAGGTGGTGGAGCGCGTCCCCGGCGTGGTGGTGCGCGGCAGCGGGCCGACCGGCGCGAAGACGGTGAGCATCCGCGGGAGCGCGGCGGACGAGGTGCTGGTGCTGGTGGACGGGGTGGCGCTCAACGACCCCGTCACCGGCGAGGCGGACCTGAGCGCGGTGCCCGCGGGCGCCATCGAGCGCGTGACCGTGCTCCCGGGGGCGCGGACGGCGCGCTACGGCGCGCGCGCCGTCGCCGGCGTGGTGCTGATCGAGACGCGGGCGGCGGAGGCACGGCAGGTGGTGGAGCTCTCCGCCGGCACGCTCGGCGAGTGGGGCGGGCGCGCCGAGACGGGCGGCGCGCTCGGCCGGGGCGCGTGGAGCGCGGGCGGCGGCGCGCGGCGGATCGGCGGCGCCTTCGACTACCGCCGCGACGTGAACGATCCCACGGTCGTCCGCCGCACCAACGGCGGCCTGCGCGAGTGGAGCGCGTTCGGCGCGGCCGCATCGCCCCTGGGCGGCGGCGAGCTGCGGCTGCGCGGGGGATGGGACGCGCTGGACCGCGGCCTCCCCGGCACCGGCCACACGCCGTCGCCCGAGGCGCGGGAGGAGATGGGGCGCGGCCGCGCGTCTGCCTCGTGGCGCAGGACGGGCGCGCGGTCGAGCGCGACCTTCCTCCTCTCCGGCGCCGCGCAGCGGGTGCGCTTCAGCGACCCGGCCCCGCCCTTCGGCCTGGCGTACGACGACACCACCCGCGTCCGCACCGCGGAGCTGCGGATGGAAGCCGAGCGCATGCTCTCCGCGGCGGCGCTGCTCCGCGGCGTCGGCGCGGGAGTGCAGGCGGGGGTGCAGCACGTCGACGCCGGCGCGCTCTCCGACCTCGCGCCGCGCACCCGGCGGGACCTGGGCGCCTTCGCCCACGCGCTGGGGGGGACGACGCTCGCCCGCCTCCCCCTCTCCCTCTCCGCGGTGGCGCGGGTGGACCGGGACGGGGTGACGGGCGACTGGTTCGTCTCGCGCTCGCTCTCGGCGGGGACGGCGGTGGGGGCGTTCCGCTTCGAGATCGCCAACCGCAGCAGCTTCAGCCCGCCCTCGCTGGGCGACCAGTTCTTCCGCGAAGGGGTGGGGGTGGCGCCGAACCCCGACCTCCGCCCCGAGCGCGTCCCCAACGAATGGGAGCTCTCCGCCGCTGCGGAGGCGCGCGCCGGGGCCGCGGAGCTGACCCTCTCCGCCGCCGCGTACACCGGCGACGTGAAGGGGATGATCGTCTGGCTCCCCGACTTCACCTTCCGCTGGAGCCCGCGGAACCTGGACGTGGACCGCCGCGGCGCCGACGCGCGGCTGCAGGCGGCCTTCCCCGCGGCGCGGCTGCGGCTCTCCGGCGCGTGGTCCATCGCCCGGATCACCTACGTGCAGGACGGGGAGGACAGCGGGATCCAGGTCGCCTACCGCCCGGAGCACTCCGGGCTCTTCACCGGCGAGTGGTCCCCCGGCGCGTGGCGCGCGGAAGTCGCGGCGCACTACACCGGGCTGCGCTACCCCGCGCCGGCGAAGGTGAACGCGCTCCCCGGCTTCTGGAGCGCGGAGGCGGGGCTCTCGCGCGAGTGGCGGGTCGGCGGGTGGACCGCCGTCACCGCGATCGACGTGGACCGGCTGTTCGGCGAGCGCGAGTCGCTGATCGCCGGCTATCCCGAGCCGGGGCGGCGGGTCCGCTTCGACCTGCGGCTGCGCCGCTCCGGAATCCATCAACCCTGAAAAAAAGATCTGGACTGATGAAGAGCTCGTTCCCGCGCCGGCTCCTCCGGCTCGCCCTGCTCTCGGCCGCGGCGCTCCCGGCGCTCGCCGCCTGTGACAATCCCAACTCCCCACGCGGCATCTCGGCGCGCCTGGCGATCGTGGTGAACAGCGTCGACAACTCGCTCACCCTGATCCCGGTGGACAGCGCGGCCGTGACCCCGCGCACGGTGGGGCTCGGCTCCGTCTCCGCGTCGCCGGTGACGGTGGCGGCGCGCGGCGCCGTGGCGGTGGTCCCCGAGGGGATCTACCCCTTCGCCACCCTCGTGAACCTGCGCAGCGGCACGGTGGCGGGGAGCGTGGCGCTGCCGGCGAACTCGGGCGCCACGGGGGTGGCGTTCCTGAACGACTCCATCGCCATCGTCGCCAACTCCAACCGCAACACCGTGTCGCCGGTGAACGTGAACCGCGCCACCGCCGGCGCCGAGGTGGCCGTGGGCGTCTACCCGCAGGCGGTGGTGGAGGGGACGGACGGGCGCGTGTTCGTGGTGAACGGCAACCTGGTGAACTTCACGCCCGCGGGCCCGGGCTCGGTGACGGTGATCAACTCTGCGGGCCAGGCGGCGGGGACGATCGCGCTGAGCGGGATCAACCCGGCGGCGGGGGTGGTGCGGAACGGGAAGCTGTACGTGATCAACTCCGGCACCTTCGGCGGGAACAACAGCTCGCTCTCGGTGGTGAACCTGGCGACGCTCACCGAGGAGCGGGTGGTCGGGGGATTCGGCCAGTTCCCGGGAGCGATCGCGGCGGGGCCGGACGGGAACATCTACGTGGGGGTGTACGGGACGGGGATCGTGGTGTGGAACCCGAGCTCGCTGAGCTTCGTGCGGCCGATCTCGAACCCGATCGTCCCCGGCGGCGCGCCGCCAGTGTCGGCGCTGGGCTTCGACTACGCGGGCCGGCTGCACACCACCAACCCGGGCGACTGCGCCTCCGCCGGCAAGGCGTACCGGCTGGTGGGGACGACCACGGTGGAGCGGACGGTCGCCACCGGCATCTGCCCCTTCGCCATCGCCTTCGCCGAGGTGCCGTCGGCTGACTGAAAGCTGAATCGCCAGAAGAAGTTGCCCGCCCCGGTCGCGCAGCATGGCGCGGCCGGGGCGGGCGTTTGTGTGGCCGCGGGGGTGGCAGGGCGAATGAATTCGCTGCAACAACTACACGAAGTCCGCCTTCGCGGACTACAGCCTGTCGTGTGGCTGTCGTCCAGGGGCGCGCGACGGGAATCTGCGTGGCCGAGGTTCGCCAACCTCGGCCACAGTGGGGCCGATCGCGTGCCGCAGGGCAGAGGGAGCAACGAAGGTGGGAGTCCGCGAAGGCGGACTTCGTGTAGTTGTTGCAGCGAATTCATTCGCCCTGCCAACCGAGATACTCACGCAAAGACGCGGAGGCACAGAGAGAAGTTCTCTCCGTGCCTCCGCGTCTCTGCGTGAGTATCGATGGCCGGGGGGTCCGCCCCCGGATCAGGACTCCGACTCGACGGGAACGGTGCCGTTCCGCGACTTCCACCACTCGATCAGCTTCAGGACGATCCACACCAGCAGCACCAGCGGCAGGATCTTCGTGAGCAGAAAGCCGCCCAGCACGAACGCGATCGCGAACACGCTGAACACGATCTTCAGGGCCACCACCGCGGCGATCACCAGCACGATCCACTTCAGGATCGTCTCGAGCTTCGAATCGTTCTGCATTGCAACGCTCCCGTGGTTCTGGGACTTCCTCGAAATGGGCGGATTCCGCCGGGCCGGATGGTCCTACGGGACCCGTTTCGCGGAAGTTTCAGGAAGATGTTCCCGTGCCGAGTCACGGCCCCGTCGCGTACCCCGATGCCTGGTTCCGAGCGCCGACTTCAGATCCTTCGGGCTGCCGGCTCCGCGGCGACCGAGGTTGGACCGTGGCCGCCCTCAGGATGACGTCGGTTGAGATGCGGGCGGCTGACGACACGGCGCGGATGGTGCGCGACCGATCTTGCGGCGGACGGGACCCGCCATCAACGATTCGACAGGTGGATGGACTCCGCAGCGGAGGGACGACGGGTGGGCGGACGGGTGCTGATCGGGACGCAGGGGTGGAACTACGCGGGGTGGGTGGGGCCCTTCTATCCCGAGGGCACCCGCTCCGCCGACATGCTCAGGCGCTACGCCGAGGCGTTCCCCACGGTGGAGGTCGATTCGACCTTCTACGCCATCCCGCCGGTCAACAGCGTGCGCGGGTGGGCGGAGCGCACGCCGGACGGCTTCGTCTTCTCCCTCAAGCTCCCGCGCGACATCACCCACGACCGCCACCTCCGCGGCGCCGACGCCGACACGGAGCTCTTCCTGGAGCGCGCGCGGCTGCTGGGGCCCAAGCTGGGGCCGATCCTGGTGCAGCTCGGGCCGGACTTCGCGCCCTCGGAGCTGGGCGCGCTGGCGGCCTTCGTCCCCCGCCTCCCGCGCGACCTGCGCTTCGCGGTGGAGGTGCGGCAGGCGCGGTGGACGGGGGAGAGGGCGCTCCTCGACCTGCTCTCGCTCCTCACCGACAACGGCGTCGCGCTGGCGCTGAGCGACGGCCCCTGGCTCCCGCGCGAGGCGGTGCTGGAGCTGGCCGCGGCGCCCACGGCGGACTTCCACTACCTGCGGTGGATGGGACCCAACCGCGACCTCACCGACTTCTCGCACGTGCAGGTCTCGCGCGCGGACGAGATGGACGACTGGCTCGGCGTGCTGCGGCGGTCGCTGGAGCTGGGGATCGACGTCTACGGCTACGTCAACAACCACTACGAGGGCCACAGCCCCGCGTCGGCGCGCGAGTTCCAGCGGCGGCTCGGCATCCGTCCCGTGGATCCGAAGGAGATCGGCGAGCAGATCTCGCTGTTTTGATCGCTAAAACAGAATGCCTCTCACAGAGGTCACAGAGGGCACGGAGGAAAAGCACCGCGGTTCCTCTGTGACCTCTGTGACCTCTGTGAGAGAATGCAGTTTGAATCTATCAGACCAGCGCCGCCGCCTCTGGATACCGCCGGGAGATCTCGTCCGCGAGCTGGGGGAGGTCGGAGAGCATCGCGAAGTCCGCGAAGTCGAAGCCGGGGCCCACGGCGCAGGTGACGAGCGTGTACGCGCCAGTGGTGCGCGCCGCCTGCCAGTCGCCCGCGGGAATCACCGCCGCCGCCTCGCGCCCCTCCGCCGGCGCGCCGAGGTGCTCGCGCGTGAACGCCGCCAGCCCCGCGTCGATGCGGAAGAGCTCCAGCGCGTCGCCCTCCACCCAGCTCCACGCCTCGTCCGAGGCCACGCGGTGCCACCGGCTGCATCCCCCGTCCACCAGCAGGAAGTAGATGAGCGTCAGCGCGCTCCGCGACGGGCGCGCGCCGAACGGCTGCACCCGCCGCACGGACCGGAACACCTCGCGGTAGAACCCTCCCTCCGGATGCGGCTGGAGCTGCAGACGCTCGATCAACTCCGTGGCGCGTAGATGCATACTGGCGTGTGGTCGATGTCCGCAAAGGCGGACTGCGTGAGGTCGTAGCCGCAGCTTCAGCCGCATCGTCGCCACAATGGCGGAAGATCGCAAGCGGCTTGTGATCGGCCGGGCGGCGGCGCACATTCGACGGGTCTCTCCGAAAACGCCATCCATCCCCATCCCCCCGCCGCCGTGACTTCCTCCGTCCCCGTGGCAGAGACGCCCCCGCGCGCGCCGGAGCGGCCCGCCGCCTCGCTGGTGCGCGGGCTCACGCTGCTGGGCACCGTGGCGCTCTGCGTGGGCAACATGGTGGGGACGTCGGTCTACACCCTCCCCGCCTCGCTCGCGGCGACCACCGGGCCGCTGGGGATCGCGGCGTGGGCGCTCACCGCCGCGGGGTACCTGTTCGTGGCGCTGGTCTACGCCAGCCTGGGCTCGCGCTACCCGGTGACGGGCGGCCCGTACGTCTTCGCGCGCGAGGCGTTCGGCGAGGTGGTGGCCTTCCAGTCGGTGTGGTCGTACTGGATCAGCACGGTGGTGGGGAACGCCGCCATCGTCACCGCCGTCGTCGGGTACGCCGTCGGCTTCTCGCGGCCGCTGGCGGGGAGCGTGGGGCTGCAGTTCGCGCTGGCGCAGGCGCTCCTCTGGGGGCTGTGCGCGCTCAACGTGCTGGGGATCCGCCAGAGCGCGCGGCTGCAGGTGGTGGTGATGTGCACCAGCGCGCTCCCCATGCTGCTGGTGTCGCTGGCGATGCTCCCCTCGGCGCGGGCGGCCCACTTCGTCCCCTTCGCGCCGCACGGGCTCGGGTCGCTGGCCGCCGGCGCCGCGCTGGTGGTGTGGGCGTACGCCGGCGTCGAGTCCGCCACCGTCCCCGCCGAGGAGGTGCAGTCGCCCGAGCGCACCATCCGCCGGGGGACGCTGCTGGGGTACGCGGTGGCGACGGTGATCTTCCTGGTGGCCGCCGTCGCCGTCACCGGCGCGCTGCCGAACGCCGAGATCGCCGCCTCCGCCCGGCCGATCGCCGTGGCCGCGGGGCGCACGCTGGGGGGATGGGCGGAGACGACCGTCGGCCTCTGCGCCATGGCGGCGGGGATCGGGACGCTGAACGGGTGGATCCTGATGGCGGGGCGCATCCCCTTCACCGCGGCGCGCGACGGGATCTTCTTCCGCGGGCTGGGGCGGGTGCACCCGCGCTTCGGCACGCCGCACGTGGCGCTGGTCGCCGGGACGGCGGTGTCGAGCGCGATGCTCCTCCTCTACTTCCAGAAGTCGCTGCTGGGCGTCTTCAACTTCATCGTGCTGCTGGCGGTGCTCACCACGCTGGTGCCGCACCTCTACGCCGCCGCGGCGGAGCTGATGCTGGCCCGGCGCGACCCGGCGCGCTACACCGCGGCCGAGCGGCGGCGGGCGCAGTGGGTGGCGCCCGTCGCCTTCGTGTTCGTGCTCTACACCGTCTACGGCGTCGGGGCGCAGGTGGTGCTCTGGGGCTTCCTCATCCTCTGCGCCGGGATGCCGCTCTACATCTGGTTCGCCACGCGCGACAGGCTCAGCTGACGGCCGTTTCGCGGTAGAGTAGGAACCAGGGTCTCCCCTGGTCCCCCTCCTCGAACCGGACGTGCGGATTTCCCGCATCCGGCTCTTCCCGACAGGTTCACCGGTCGGCTATCGCAGAGTTGCGCGGGACCTACAGCAGCCTCAGCCCCAAG